>JBEKUO010000468.1:0-6136 GCA_049514955.1 Bryobacteraceae bacterium | reverse complement strand
ATGCCCGGCATCTTGATGTCGATGAGGGCGACGTCGTACTCGGTGTCCGTAATGGATTCCAGCGCCTCGCGCGCGCTGGCCACTGGCCGGGCCTGGTAACCCTCGCTGGAAAACCATTTCCCAAGCGAATCGCGGACCACTGTTTCGTCGTCCACGATCAGGATCTTGCCCTTGGTCTTGGTTTCCACTCGTTCTTCCACTTCGCTTACCATGTGTCTCCTTCGGCAGAAGCCCTCGAGAACCGCCGGCCGGCCGGCGCTCCCGCCGAGCCGCGGCCGCCGGGAAGCGGTCCTTCCCGGGCTGCTAGCCTGATTTTGCCAATGAGCTTGGGCGGCCGGCGCCGGCAAAGACCAGCGGGCCAGCTTCCGGGTCCGCGGCCGGCGTCGAAACCGGCAGCGCCACCACAAACTCCGTTCCTTTTCCGGGCGAGGATTCGACCGTGATTTCGCCGCCATGCTGCTCGATGATGCTGCGCGCCACGGCCAATCCCAGCCCCGTGCGTTGTTGCTCCTCTTTCGTCGTGAAAAACGGCTCGAAGATCTGCGGCAGCACTTCGGGGGGAATGCCCATCCCGTTGTCGCGCACGCGGATCCGCGTTTGCCGGGCCGCGGAGTCCAGTTCCGTGGCCACCTCTAAAAGGCCGCCGTGCGGCATGGCTTCGGTGGCATTCACCAGCAGGACCAGCACCGCCTGTTGGATCTGCCCGGCATCGCAGGAAACTGGCCGCAAATCCTCCTGCAAACGGCTTTTGATCTCGATTCCCAGCAGCTCGGCCTGGTGGTGCACCAGCACCAGCGCACGGCCTACCAGCATGTTCAGATCGTTGCGTTCGCGGTGGCTGGGCGCCTGCCGCGCGAACGTCAGCAGGTTGCGCATGATGTCTCCGCAACGCTTGCTCTCCCGCTCGATAATGTGAAGCTGCTCGACCATCTCGGCGGGCGACCCGTTGGGTCCCTTTTCCACTTCCTTAAGCGTGAGCCGGGCGTAGGTCAGAATGCCGAACAGCGGATTGTTGACTTCGTGCGCCACGGTGGCGGCCAGCTTGCCGATGGAGGCCATCTTCTCGCTGGCGAGCAGGGAGCGGGTGGCCTGCGCCAGTTCTTCGGTCTTGCGCTCGACGCGCTCCTCAATTTCGGCGTGTACCCCGGCCACCTCCGCGGTCATCTTGTTGAAAGAAGCCGCCAGATCGCTCAGCTCGTCGTTGGAACGCACCGCCAGGCGGTATTTCAAATCGCCATCCGCCACGCGATGCGTGCCGGCGATCAGCTCCTTTACGGGCCGGTAGACGACTGCCCAGATGAAGATCACGCTGACCAGCGAGATCATCACCACGGTGATGCCCATGAACAGGACCAATTGCGCGCGGTGCTGGGCCATTTGCGCGTCTACAGTGGCCAGCGACAGGTTGGCATCGATGACCCCCAGGACGCGCTGCCCGGCGGGATGGCAGCCCGCGCAGGCGGGTGCGTTTTCGATAGGCCGGATCACACCGAGCAATCGCTCACCCTGGCCCGGGAAGATGCGCGCGCGGTCCGGACGGTTCAGCTTCACCAGCGGCGCGCTTTGGGCGTGGCATCCGTAGCAGGCTTCCGCCCGCTTGTCCACCACCCGGTTCACTTCCCCGGCGTCGGTCGAAAACGTGATGCGCCCTTCCTTGTTGAAGATGCGTATGCGGCGGATTCCCGGCTCGCTACCCAGTTCTTGGATGACGTTGTAGAGCGCCTGGCGATCGTTGTGAAGCATCTCGTAGCGCGTGCTGCGCTGGATGACATCGGTAATGCGCTCCGCCGATTGCAGCACCATTTCCTCGGAGTGGCGCTGCTGCTCCCTGAGGTTGAAAACGGCGAATAGAGCGAACATGCCCGCCGTGCTCGCCACCAGACACACGGCGAGTTTGGCGGCCAGGCCGACCCGAAACTTCTTCGGCAACTCCATCTTCATCCTCTAGGCGCAGGCACTCTGGAAAGATGCCACTCCATTCCCGCGTAACCAAGAGTCTGCATGAAATGTGGGGCGGTCACCAGGGATCTGCCCTGGGGTCTGCCCCACAAATTCTCCAGCATTCGGTCTCGTATGTCGGGAAGACCACTCCCTGACGGTCGTGGCTCCGATCAGAGCCGCGCGCGTTAGCAAGCGGTACTCCAGTACGTAGCCATAACCGAACGCGTGTGCTAAGTGGCATTGCGCACTCCGACCAGCACACCTTCCTTCTCGCGGGTTTCGCCGGATGCCATTTGGTGGTATCGTGTGGCGTGCCGTTCCTCGAAGATCGGGAACTGCTTTGCGATCACCCGGAACACCGCGAAACCCAACGCTACGATCGCGAGCGTCACGGCCACTTCCGTCCATCGCGGAGTGTAGTGCGTTCCGGACCCGGCCTCCATTCCCGTCACGCTCACATTCAAGCGGTTGGCAATGAACCCGAACAGGACCATCACCGCACAGGCGTAGAGCTTACCCGGGTTCCAACGCACCCTGCGCTGGAACAGCAGCAGCATGGGTGCGGCCAACAGCAGAATCTCCAGTCCGAACAGCCAGGTCTCCGTGCGGTTCTCGCGCAACAGCGCCAACGCCCCGCGCTGCTCGAGATCCAGAAATCGCACGAATAGATAGGTCATCAGCAACACGGCCAGCACCCGCGCCAGTCCCGCGGCCAGCGGGAGCTCCAGTTCCCGGCCGAATGCCCGGCTGCTGTGCCACGATTCGAAGATCGTCATAGCCAGCCCCACGCAGATGGCCGACATGAAAAAGAAAACCGGTAGCCACGGCGTATACCACAGCCCATACAGCTTGTAAGGCACGATCAGGTAGAGGCTGCCCAAAGAGGACTGGTGCAGCGTGGACAGGAGGACGCCTGCAATCATGAGCGGCACCGAAATCCACTTGAGCCAGCCCAGCGGCTTCTTCCAGCCCAATCGCTCAAACACGGCGGGAGCGAACTCCAGCGCCAGAACCGTGGTGTAGAGTGTCACACACCACGCCACTTCGAACATCACCGAGTGCGGATTCCACATCACCAGCGGATGCCAGATTCGGTCCGGCCGGCCCAGGTCGAACAGGAGCGCCAGCACGACCAGCAGATAGCCGAGAAACGCAGTGAGAATTGCCGGACGCAGGATTGGTTTGTAACGCTCGATGTTGAAAATGTGCACCACCGCCACCAGCGTGAATCCGCCGGCGGCCAGGCCGACGCCGCAAAGCACATCGAAGCCGATCCAGAGTCCCCACGGAAACTGGTCGCTCAAGTTGGTGACTCCACCCAGGCCGTAGCGCACACGCAGATAAGCGCCATATGCGCCCGCCGCCAGCAGCACCCCGAAAATCGCCCGCCAGATTGTAAACCGCGCCAGCAGCCTGTTCATCGCTTTTTCCCTTCCTCGCGGGCCACCGCATCGCGCCGGTTGGTGATCCACCACACCCCGCCCAACAGCACCGATCCGATGGAAACCACGTTCGGCACCGCGGAGAGCACCCGCCAGGTGAGCGCCGGCAAAGGTTCCTGCGGCAGCCGCGTGCGCAACCCGATCTGCTCGAAGGGCACCGCCGACAAGTACAGAACAGACGTGCCCCCCGCTTCCTTGAGGCCGTAGATGCGCTGATAGTAATCGTGGGGCTTTTCGGCAAGGCGGCGCTGGGCTTCGGCGATCAGGGCATCCCGCTCACCGCAGATCGTCGCCCCCGTCGGGCAGGACTCGGCACAGGCGGTGGGCTTGCCGGCACGTTGCCGGTCGTAGCACATGTCGCACTTGCGTACTTTGGGAAGCCGGCTGTGCCATTCGTACACCGGCACCTGGAAGGGGCAGGCCAGCATGCAATAGCGGCAACCCATGCACTTGTCGGCATCGTAGACCACCGGGCCCAAAGCGGTCTTGTGCAGGGCGCCGACCGGGCAGACCGAGGCACAGGTCGGCTCGACACAATGCATACACAAACGGCGGCTGAAGCGCTCTCCAAAAGTCTGAATCGTCGTCAGTTTGTGCGCCGAGAGCCGCGACTCGGCAGCTATCTTGTCGTCATACGGCAGGCGCCAGCGGTCGGCGCAGGCGCCTTCACACGCCTTGCAGCCGATGCATAGAGTGCTGTCGTACAGGATCGCTTTGGGCATAATTCAGGCATAATAGGGTGCCTAACTCCTTTATACCGCATTGCTCGGAAAAGTGTTGCAAAATTATGCGGTCAGGAAGAACTCGGCGGTTACCTGCTTCCAATTGGCGTCCTCCAGACCCGCCAGCATATCTTCGGTGGGCAGGCCGCCATCCGCTGCAACTGCGCCTGCCAATTGGGGTTGCCGCGCATACAGACGGCCAACCGCCTCGCGCATCCAACTTCGCACCAGCCCGGCAGGCACGAGGTTCCGCGCGGTGCTCTCTTCATCCGGAACGTGAACCAGCGCCAGCCAGCCTTTGCCATACGGATCCTTCCGCAACAACTCGGGATTCGCCAGCACCTCGGGGTTGATTTCCACGATCTCGCCTTCTGTGGGCGAGACCATGTCGGTTTTCTCGCCGTCGCGGAACAACGACCAAGCCCTTTGGCCCTGCCGGACCCACTGTCCAACCTTCGGCAGCTCAATGCGTTGGATGGGACCGGCCAGCGCGGCGGCAAATTCGTCCATGCCCACGCGCATCAGGCTCCGGCGTTCCCGAAAGGCCCAACTGTGCCCCGGGTGATAAGACAACTGCTCCGGAACCAAAAACCCGTCTACGTAGGACGGCTCCAGCGGCGGCGGCACTGCGTGTGCCGGCTGCACAGCTACTTGTGGCGCTTTTCGCCGATTGACCACCCAATCCAACAGGATGAAGATCGAGAACGTAACTAGAACCAGAATGACTGTCATAACGCGCCTCCATTGCTTGTTAGGGCACGCGGTTGGCCATATTATAGTGTTTCAGGCCTTGTTATCTGCTTAATTTCCACGCAGTTGCGGGTGCTGCAAAACACGGCACCCGGGCCGCTGTCGATTTTCTCAACGCACCGTTGGCGGGAATCCTGCTAAGGTGCTCAGGTGCGACGGGATTGGGCGCTGCTGAATTATTCGGCGGGCCTGTAGGGAACTACGACACAATCGGTGCCACCTAACTGTCGCTTGCTGTTGGTTCGCCGTGGTGGGGCAGGCGCTTTCGCCTGCCGACCTCGACTCAGGGTGACTTCCGCCACGGGGTTGGCTACGCCCGCCCTTTGAGGCGAATCCCCTTCCACTCCGGCATCAAATCGAACGTTGTCCCAACATTATTGATCGGCTCCCCAATCTGCCGCGTCAATCGGCACAGCTCTCCAACATCCGCCACAGCCAGCTTGAGATACTCGATGCGAAGCGGATCGATTGACATGATTTGACAGCACGTGGCGTCCACCGCCGCCAGGTCGTGGCCCGCCACTACCACCCCCGCCGCCTTCGCTTTGCCCTGAATGGGACCGTTCCCTTCCATTCCCACGATGCCATCGACTATGGCGAAATGCCGCGGCAGAATGTGGTACAAGTCCGCAACGCATTGGGGAATCCCGGCCCAGTGCAGTACGTTTTTCGGCCACCCGTACACCCCACCCGGCACCGTGCCAAAAAGGTTCTTCATGCTCAGGGTAGCGCCGACCCAATGGTGAGTCTTCATTTTGGGCATGGAGACCAGGAGATCGCACGCCAGCGCCGACTGCGCCAGGTACAGCGATCGGAGGCGGGAATGCGGCTGGGCCAGGCGGATGCGGGCAATGCTATCCACATTCAAATCCGTGAAAAGCTCCTCGAAGCGAGGAATAGCCTGGAAGTACCCCGCCGCATCCGCCAGGTCCAGGGTGTTACGGCGATGACCCGGACCCTCCCCGATGGAGACTTCCGCTCCCAGGGCGCGAAACGCTTCCAGGGCGGCATGCACGACCATGGGATGGGTATTGATCGGACTATGCGGGTCGAACTCGATCAGGTTGGGCTTGAGCAATACGCGCTTCCCACGGACATTCAGACGATGATCGGCCAGCACCCGGCGCACCTCGCCGTACAACTCCTGTCCATAGTCCTTGAGGCGCAGCACCGAGACCAGCGTCTCGCGGGCGACTTGGGGGCGCCGCGCACATCCCGCCGCAGCCAGTGAGAGCGCCGAACCCGTCAAAAACTCGCGTCGATTCAGTTGCACATTACTCC
>JBEKUO010000467.1:0-11373 GCA_049514955.1 Bryobacteraceae bacterium | reverse complement strand
GCTGCCTTCACCGTCGTCTCGCATTCACTGATCACAACCACGGTACCCCCGGGAGCCACCTCCGGAAAAGTCGAGGTGGTAACACCCAGCGGCACGCTTTTGAGCAACGTGCCTTTCCGCGTGCTGCCATAAGCAAAACGACAGGAAGTTGTTCGTCATTGTCGTCCGGCGAAAACCGGTATCGGCTGCGATTCACGGGCGATTCACGGGCGATTCACGGGCGATGCGGCGGGGTTGTTCTTTCTGTTAGCCTCTACAGAGAAGGAGCGCACATCGATGATCTCCGTCACGGCGTCAGCAGGATATCAAGGGCGCAGCCCTTGGCTAGTTAACAGCGCCTAATGGCCTATGTCCGGGCTGGTCCGCCCAGCAGCAAACGCCCATCGAGTCGGCAACCGCGGCGCGCTTGTGGTTGCGGGTCGGATGGCGTCTAGTGATGCCGGATGAACCCGTTAGATGTATGTATGCAATCGGTTTTCTGAACCGCCAGAAAAGTGCTGGTTGTAAACCATAGCGTGTTTACGTATAATGTCTTTCGATCATGCCGCCGGGCGTCTAATCGGACCCTGCAAGCATGGTGATTTCAGAGACGGAGGAAAAAGGAAATGAGATTTTCGCGCCGAATGCTCTTGCCCGTGTTAACCGTGATCGCTTTCGTTGGTTTTTGGTCGTCGCCGGGGATGGCCCAAGAAGCTGCTCCTAATGTTTCCGGCACCGGAAGTGCGGGTCGGATCGCCATCTGGAAGAACACCACTACTCTTGGGAATTCGCAGATCGTTCAGTCGAGTGGAAACGTGGGGATCGGCACGACAACTCCAGCGGCGACACTGGAGGTCAACGGTAACGCCCAGGTGGACGGAAAGATATTGGCGAGCGGCAGCGTGCCAGTAATGCAGTTTCCCGCCGGGTCATTTCCAACCGGCTCAAACAACTTCAGCGCGGGCTTGGGTGCCCTGGCTCCCGGCACAACTGGAACCCAAAACACGGCTATAGGAGACGAGACGCTTGAAAACAACACCACAGGGATTAACAACACGGCCGTAGGCAGCAGTGCGTTGCAAACCAATACCACCGGAAGCAGCAACGAGGCCATTGGCGTCGATGCGCTACTGTTCAACACTACCGGAGGGGGCAACGTAGCCATCGGTAACTCAGCGCTGGTGTTCAACACCACCGGGACCACCAACACGGCCGTCGGTAACGTCGCACTGAAACAAAACACCACCGGGAACAACAACACGGTCGAGGGTAACGCCGCTCTCTACTACAACACCACCGGGAGCAGCAACATCGCCATCGGGTATACTGCTGGCATCAATATCGCCACCACCAGCAACAACATCGAGATAGGCAACAATGGGTCGGTCACCGACAGCGGCACCATCCGCATCGGAACACCATTCGTCGCTGGCTGCACTACTTGCCAGACTTCCGCATTCGTGGCAGGCATCTACGGCTCCTCGACCGGCCTCGCAAATGTAGGGGTCGTCGTTGATGCCAACGGGAACCTCGGCACCGTTTCATCGTCCCGTCGCTACAAAGAAGACATCCAAGACATGGGCGATGCCAGCGACGGACTTATGCAGTTGAGGCCAGTGACGTTCCGATACAAGAAGACGTTCGATGATGGCTCCAAGCCGGTTCAATACGGATTGATCGCCGAAGAAGTAGCTGACGTTTATCCAGATTTGGTTGCACGTTCAGCCGATGGGCAGGTGGAATCCGTCAGATACCAACTACTCGATCCCATGCTCCTCAACGAGCTACAAAAGGAGCACACCACCATCACGGCACAACAGGAACGGATCCGGTCGCTGGAAGAACGGCTGGCGAAGGTCGAAGCGGCACTGAGCGGAACAACGGTGACGGCTGCGGCTCGGTAGTTGAGAATCCGGCGGCTTGGGGGAGCTTTTTCCACCACGATCGCCGGCAAGCGGGTTCTCTGTTTCAAGTCCGAGTTACACTTCAACCAGGACGGACCGAAGCTGCCCATTCTCAAGCTTTGGAAGCAATTGATCGCCGAGGTCAACCCAAAGCTTATCATCACCACAGGCACCGCGGGCGGCATAGGCTCTTATGTCGAACTGGGCGACGTGGTGGTGGCTCCTGCCGTTCGATTCGACTGCACCACCAAGTTCAAATCGCAATCCTTCGCCAAGTCGGTCTATGCTTGTTCGAAGCTCGTGCAGACGTCGCTGGCGGTAGCGCAGCCATTGTTCGCGGCGAACGCCGCGCAACTGCCGGCAGCAAACCGACTGCCAACTATCATCACCCAGCCGGGCCCGGAAGTGGCCAGCGCGGATGTGGTGACCACCGATTTCTTCGCCTATGACGACGTGTTGGATTCGTACGGGCTGCAGGCTTTGGGCTCGGCGTGCGATGAAGGCGACGCCGCCTTGGGTCTGGTGATTCAGCAATTAAGGAGACCAGCGCTTAAATGGGCGTCAGTGCGAAACGCCTCCGACCCTCAAATCCAAGACAAGGGAATGACTCCCAAGCAGGGCTTCGAATTGGCGACCAGTTATTTCACCAAGTACGGCTACTGGACTACCATCCCCAGCGCGATTACATGCTGGGCGCTTGTTCTCGACAATTGATAATTAATGTGGCGCACGCACTTTGCGTGCAGCCGTCCTCAGTCCTGGGACGCTTGGTGCACGGTCTTCAGCCTACGCCTGGAGCTTCCACATTCTCTAGCTCCAGGAGATGTGCTGTCGCCGCGCGCGCTCACAGAAGAGCGTGAGAGCGCTAGTCCCCTAATCCCGGATGAGGTAATCGGGAAGTCGACCCGCCTCCGGTCGGATCATGGGCATAGTCCGTCATTCGCCGCCGACGGAGGCCAGGCTGCCTTCCGGAGTGCGAAGATACGTAGCGATAAACCCGGTTGAACGAAGCCGCCCACGCGGCGGACGCTACGCGTGGCCGTGTTCCAACAAGTCAGGTGGGCGCGTTATGGTTGGGTCATAGGAGAAATCTATGACCCGTTTACGAAAAATGATGCTGGATGAACTCCAGCGTCGCAACTACTCTCAGAATACAACACGCGCTTATGTGTTCGCGGTCCAAGATTTTGCGCGGTATTTCAAACGCCGGCCGGACCAGTTGGGCCCACAGCACATCCGCGAGTATCAGGCACAGCTTTTCAGCAAACAGAAGCTGACTCCGAACACGGTGCGGCAGCGGTTGGCGGCTTTGCGCTTCTTCTTCGTGAAAACGCTCAACAAGCCCTGGAGCGTCAACGACACTCCCTATCCGAAGAAGGCTGTTCAGTTGCCGCGGATCCTGAGTCAGAACGAGGTCGCCAAGCTCATCGACGCGGCAGCCAACCCCTTTCATCGCATTCTGCTCATGACACTCTACGCCACCGGCCTGCGCCGGGCGGAGCTGGCAAATCTGAGGATTAGTGACATTGATAGCCAGCGCATGGTGATCCATGTCCAAGGCGGCAAGGGCCGCAAAGACAGGGATGTCATGCTCAGCCCGAAACTGCTGGAGGCCTTGCGCGAATACTGGCGGGGTCTAAGGCCAAAGCCTGCCCAATGCATCTTTCCCGGCAATCGCTGGCATACCGGCGATCAGCCGATCAACGACAAAGTGGTGTGGCAGGCATGCCAGGCGGCTGCACGGCGCGCGGGAATCCAGAAAGCGATTCACCCGCACACCTTGCGCCATTGCTTTGCCACTCACTTACTCGAAGCCGGGGCAGACTTGCGCACCATTCAACTTCTATTGGGGCATGCTGACCTGGCGGATACCAGCATCTACCTCCACCTTTCGCAGCGACATCTCAGGGCAACTGCCAGCCCCCTGGACTCGCTTCCGTTATCTGCGACGCTCAACCACGGCCGCGAATAATGTACCGGCCACCACTCGAGGTGGCCGATCTGGTTCGCGCCGGGGGAGAGAAGTTCATCGAGCACAGTCGCAAGTGGCTCACTTGGGCGCATATTAAGGTATTGCGCGCCATCGAACACTGCCGTACCGCCGCGCTCGGCGGCCATCTCGATGAGTGTTCCGGCTGCGGGCATCGCGTCATCTCATATAACTCATGTCGCAATCGGCATTGCCCCAAGTGCCAGGCCAACGCGCGCGATAAGTGGCTCGCCGCACGTCGCCGGGAATTGCTTCCCTCGCCTTACGTGCACGTAGTCTTTACCCTTCCGCACGAACTGGGGCCCTTGGCTTTGCAGAACAAGAAGGTGGTTTACGGCCTGCTGTTCCGAACCAGCGCCGAAACGCTTCTAGAGATCGCTCGCGACCCTAAACACCTCGGAGCCGAGATCGGCTTCTTCAGTGTGCTGCACACCTGGAATCAGAAACTCGAACATCACCCGCACGTACACTGTGTGGTCCCCGCCGGCGGATTGTCGCCTGATCATAGCCGATGGATAAAACCCCGTTACCCTTTTTTCCTTCCGGTCAAGGTGTTAGGCCGGGTTTTTCGCGGCAAGTTCATCGCCGCCCTCAGAAACGCTTTCGCCGAGGGCCAACTCGGCTTCCATGGAAATCTGGGCTTCCTCGCGCAACCCAAGGCCTTCTCCGCCTGGCTGCGCCAACTCTTCCATCACGACTGGGTGGTCTATTCAAAACGTCCCTTCGGCGGACCGGAGCATGTCCTTCGCTACCTCGGCAGCTACACCCACCGCATCGCCATATCCAATCATCGATTGGTCTCTTTCGAGGATGAAAAGGTCACCTTCCGTTGGAGAGACTCCGCACATAAGAACAAAAAACGCCTGATGACCCTGCCACTGGAAGAGTTTCTGCGCCGTTTTTTGTTACACGTGCTTCCCAAGAGCTTCGTGCGCATCCGGCATTTCGGCTTTCTAACCAACCGGCGCCGCGCCGCCCTCCTGCCCATTTGCTTCCGTTCGTTGGGAGCGTCCACCGCCCTGGATGGCAAGCTGGGACGCGAAGAGTCCGGGTCCACACCCGCTGTCTGGACCTGCCCCAAATGCGGCGGGTGCATGCAGGTCATCCAGCGACTCACCGCTGCCGAGATCCGCCTGACGATTCCATCCGGTCGAGGTCCTTAGACTTCCGTGCAGACACAATCCCTATCTCGCGACCAAAAAGTGCGACGGCACATACGGCACAACTGTGCCGCGGCACCGGAACTGTATCCTCTTCAAACCCGGCATGCAGACAATTCCCACCGACCCCGCTATCCAACCCTGCAGAACAACCCGGAACCCGCACGCTCTCCCCCCGCGTGGCCAAAAATCCGATTCCCCCGTCCGCCGCAAACGTGGGCGGCTTCCTTCAACCGGCTGTATCGAAAGCGAACCGGCCCTGCACATCAAACCGCTCAACAGGCTCACCTCGCCGGTTCGCTTCCGATACAGCACTAGAGGTTGGCAGGCGAAAGCGCCTGCCCCACAATTGCCGCTCGCTCTACACCGCACCTGAGCGCGTAACATAGTGTTTATGGTCATCGGTGTCCCGCGGGAGACCTTTCCCGGCGAGCGGCGTGTCGCGCTGGTGCCCGCCGTCATTCCCAACCTCGCGAAAGCGGGCTTGGAGGTCGTGATCGAAGCCGGCGCCGGATCCGCCGCGGGCTATCTGGACACCGACTACGCCGCCAAAGGCGCCCGGATCGTAAACGAAAGAGCCGAGGCCTTCAGGTTGGCAGACGTGGTGGTCCAAGTCCTTTGCCACGGGTCCAACGATCAGACTGGCGAGGCCGACCTGCCCCTGCTCCGGCCTGGGCAGATTCTGGTAGGCTTCCTCCGGCCCCTCGGGCCGCTGGAAACCATTCAGGAACTGGCCGACACCGGTGTAACGGCATTCTCCATCGAGCTGATGCCCCGCATCACGCGTGCACAGAGCATGGATGCGCTCTCATCCATGGCGACCATCTGCGGCTATAAAGCGGTGCTGCTGGCGGCCGACCGGCTTCCCAAGCTGTTTCCGATGATGACTACCGCGGCCGGCACCATTACGCCCGCGCGAGTCTTCGTGATCGGGGCGGGCGTGGCCGGACTGCAAGCCATCGCCACGGCGCGCCGTCTGGGGGCCGTGACTTCCGCATACGATCTGCGGTCCGCCGCGAAGGAACAAGTGTTGAGCGTGGGTGGACGCTTCCTCGAACTCCCCATCCAGGTGGAGGACGCGCAGGATGCCCGCGGTTACGCCAAGGCGCAGGACGAGACGTTTTATAAACGCCAGGCGGAGTTGCTTGGCAATGCGGTGGCCCAGAGCGACGTGGTGATTACGGCCGCGGTGGTGCCAGGCAAGAAGTCGCCGGTGCTCATCACGCGCGAGATGGTGCGCAAGATGGCGCCGGGTTCGGTGATCGTGGATCTGGCTGCCGAGCGCGGCGGTAACTGCGAGGTGACCCGCGCCGGCGAAGTGGTGGAGGAAGAGGGAGTCACGGTGTTGGGGTCTATCAATCTGGCCAGCGCCGTTCCATACCATGCCAGCCAGATGTACGCGCGTAACGTGACCGCGTTTCTGTTGCACCTGTTCCGCGAGGGCACGCTGCATTTGGACGACGAGATCGCCCGCGAAACTCTGGTCACGCAAGGCGGTCAAATCGTCAACCCGCGCGTGCGGGAGTTCCTGGCACTGGGAAAGATATGACGGATATTATCGGAAACATCTACGTATTCATGCTGGCGGCCTTCGTCGGATTCGAGGTGATTCGCCGGGTCTCGCCGCTGCTGCACACGCCGCTCATGTCGCTGACCAACGCGCTGGATGCCATCGCCGTAGTGGGCGCCATCATCCTGGTCGGAGAGCACAAGAGCGGGCTCGCCACCGTGCTCGGAACCATCGCCATCGTGGCTGCCACCAGCAACGTGGTCGGCGGATTCCTGATCACCGACCGCATGCTGCGGATGTTCAAAGCCAGCAAAACCAAAAAGCCATGACTACGGCGCTCGTGACGGATCGTGCCATCCAGATCATCTACCTGATCTCGACGGCGTTATTCATTCTCTCGCTCAAATGGCTGAGCTCGCCCAGTTCCGCGCGCCGCGGCGTGCGCGCCGGAGAACTGGGCATGCTCCTGGCGATCTGCGCGACGCTGCTGTACCGCGGAATTGTCGATTACAAATGGATCGCAATCGCCCTGGTGCTGGGGTCAATTATCGGCGTGCCGCTGGGGCGTGTGGCGATGACGGCGGTCCCGCAGCGGACGGCTCTGAGTCACGCTTTTGGCGCCCTCTGCGTGGCGTTGGTGGGGACTTCGGAATATTATCTGCGCGCACCGCATGTCCCAGCGTTTATGATGGCCGTCCTGTCGATGGAGGTGATCCTCGGCAGCCTGACTTTCACCGGAAGCCTGATGGCCGCCGGCAAATTGCAGGAAGTTCTGCCGCAGCGGCCCATCACCTACAAAGGCCAGAACGTCGTCAATCTCGGGCTGCTGGCGATTTCCGTAGGGCTGGCGGTCATCCTGGTGCTGAATCCGGGGCACACGCGCCTGTTTCCGCTGATCATTGCGATCCCGCTGGTCTTCGGGGTCCTCATGATCGTTCCCATCGGTGGGGCCGACATGCCCACGGTCATCTCGCTGTTGAACTCCTATGCAGGCCTCTCGGCGGCCGCCATGGGCTTTGTCCTCGATAGCAAGCTGCTCATCATTGCCGGAGCGCTCGACGGCTCCTCCGGCTTTATCCTTTCCGTGATCATGTCGAAGGCCATGAATCGCTCGTTCACGAATGTCGTGTTCGGGGCCTTTGGACAGGTGCAGCCTGCCGCGGCTGGCGTCGCGGAGGCGCGCACGGTGCGTAGCGCCACGGCCGAAGAGGCCGCTAGCATCCTGG
Organism: Bryobacteraceae bacterium; assembly: GCA_049514955.1. Classification (GTDB taxonomy): domain Bacteria; phylum Acidobacteriota; class Terriglobia; order Bryobacterales; family Bryobacteraceae; genus Bog-159. Next base: position 3,604 of record JBEKUO010000467.1, on the reverse strand, counting down.
GCGCGGCGAACACGGTGGTCATCGTGCCCGGCTACGGCATGGCAGTGGCGCAAGCCCAACACAAGGTGCGCGAGTTTTACGATGCGCTCGTCAAGCGCGGCGTGGATGTGAAGTTCGCCATACATCCCGTGGCCGGCCGCATGCCCGGGCACATGAACGTACTGCTGGCCGAGGCCGACATTCCGTACGACAAATTGCTGGACATGGACGAGATCAACCCCGAGTTCCCGCAAACCGATGTGGCGCTGGTTATCGGCGCCAACGATGTGACCAACCCGGCCGCGCGCAACGATCCGAGCAGTCCCATCTACGGCATGCCCATCTTGGATGTAGACAAGGCCAAAACCGTGATGGTGATCAAGCGCAGCATGAGCCCCGGTTTCGCGGGCATCGACAATCCGCTGTATTACCTCGATAAGACGCTGATGCTCTTCGGCGATGCGAAGGCGTTCGTCGGCGACCTTGTGCGCGAACTGGCGGGCGCGTAACCTCCTGGCCTTCCGCTCCCCTCGCCCCAAGAAAATGTTTGACATTCGCACACAGGATGTTCGATAATCTAACACAGGAGGAGCGTGTATGGGTCTTCCACTGAAAAAGCAGTCGAGTCCGCCGTACCCTAGGGAGCGGATCCAGCAGGCCATTCGGGATTGGTGGGCTCGTGAACAAGAAGAACTTCAACGGATTGCCGATCCCGTCGACGAACTTCAACCGAATAGCGGAACCGTCTTTGATCTGGTTCCCGTCATTTCTTCCCATCATGCCGTCGAGATCGTCCTCGATTTGGAGGGTGTGCTGGGGTACGAAGTACCTGACTCCCTGATCAAGCGTGGCGGATATCACAGTTGCGACGAGATGGTCGAGCATCTGGATGGAAAGCTTGCGGCCCTGCACGCTGAGCAATATCCCATTTGAAACCTGAAAGAGGTAAACATGTCATCCAAAGCTGATTCTGAAAGAACCGAAATGGCCCGGCGCCTGAAGGAGGCCCGTGAGTATCTTGAACTGCCTCAAGACGACGTGGCGCGAGAACTGGGAGTGCCGAGGACGGCAATCTCGTTGATGGAATCCGGACAACGGAAGGTCGAAGCGCTCGAACTGCAAAAACTGGCCCGCTTATATCAACGGCCTGTGGGGCACTTCACCGGAGAGGAATCCGCCGAGGTAGCCCTGCCACCACAGGTGGCGCATCTGGCCCGCGCCGCCTCAAAGCTATCGAACCGGGATCGCGACGAGCTTACTCGGTTTGCTGAATATCTCCAAGCCCGATCCATGGCCGAGAAGGAGTGAGCGATGAAGTCCCGACGCGATGCAATTCTTGAGGGCACGAGGACAGCGGCAAGAATTCATCGAGAGTTCGAATTGCGCCGTCAGGTGGAGGCGCAGGCGAGCAATGTTGACGTGTTTGGAACGATAGTGAAGGAGAAAATTCCCCTCGTGTTCCGCCCGCTTGACGGTCTGCTCGGCGCCTTCGTGCCGGGACCTGTTCCCGGAATCATTGTAACTACCCAGCGCCCGCTCAGCGTGCAGCGTTTCACGGGAGCCCATGAGCTGGGGCACGCAGCGATGGGCCACCAGGCCAGCCTCGATGACGAAACGATGCTGACACGATCCGAGTCCCCGAGCTGGAACTATGATCCGCTCGAGGCCGCCGCGAATGCCTTCGCCACCAGTTTTCTGCTCCCGAGGTGGCTGCTTATTTCTCAAGCCGCCCGCCATGGCTGGACCCGTCGCAATCTGGCTGCCCCGGCCGTTGTCTACCAGCTCGCCTTGAGGGCGGGCGCCAGCTACCAAGCCACCTGTCTGGCGTTATTTCGTAACGGCCTGATCGATGAGACCACATACGGAAAGCTCCGGTCAGTCGAGGTAAAGCAGTTGAAGCGCGGCCTGCTGGATGGCCATCAACTGGAGAATTGGTATCCCGACGTCTGGGTCCTCACCGAGGCCGACGAGGGATCCATGATCGAAGGTGACCCCAACGACGCTTTCGTCGTGCGGCTCAAAGAGAACAGCGGCGCTGGCTACCTGTGGAATATCGACGACTTGAAGAATGCGGGTTTCCTATTGTTCCGCGATGACCGCCTGATCCCAAGCGCTGAAGACGATGTGGGCGGCGAAGTGGAGCGCGTGTTGGGCGCGCGTCCGGGCGAGAGCCGGGTCGGTCACATCGATCTGCAGCAGACCCGCCCGTGGCAGACATCGGGGACACCGCTCAGCAGGCTTTCGTTTACGTTCGATCTGCGCGGAAAGGAGAGCGGCCGCCCACGCGCGGAACGCCGGATGGTGGCCGCTTGAATAGCATCCAAATTTCGGTGGACCTCCGGGGCCGGTTCGGCGCCGCGCGGAATCAGGGAAGTCGCCCGACCTGTATGGCCTTTGCCGCGAGCGACGCGCACTCGTTCGCCCACGGGATGGCCAAGTACCTGTCCGCGGAGTATGCGCATTACAGCGCCGCGAAGCGCCGGAAGCCGCTAGACCCGAACCGGGGAGTTCCGATGAGGTTGATGATCGACGCGGTCCGGGAGGATGGCCAACCACCGGAAGAGGTTTGGCCCTATCTTGCGGCGCTTCCGTCTCCTTTATCGGCTTGGGCGCCCCCAAAAAATACCGCACCCATCTTCCGGCACCCGATGGTGACGCGACCAACGGACGTGTCCAGCATCTTCGCGGCTCTCAATTCGGGGCAGCCCGCTCTCCTGGCGGCGCGAGTCACCGAACAGTTCTATCTGCCGGCGACGGGCTACATCATTAAAACGATCCCTGGCGACCGCGACGCGGGGAACCATGCTCTGGTTGCTGTTGGGCACGGAACGATTCGCGCCGATACCGTCCTTCTCGTGCGGAACAGTTGGGACAAGGATGGGCCGACCGGGGCCACGCCTGGGTCGCACGCGACTATTTAGCGAACCGGCTCCTGGGCGTTGCCGTTCCATTCAATTGATCAAGAGGCAGACATGATTTATCCAATATCGGCGAGAACTTCGACGGACGCCTGGCTGCAGGCGGTCAATCTGCTGAATACGATGAAGGGCCGGTGCGCGTACAACATCATCCTGGATATTGAGGATCCGATTGACCTGCCGCCCGCTGACAAGAGCGTTGCGCGATCTACGAAATCGGTCTGACCGACATATTCGCTGAACTCCATATCCCGACCTTGAGGCCGGCGCGCGCTCAAACAGCCTGTAAAGCGCATCTCTGCTTCAACTATTACCTCGACAAACGCTAATGCTCTTCGGGGATGCGAAGGCGTTCGATGGCGACCTTGTGTGGGAGCTGCCGGGGACGAGCGGGCTTGGGAACTGTCGGCGAACGGCGAGTTCAGCGGACCTGTCCCCCCAGCTATGATAAGCAATTGGGGCCGCCGCGCATCGAGCACTCCCACCCAACCGATCCGCATCGCCGCCGGGCGCCTTCCTGGTTAGCCCCTGCCTGGAACCTCGCCATGAACGCGGCCGCATTCCTCTGGTCCGCACGTCGCAGAATGCCGCACTGGGTGCCGCAGGTGCTGGGCTACGCGATTTCCGCCGGCTGCTTGGTCTGGGTGTTCCACAACTCCAAAATCGGCGATCTGCTCCCGCAGCTCCGCCAGCTCGAGTGGCAATGG
>JBEKUO010000466.1:0-6143 GCA_049514955.1 Bryobacteraceae bacterium | reverse complement strand
CCCGGTAATGAGGAACTCCAGGGCGCCACTTTCCCGGCTCGTTTCCGGAGTAATAATGCGTGATTGACGATAACGGCTTTTCGCCGGCCTCCTCAATGGATCCCTTGGCGCCGCGGAGCTCCATGCGGATGGCTCCCGGGGCGCCTCCCGTCCCAGATGAAAGATAATAGACGGCGGCTCCGTTCTGCTGCAAAAAGGCTGTGTATCCCGGACCCCGTGCCAGAAAAGTCGTTGGGCCGTCCGCCTGTCCCTGGTTTGGTTCAAAATATACTGGGAACGGGACGTCGCGCGGAGAGACCGCCGCAGCGCCCCAGGCTGCGCTGGCGCAAAGCAGGGCAGGGAGGGTGCGAATTAAGGTCATGGTCCAGATCGCTCGGGTAGGACCCTAGCTCAATTTGGTGATCGGCTTGATGGAGACCCTAGATTAGGCTTAAAGCAGTCGAAGATATCCTCCATTAAGTGGCTAATGGTTAGGTTCATTTTGTGGCTAATAGTTAGTGCCTGGGGCTGGCTAGCGGGCGCTATACTTGGGGTTTATTTCTATACGCGGCACAGTAATTGCAGGCCCCCAATTCTGCAAAAAGGAGATAGATATGGGACCACGGTTTCTTCGTAGGAATCCGCGTTGGATGGTGTTGGGCTCGACGGCCACGGTGCTGTTTTGTGCAGACCGGCCACCGCAGCCCCCAGTCTCCGCGAGCGGCCCGGCAGCGGAAATCGCCAAGGCCAAGGTGAGCCAGACCTACGGTAAGTTGCCGATGAGCTTCGAGGAGAATCGCGGCCAAACGAACCGCCGAGTGAAATTTCTGTCCCACGGCCAAGGCTATTCCATGTTTCTGACCTCTTCCGGCGTGGTTTTGCGCTTGCAATCCTTGGCCTCACCCGGCGAACCTGGGAAACACGCGGCGATCGGGATGGGATTTTCCGGCGCGCAGCCTCTGTCCGTCAGGGGGGAAGACCAGCAGGCCGCCAAGAGCAGCTACTTTATCGGGAACGATCCCGCAAAATGGGTCACGGGCGCCGCCAACTACGCGCGGGTACGCTACCGCCAACTTTACCCCGGCGTGGACCTGGTTTTCTATGGCAACCAGGGGCAGCTCGAGTACGACCTGGTAGTGGCCCCCGGCGCCGATCCCAGGGCCATTAAACTGCACTTTGACGGCGTTGATCGCCTGAGCCTGGATAGCGCGGGCAATCTGGTGCTGGGCGCTGGGACAGGGGAGATCCGGCAGCACCGGCCCATCGTTTACCAGGAGCGCGAGGGCGTGCGGCAGCCGGTAGATGGAAGCTATGTCATCCAATCGCACAACCGCGTTGCGTTTGCAGTCGCCCGGTACGATACCCGCAAACCACTGATTATCGACCCTGTCCTCACTTTTGCAACGTACCTGGGCAACAACGAGATTTTTGGCCTATCGTCGGCCACCACCACCACGACCTATCCGGCGGTTGCCGTGGACTTCCAGGGAAGCGTGTACCTGGCCGGCTTCAACGGCGGCGGCACCGCCAGCTTTCCCGGGTCCCCTGTAACTCTGCTGGGGCAGGGACAGACCAGCTCAGACGCTGACGTATTCGTCGCAAAAATGAACTCCACCGGAACCGCGCTGCTCTATTCCGTTGTTTTCGGCGGCAGCCTCACGGATGTCGGTGGTGGAATTGCCGTGGACGCCTCGGGAAATGCCTATGTTACCGGATTCACCAGCTCTATCGACTTCCCGACTACCCTACGAGTTCCCCAGACCATTCTCCACGGACCCACCAACGCGTTCGTGGCCGAAGTAAACGCCGCCGGCAACGCCTTAGTTTACTGTACCTATCTGGGCGGAACCGGCAACGATTGGGGACGCGCTATCGCAGTCGATCGTTCCGGAAACGCGTATGTGACCGGAACCGCACAGGAATTGATCGGCACCACCTTCCCAGTGACGAACGGATCCAGTCCGACCGCGGGGTTCTTGACGGAAGTCAACTCCACCGGCTCGGCATTTGTGTATTCCATCTTTGTGCCTGCTCCCGCCGGGATGGGCTACGGTGTGGCCGTGGACAGTAGCGGCAATGCGTACGTAACCGGTTCGACGGGGACCGCCATATCCCCCGCACCGGCCCAGGCGTATGTGCTCAAAGTAGCCCCCGGCGGAGGCACGGCTTGGGGCCCGGTCGGTTTTGGTACCGGCGGCCAGCAAACCATAGGCTTTGGAATCGCCCTGGATTCGCAAAACAATGTATACGTGACCGGAATGACAAACGACCCGCATTTTCCGCAGATCACGGGCGGCGCCGCGCAACCTACTTATGGCGGCGGCGTGTCCGACGCCTTTGCGGTCGAGTTGAACGCCGCCGGCCAGTTCCCGCCCATATACGGCACCTACATCGGCGGCCTGGGCAGCGGCATCCTCCCCGAGCGGGGAGCGGGTATCGGCGTGGACCTGGAAGGATACGCTTATGTCGCCGGCACCACTCAGTGTATTAACTTCCCGACGACCAACGCGATCGCCGGCGCGCGTAATGGCGGGCCCGCGGTCCTTATGAAAGGGGCCGTCAGTGGCTCGAACACCACTTGGTCGCCCACCTCCCTGGCCGGCAGTTTCGACCAAACTACGGCGCTGGCCTTCGACTTGAACGGCACCCTCTACGCCGGGACCAGCGCAGTCAGCGTCACGGCGGGCGGTGGAATCTACAAGTCGTCTGACGGCGGTAACACCTGGACCGCTGAAAATAACGGCATCTTATCGACGACGATAGACGCCGTGGCCGTTGATCCGAATAACTCCATCGATGTTTATGCCATAGGTAACGGCCAGATTTATCGGAGCACCAATGCCGGCGGAAGTTGGACGCTGTTGTCCCAGACGGCGGGCGTGTCGGGCTCGCTGGCCATCGCCCGGACCAATCCTTCGACCGTGTATGCCGGATCGAGCGCTGGCCTCATCTACAGCACGAATGGCGGATCGTCCTGGAATACCACGACGGTGCCCGTGCCGGTAGTCAGTATGTCGCCTTATGGCTACCAGCTCGGCGTTGTGGTGGTCGTCGATCCGAACAATGCGAACATAGCTTACGCGGGCGCCAGCTCCGGCGGCGTATTTCAAACCACGAATGCCGGCGCCACGTGGGTACCCGTAAACAACTTCCCGGGCTTAACCCTTCCTCCAATCGTGACCAGCCTGGCCATTAGCAGCACGAGCACTCTCTATGCCGCGACACCAAATGGTTTGTACTATATATCGAACGGCGGAAGCAGTTGGACAAAGGCCGTTTTAGGAAGCATAGGCGGTACGCCGCTCCTGGTGGCCTTGGACGCCGCCAATAACGTCTATGTGGCTTTCGCGGGTTCCGGCATGGCCACCGGAACGAACGGAGGCACTCAGCCCAGCGACTGGAGTCCGTTCACTTATGCCGGCCTGACCCAGAACCAAGTCGTGGCTCTAGCATCGCAACCAGGCGTCTCGGGCGTGCCATTTGCCGGCATTATCTCGGCCACCGATGCCTTCCTTACCCGGATTAGCCCAGGCGGCGGTTCATTCTCCTTTTCTACCTGCATAGGCGGTACGGACAACGACATCGGCCAGAACATCGCAGTGACGCCGGCCGGCACGGTTTATGTCTCCGGCGCCACTGTCTCGACGGATCTTCCCGTGACGGCGGGCGCGATACAGCCCTCTCTGACCGGGACACAGTACGGTGACTTCGTGGCCAGAGCCGATAATGTGCCGTTCGTGGATGTTGCGCCGGGGACTTACTATTTCGATGCCACTAACATCATGTACGAAATGGGCATTACCAACGGCTGCACATCCGTACCTCTGGAGTTCTGCCCGAATGAAACCAATACACGCGGCGAGATGGCGAAATTCATCGTGATCGCCATCGAGGGCAGCAGCAACTTCACGTATAACCCGACGCCATACTTCAGCGACGTGCCACCCACGAATATGTTTTTCAGCTACATTCAGAAGTTGTACGAACTGGGCATCACCGATGGTTGCGCGACTTCGCCATCGCTGATGTTCTGTCCGGCCAGCGGTGTTACACGGGACCAGACAGCCGCCTTCATTATCCGGGCCCGGTTCGCCTCGATTCCATTCAACTACCCGACGACGCCTTATTTCGTGGACGTGCCGCCGTCCGATCCATTCTTCAGTTACGTTCAGGAGATGTACTCTCTCGGAGTCACTACGGGGTGCTCCACCAACCCGCTCATGTACTGCCCCCTCTCGATATTGACCCGCGGCGAGATGGCGGATTTCATCGTGCGGGGCCTGCTCAACCAGTTGCTGCCGGTGACCACTCCGATTCTGACCTCGGTGAGTCCGAATTCTGCGGTGGCAGGCACACCTGTTACGGTGACCATATACGGTATGGGCACGAATTTCGCGGCAGGGATCACCCAGGTGCTGACGGTGCCCGGCATCACCGCCTCCAATGTGGCGGTCTCGAGTCCTACCCGTTTGACGGTGCAGCTTACGGGCCAGACCGGGGCGACGCCCAACCCCTCGCCGATCGTGGTCGCCACCGGAACGGAACAGGCTGGTCTGCCGGTGGGCTTCACGGTAAATTAAGGCAAGTCCGCATTACCGAAGTACGCTTCCATCGCCTGGCGTATCCGATCGCTGGCGCGGCCGTCGCCGTAAGGATTGTGGATACGCGACATGCGAAGGTATTCGCCCTCGTCGTCCAACAGTCGCTCGGCTTCGCGCACGATGCGGCTGGCATCGGTGCCCACCAGCTTCACAGTACCGGCGGCCACGGCCTCGGGCCTCTCGGTTTTTTCCCGCATCACGAGAATAGGTTTTCCTAACGAGGGCCCTTCCTCCTGGATTCCGCCCGAATCTGTGAGCAGCAGGTGCGCCCGCCGCATCAGGTCCACGAAGGGTACGTAGTCCAGCGGTTCGAGCAGGAGCACGTTCGCCAGCCCGCCCAAACTGGCGTATACCGGGTCCATGACGTTTGGATTTCGATGCACCGGATAGACCAGTTGGACATCCTGACGCTTGGCAAGACGGGCCAGCGCGACGCAGATCTGCGCGAAGCCCTCGCCGAAGCTTTCCCGGCGGTGCGCGGTCACCACGATCAGTTTCTTGGCAGTATCCAATTGGGGCCACTGGGGCGCGGGCAACCGCCCGGCCGCCAACGCGTCGCGCACATAGAGTACCGCATCGATGCCCGAATTGCCGGTGATCGAGATGCGCAGCCGCTCCACTCCCTCCGCCTGCAGTTGGCGTGCCGCTGCTTCCGTGGGAGCGAAGTGCAGCGCCGCCAGCCGGGTGGTCACCACGCGATTCATCTCTTCGGGAAACGGCTGCGCCAAGTCGCCGGTGCGCAGGCCGGCTTCCACATGCCCCACCGGCACGCGCTGGTAGAAGGCTGCCAAGGCACCAGCAAGCGTGGTCGTAGTATCGCCCTGCACCAGCACCATGTCCGGACGCTCGACGGCGATCACCGGCTCCAATGCCGCCAGGATGCGCGCCGTGATCTGGGCCAGCGTCTGTCCAGGCTGCATGAGGTCCAGGTCGTGATCCGGCGCCACTCCAAAAGCCGTCAGAACCTGGTCCAGCATCGAGCGGTGCTGCGCGGTCACGCAGACGCGCACTTCAAACTGTGTGCTCTGCCGCAGATTCAACAGGACCGGACAAAGCTTGATGGCTTCGGGCCGCGTGCCGAATACAACAACGATTTTTCGCACGAGATGATTCTAGCCTACAGGGTCAGGCAGGCTCTGTGGAACCAAGTGCATTCCGCTGTGCGAACCTCTCCACATCAGCGCGCTCGCCGCAATTGCTTGAGGACCTTGCGGTATTCCAAGTAATCGGTCCAGCCGGGATGGGTGTAGTTGTGGCTCTGGCGGCCTTCGGTGGAGACGCCGGGATGCTCGCCGGCCTGTAGCTTGCGAAGCGTTTCCACCACGCCGGGCAAGCCCTCGACATGCGCCTTATGCGCCAGAAACATGTGGCTTTCGGTGAGCGGGTCGGCATTGCCCGCGCTGCCCTGCGCCAAGAGAGATCCGGTATCGACGCCGACATCGATGCGCAGCAGGGACCAGCCTATCCGCGAGAAGTCGCGATTCAAGACGGCCCAGAAAGCCGGATGCGTGCCGCGGTATTCCGGCGTGACACCCGGATGGAAGACCAGCATCCCCAGGCGCG
>JBEKUO010000465.1:0-6149 GCA_049514955.1 Bryobacteraceae bacterium | reverse complement strand
TGCCGGCCGTCGGCCTGCAATCAAGTCCGGGGATCAAGATTATTCCCATTTCAGCCGATAGTCAGAGTGGGTCCAGGCTTTCGTGTTGGCGGCCCGCTACAAGTTCGCCATATGTCCGGTCTGGCTAAAGCTGCGCGGCCTGTTGGTCACGGCCCTCGGAGGCGGCGCCGGCGGCTCGAAGTCATCGGGTGGTTGGCTCGGAAGTGAGAAGATCATGAGCGAGAAAAAACATCTGCTGCTGGTGGACGACGAAGCCCTGAACCGCGACATGCTATCGCGGCGCCTGCGGCACAGCGAATTTGAAGTGGCCGTGGCCGCCGACGGGGAATCCGCGCTGCGGTATATCGGCTCCCATAGCGTCGACTTGGTGCTGCTGGACAGCATGATGCCGGGTCTGACGGGAGTAGAAGTCTTGAAGGCACTGCGCGCCACCTACACTCCGGAAGAGTTGCCCGTGATCATGGTGACCGCGCTGCGGGACAGCGACAACGTGGTGGAAGCTCTCAACCTGGGAGCCAACGACTACATCACCAAGCCGGTGGATTTTCCGGTAGCCCTGGCGCGCATTCGCGGTCAACTGGCGCGCAAGGACGCCGAGAGCGCTCTGCGCATGAGTGAGGAGAGGTATCGGCTGGCGGCCCGCGGCGCCAACGACGGACTGTGGGACTGGGATCTGGATTCCCACCGGGTCTACTATTCGGACCGCTGGAAAGCGATGCTGGGGTACGATGCCGCGGAAATAGGCGAGACCGACCGGGAGTGGTTCTCGCGGGTGCATGCCGACGACCTGGAGAAACTCCGGGAAGAACTCCGAGCGCCCCAGGCAGGCGGGGACCGCGACGTGTTTGAGTGCGAGCATCGCATCAGGCACCGGGATGGCACGTATCGCTGGGTGCGGTGCCGGGGCGCGGCGGTCCGGGACAGCTCCGGCCGCACCCTCCGTATGGCCGGTTCGCTGAGCGATGTTACGGAAGACAAGGTGTTCGATCCGCTCACCGGCCTGGCGAACCGAATTCTCTTCATGGACCGGCTGGAGCAGGAATTCTCCCACCATCAAGCGAATCCGGCCGCGCGCTTCGCGGTACTGTTCCTGGATGTAGACCGGTTCAAGCTCGTCAACGACAGTCTGGGGCATCTGGCCGGCGATCGGTTGCTGGTGGCCATGGCCGAGCGCCTGATTTGCGGTGTGCGCTGCGGTGATACCCCTGTGCGCCCGGCGCCCCGGGACTTGGTGGCGCGCCTGGGCGGCGATGAGTTCGCCATCCTCCTGAGCGATCTGCACGATCCCGCGGAGGCCGCTCGGGTTGCCCAGCGCATCCTCGTGGAACTCCGGCAGCCGTTCGGGCTGGCGGACCGCAGCATCTTTTGTACGGTGAGCATTGGCATCGCCGCGGGCGGTCCGGCGTATCAGTCGGCAGCCGACCTGGTACGGGATGCCGACACGGCCATGTACAGCGCCAAGAGCAACGGGCGCTGCCGCGCCGAGGTCTTCGACCCGGCGATGCGCGCGCGCGTGGTCGAGCGCATGGAGATAGAGAACGACCTGCGCCACGCCATGGAGAACCGGGAGATCTCCGTTCACTACCAGCCCAAGGTCAGGCTCGCCGATCGGCGGATTTGCGGATTTGAAGCGCTGGCCCGGTGGCGCCACCCGTCGCGCGGCTTCATTCCGCCAGCCGAGTTCATTCCGGTGGCGGAGGAGACCGACCTCATTCACGGCTTGGACATGTGGGTGTTACGCGAGGCCTGCCGCCAGATGAAACAGTGGCATGTCGAGTACCCGTGCGATCCGCCCCTGGCGATCAGCGTGAATCTCTCGCCACGGCAGTTTGGGCAGGCGGACCTGGCAGGCCAGATCGCGGAGGTACTCGCGGAGACGGGCTTAGAACCGTCCAGTTTGCGGCTGGAGATCACCGAAGGCGTGCTGATGGGGGACCGCGCCGCGGCGTTGGATGTCATCACGCGGTTGAAGGGACTGGGCGTCGGGCTCAAAATCGACGATTTCGGAACCGGCTACTCGAGCCTGTCTTATCTGGCGCAATTTCCCTTCGACACTCTGAAAATCGACCGGTCTTTCACCATTCAACTCACGGGTATGGACGCGAACGCGGAGATCGTAAGGAGCATCCTCGAAATGGCACACACGCTGGGCATGGAAGTCATCGCCGAAGGCGTGGAAGAGAGCGACCAAGCCACCCGCCTGCTCTCGCTGGGCTGCGAATTCGGTCAGGGATATTACTTCTCGAGGCCGGTTCCCCCGCGCGATGCGGAACGCCTGATCGCGGCCATGGGGGTGCCAGTCGGCTTGGAGACGCCGCCGCCGCGGATTCCCGCGCTGGATCGCCTTGTCCCCGAAGCCCCGCAGTGACAGCGGAGTTTTATCCGGGCGCCTGAAAGGACGCGGCCCGTGGCAGCATACTGGAGGAGGAGGTATGCCGATGACACGTTGCCCCGCCTTCGCAGTGCCGCTACTATTACTTCTGATGGGTGCACTCCACGCTACCGGTAGCCCGGTGGCGGGCATGAACCGTTTCGCGGCCGCAACGTACCGGGAACTGGCCCCCGGCCCCGGCAACCTGATTCTCTCCCCCTTCGGCATCGCCACCGCCCTCTCGATGCTTCTCGATGGCGCGCGCGGCCACACGGCCACCGAACTGGCCGCGGCGCTCGATCAACCCTACCCGGATCCCGCCTACCACGGCGCGATCGCGTCTCTGGTGGAGGAACTAACCCAAACGGCGAACACCGGTGGCAATGAACTGCTGATTGCCAATGGCCTCTGGGTGCAGCGCGGCTTCCCGATTGAATCCGAATTCCGGCAGACGATCGAGACGCTCTACCACGCGCCGCTCACCCCGCTCGATTTCATTGCCGATCCCGGCCAGGCTTGCGCCGAGATCAATTCCTGGACTGCCGGGCACACCAAGGGCAAAATCCCCGAGCTGTTTGCGCCGGGTTCGCTCGATGCCCGCATGCGCCTCATTCTTACGAGCGCGATCTACTTCCACGCCAAGTGGCAATCGCCGTTCCGCCCGGGCGACACGCATCCGGCGCCCTTTCGGCTGGACGCGGGCGCCACGGTGGAGACCGGCTTCATGCACCAGAGCGCCGTCTTCGGCTATGCCGAAACCCACGAGGTGCAGGTCCTGGAAATGAAATACGCGGGCTCGCCGCTGGCGTTCGATGTGCTTCTGCCCACGGCGAATGACGGGCTGCCTGAGCTGGAGAAGTCCCTTCAACCGGAGAAGCTGTCCGCCTGGTTCGGGGCTCTACAGAACCGCACCGTCGAAGTGGCGATGCCCAAATTTCGCGCGGAATCGGGCTTCTCGCTGCGGGGCGCGCTGGCGCGCATGGGAATGCAGAAAGCTTTTGAGGCTTCGGCGGATTTCTCCGGCATCGACGGCCGCCGGGACCTGTTTGTCTCCGATGTCATGCACAAGGCGTTTGTGGATGTAGCGGAAGAGGGCACCGAAGCGGCAGCCGCCACCGGCGTCATGGTCAAGGCGCTGGCGATGCGGGCTCCTCCCAGGACGGTCTTTCGCGCGGATCGCCCGTTTGCGTTTCTGATCCGCGATACGCGCAGCGGCGTGGTGCTGTTCGAAGGCCGGCTTCTGAAACCCGAGCCGTGAGGGTGGCGAGTTTCCCCCGCTTACCCACACCCCGCCGAACCTGCACCCGGCCCAATGCTAAAATGTCCCATATATGTATCCTAGGCTTCTTCTGTTTCTAGCGGCCTCTCTATCGATCGCCGCCGCGGCGGACGTGCGCGTCGTCGAAGAGATCGTAGCCAAAGTGAATAGCGACATCATTACGCGCGGTGAGCTGGAGCATAACCGGCAAGAGTATGAGACTGAGCTCCGCCAGCAGGGCCTGTCCGGCGCCAAGCTGCAGCAGGCCGTCAAAGCGAAGGCTGGCGACGCGCTCCAGAATCAGATCGACCAGCTCCTGCTTGTGCAAAAAGCCAAGGACCTCAACATCAGCGTGGATGCCGAAGTCACCAAGCGCCTGGCCGAAATCCAGGTCCAAAGCAAGATCACCGATCCGGACCAGTTCCACGACTTCATCCGCGAACAGACTGGCATGTCGTACGAAGATTTCAAACAGATGCAGAAGAACCAGCTCCTTACGCAGAAAGTCATCGGCCAGGAGGTCAGCTCCCGGATCAACATCCCCGAACCCGAAAAGCGCAAGTATTACGAGGAGCACAAGAAGGACTACCAACGCGAGGAACAGGTCTTCCTGCAGCAGATCGTGATCTCGACGGAAGGCAAAACCCCCGAACAAGTAACTGCCGCCGAAAAGAAAGCCAAGGACCTGGTCGCCCGCGCGCGCAAAGGCGAAAAGTTTGGCGACCTGGCCGCCACCAATTCCGACGATATCGAAACCGCGCGCAACGGCGGTGAACTGCCCGCTTACAAGCGCAGCGAACATCTTCTGCGCAAGGAGATCGAAGACATCGTGTTCGCCCAGAAGAAGGGCTACGTGACCGATCCCATCCGCGTCACGAACGGATTCTTGATCCTGAGGGTGGCGGATCGTTATGAAGCCGGGCTGGCCACCTACGAGGAAGTCGAAAACGAAATCGGCGAGCGTATGGCCATGCCGCAGATGCAGACCAAGGTGCGCGCTTATCTTACTAAGCTGCGCGAGGACGCGTTTCTCGAGATCAAGCCGGGTTACGTGGATACTGGCGCGGCGCCCGGCAAGGACACTTCCTGGAAAGAGGTCGCGCAGTTGAAGCCGCAGACCGTCACCAAAGAAGAAGTCGCTACCCACAAAAAGAGGAAGAGGCTGCTTAAGATCATCCCCGTTCCGTTCACCGGCGGTACGGTCAAACCTAAGGCCACGCAGCCTGCGTCCCCGCCGCCGGCCGCTGCTCCCGCTCCCCCCACTACCGCCGCTGCTCCCGCTGCCGATCCGGCGCCCGCTAAACCGTAGCTGCATGAAATCACCTTGTGTGAACGAACTCGAACCGGATCAAGTCGTCACCGGCAGCTTCCTGGTTTGCTCCAAAGAGATCCGGCAGAACAAGAAGGGCGATCGCTATCTGGCTCTCCTGCTCAGCGACCGCACCGGTGAGCTGGACGCCCGGGTGTTTGACGACGTCGGGAAGATGATGGAGACCTTCGACCGCGACGACTTCGTCGAGGTCCGGGGATTGCTCCAAATCTTCCACAACCGGCCCCAGTTGACCATCCACAAACTCCGCCGCCTCGACGATCGCACGGTGGATTTCACCGATTATTTCCCGGCCTCGGCGCGCGATCCCGAAGAAATGTGGCGGGAACTGCGCCAGTTCGCCGCTCAAATCGACAATCCGCATTTGCAGAAGTTGGTTACCGCTCTGTTGGACGATGAAGACATCGCCCGGCGCTATCGCCTGGCGCCGGCCGCCAAACAGATCCACCACGCCTTTCTGGGAGGCCTGATCGAACACGTGCTCTCGGTGTGCCACCTCGCGCGCATGGCGGCCGCCCACTATCCCAACATCGATGCCAGCCTCCTGCTAACCGGCGTCATCCTGCACGATCTCGGCAAGATCTACGAGTTGAGCTACGATCGCAGCTTCAGCTACAGCGATGAAGGCCAGTTGCTCGGCCATATGCTGATCGCCGTGCGCATGGTGGAAGAGAAGCTGCGCGGCATCCCCGATTTTCCGCCGCGGCTCCGCTCGCTGGTCGAGCACATGATCATCAGCCACCATGGACAACTGGATTTCGGATCGCCCAAAGTGCCGCTGTTCCCGGAAGCCATGCTGCTCCACTATCTGGACGATCTGGACTCCAAGATGGAGTGCATGCGCCACCTGCTCGAGACGGACCGCCAGGTGGACGGCAACTTCACCAGCTACAGCACGTCGTTGGAGCGCGTCCTGCTGAAGAAGGAGCGTTATCTGGACGGTATACCGGACGCCGGCCCCGAGCCGGCCGCCGGGCCCGCTCCGATCATGGCCCAAGCCCCCGCCCCGCCGCAGACTCCGGCGCCCGCGCCGGCCCCGGTGGCACTTGCCCCATCTCTGCCAAAAGCTGCCGCCGCGCCGAAGCCGAGCTCCGTGTTCGGCGACAAACTCGTCCAGGCCCTCCAGCCTGCCGAGCCGGAACGGGAGGGTTGATGCGCAAAGCCGGCGTCGCGCGCGGCATTCCGCCGCC
>JBEKUO010000464.1:0-6149 GCA_049514955.1 Bryobacteraceae bacterium | reverse complement strand
GGTGGCCAGCAGAACGTTCGCCCGGTCCCAGATGCTTTTGGCGCTCGATTCATCCAGCAGTTCGTCGATACCGAAATAGCGCTGCAGCTCGAGATGCGTCCAGTGATAGAGTGGATTTCGCAGCGTGTAGGGCACGGTTCTGGCCCACGCCAGGAACTTCTCGAAAGGGCTGGCATCTCCAGTGCAATAGCTTTCCGCGATGCCGTTCGCCCGCATCGCACGCCACTTGTAGTGATCGCCCTCCAGCCAGATCTCGTAAAGATTCTGGAATTGCCGGTTTCGGGCGATGCTCTCGGGGGCGAGATGGCAATGATAGTCCAGGATCGGCTGGCCTTCGGCGAAGTTGTGGTAGAGGCGTCTGGCCGTCTGGCTGCTAAGCAGGAAATCGTCGGTGATGAAGGGCATCGGGATCGTAGCTCCAAGCCACAAGCATACTG
Organism: Bryobacteraceae bacterium; assembly: GCA_049514955.1. Taxonomy (GTDB): domain Bacteria; phylum Acidobacteriota; class Terriglobia; order Bryobacterales; family Bryobacteraceae; genus Bog-159. The sequence continues at coordinate 5,712 of JBEKUO010000464.1, read as the reverse complement.
CATGACGTTTGGTGCAGAAACGGACCCATGCGAAGAGTAGCGGGGATTCTGCTGTGTGGGGTTTACGGATTTTGGGGCGCCGATCCTGCCCGGAGCCGCTCCGGGATGCGGCTGGGGACTGGTTGACCAAGCAGAGTTGCAATTCATGCCATCGACAGATACTGCCGGCACTGGCGGTGCGAGCGGCGCGCGAAACATGGCATTGTGTTGAATGACGATGCTTCCGGCGCTCACGGCAGCCAGTTGAGGCGGTGTTCAGCCGTACTGAACGGCCCAGCGTTCCACTTCGGCAACCGTCATGAACGAGATCGGGGCGATGCGTCCGGCGAGCTCGGGATCGTAACGCTTGCTCAGGGAGTGATTTTTGAAGAGGAAGGAAACGACGGTGTCGCCACAATGACCGGGAGCATTCCAACGCCGTCAGTGAGAATTGAAGAGGGCGCGTTTTGCAAGGGCAGGATCGAAACCGCGTGACTCGTGGGAGAGTTGGCAGGCGAAAGCGCCTGCCCCACTTCGACAATCTGGTTTATGCAGCGGGATCGGTGCGTCTGTGGCCGCGCCACTGGTGGAGGGCTTCCAAGAAATCCTCTATGGACTCTTCCTCGGGCCAGAAGTTGCCGTGCAGGACCGACGGATTGGTGATCGGACCCGTTCCTTGCGCCGTCATTAGTTGCCCGATAGAAGGGTGTCCGGCAGCGGAATAGCGAACGGTAGCCGGCCGTTCCCGCGCGGCTGGTTGCGAAGTTTGCTGGCGATTCAGCTCGGCCACGGCTTGACCTCGTCTGCCGGAGGCGCTGCAATAGGATACCATCGTCGTTTGATGGGCGCCTCGCCGATCCTCAGTCCGAATCGCACCATCCGCTGCCCGAGTTGTGGAAGCGACCGGCTGCAGGTTCGCTCCGAGCGCGATCCCACCGATCGCCTCTATCAAACGCCTTCCGATGTGGTGCGGCGGCTCTTCGTAGCCGACTTGCAGTTGTACCACTGCAACGCTTGCCGGCTACAGTTTTACGACATCGGCCAGACTGCCGAGCCGGTGGCGCGGAAGACGGCGGAAGGGACTCCAGAGAAGATCGTGCTTGGCGAGCCCGTGGCCGCAGGCTCTACTCTCATCGGTCAGACCGTGATGATTAAGGGCCGGCTGTCCAGCCAGGAGAACATGCTCGTGAACGGGGAGATCCAGGGCGACATCGAGATTTCGGCACACCGGTTGACTATCGGGATGGGCGGCCGTGTGTACGGAGATGTGCTGGCCTCCGAAGTGTTCGCCCTCGGCACCGTCGAAGGCAACGTGGAGGCCAGGCAGAGGTTCAGCCTAGGCGCTAGCGCCTCGATGGCCGGGAACATTCGCACGCCGTCCGTCAGGATAGAAGAGGGCGCGTTTTTCAAGGGCCGGATCGAAACGGTGTGACCGCCCCAGGCGCGGACTTCAGTCCGCGCTAAGACGGCGAACTGAAGTTCGCCGCAGCAAGCTGAAGCTTGCGCCACGCCTACAGTCCCTTTTGCGTCAGGAACTCGATCAGGTCCACGACCCGGCAGGAATAGCCCCACTCGTTGTCGTACCAGGCGATCACCTTCACCAGGTTGCCATCCAGCACCTTGGTCATCTGGGCATCGACGATCGAGCTGTTCGGGTTATGCAGCATGTCGGTCGACACCACCGGATCCTCGGTGTAGGCCAGGACGCCTTTTAACTCACCTTCGGCAGCGGCCTTGAACGCGGCGTTGACTTCCTCCGCCGTCGTGGGGTGCGCAGTGAGGGCGACCAAGTCGACTACCGAGACATCCGGCGTTGGCACGCGCATGGAATAACCATCCAGCTTGCCCTTCAACTCCGGCATCACCAGGCCGATCGCCTTGGCGGCGCCGGTCGTGGTGGGGATCATGTTCAGAGCCGCCGCGCGCGCGCGCCGCAGGTCCTTGTGCGGGAAGTCCAGCACGTTCTGATCGTTCGTATAGCTGTGGATCGTGGTCATCGATCCTTTTTGGACGCCGAACTTGTCGTGCAAAACCTTCACGACAGGCGCCAGGCAGTTGGTGGTGCACGACGCGTTGGAAATGATGTTGTGCTTGGCGGGATCGTAAGCGCCATCATTGACGCCCAGCACCAGTGTGACGTCCTCGTTCTTGGCCGGCGCCGAGATGATGACTTTCTTCACAGTGCCGCGAATGTGTTTGCAGGCATCCTTGGCATCCGTGAACTTGCCGGTGGATTCGACGACGATCTGCGCGCCGACCGAGTTCCAATCGATCTGCGCCGGGTCCTTCGAGGCGAAGACCTTGATGCGCTTGCCGTCCACGGTGATGGCGTCCGCTTCGGCCTGGATCTTCTCGGGCAGCGTGCCCAGCACGGAGTCGTACTTGAACAAGTGCGCCAGCGTCTTGGTGTCCGTAATGTCGTTCACCGCCACGAATTCGATATCGTTCCGGTGCAGGCCCGCCCGGACCACATTTCGGCCGATGCGGCCGAAGCCATTGATGCCAACCTTTACAGCCATGTTTCTCTCCTAGAGTTTTGAGTGTGGATTACATTAAAGGATATCAGGATGGCGCTATCCGCGGCAACCGGCAAATGAGAGAAGGGAATCTGAATTAGGTAAGAATTAATGCGAAGCAAAAGGCAACCGCCGATATACGCCGATACACGCCGATGAATCCGATTCAATGAAGGATGGACGGGGTTCCGCTGGGCGGGCACGAAGCCGATGCGGGGCTTGCGCCGGCCTGGATCCTTCAGTCTTTTGAATTCTTTGGCCACTGTTTCTTCGAGGTCCTGAATATTTTTCACTACGATGGAGAGGATGGCGGCATGGTCCCTTTGGGTGTGCTGCATCTGTTCGATCTTGCGGGCCAGGGCCTTGTGGGTGGCCAGCACTTCACGCAACTTGACGAAGGCGCGCATGATGACGATGTTCATTTGCACGGCGCGTTCGCTGTTCAGGACTGAAGAGAGCATGGCCACGCCAAGCTCGGTGAAGGCGTACAGGGGAAGGCGAGGGTCACGGTGTTTTTGGAACCGGTCACAATTTGTGACCGGTTCAGCTCGCCGGCTTCCTCGTTTGTGAGCTGGAACATAAAATCGTCAGGGAATCGGTCGAGGTTGCGTTAGACGGCATGTTAGAGGGCTTCTGATGGGACCTGGTAGAGCTCAGCCAAGTCTGAATCGACCATGATCTTCTGGCCGCGGATCACGTAAATGCGGCGCTCGATGAAAGGCGCGGGTACGGGGAAGCGTCTGGCGGAAGTGATTTGTTTCTGCATAGGGCCTGGCTCGGAGCCAATCTTGCGTCGAGAGCGGTTCTTATTAGTGTGCCTTCGCAGCCAGAATCATCTCGGCACTGTGGGGAGCCCCGGCCGATTCACGCCACTCGATCCCCCCTATCGGCGTGCATCTGCGTGCATCGGCGGTTGCCTTATTCTTACCTCGGCACCTTGGGGTCGGCGGCTTCCGTGCCCTCGCGCAATTTGACGTAGGCGCGCATGATGAGGATGTTCATTTGGACGGCGCGGTAGGTCGCAGTGGATGCTGTGGAATTACGGCGAGACACTGGCGCGCCGGGCAAGGCCCGCCGCCGAGTAATATCATGATTCCTTCCTGGCCGGAAAGGATCCGCACCACGCGCTCGATGAGGTGCGGGTTATTTTACGGGAAACGTAAGCGAGCCTATTTGGTTGGTGCTTTGATCCATGATTATCAAGCGAACCCGCTCGACGCTGTTGCCGAGCGGGTGATCCAGTGAGAAGGAAAGGCCGTCTTTCATGGCCTTGTCGTGTTGCTCGCCGTTCAGTTCCAGACTCACACTTGACACACTCGGATCACCCAGAGGACGGAGCCGCAATCCAGTGCTTGCCTCTTCCGAGGCGCCCCGATCGGAGAGCAGCAAGGTCAAAGCCCCCGCGAACTTGCCGTCCTGTTCACGCAGCAGCAGATCCGATGCTTCCACGCGGATCATCAGGTGCACGCCTTTTTCAGCCGGCGACACTTTCACGCGCAGACCGATATCCGCGGCGTCGGAAGGTCTCTCATACGCCGTCATCAGCGTTTCCTTTTGGCGGACCTCGAGGGAGCGCGCGTCCGGCAAGGCGTAATATCGTTCCTGCAGTTGCAGCTTGACCCCTTTTCTCTCGCAGGTAACGCGCACCTTGTGAAACTTATTGTCCCAACTACCCGCCGGCGGGGCATAAGCGATCTCGTACATGTCACTGCCATTTTCGGCAACCGCTTTCAGCACCGCGCGGATGTCTTGCAGGTAATAGGAGCGGCCCCCGGTCAGTAAGGCCATTTGCTCCAGGTCGTAGCTGGTTGTGGGCTGCGGCACTCCACTCTGGAAGTCCGGATTCACCGCCACGCCATCATGCTCCAGCATCACCGCCATGTGCGCCACATACAGCCCGCAGTCGACCCAGTCGCCGCTGCACGGGAGCGCGTTCGTGATGCTCGGCACTCCGTTGGTGATCCAGACGATGCCTCGCCGGCCGGGCAGGCTAGCCAACTGGTTGGACAACGATTCGAGCTGATGGTAGGCCCGCTTCGTCGCTTCCTCTCGATCGATACCTGAGGGCCGGGCGAGGTTGGCGTTCATCACTTTGTCGAGATCATTGCCGAATGTCCCCCGCCAATCATCGCCGCCTGCTTGCGAGCCAATGGCGTGAATCGGCACCAGCTCGCCATGCAGATTCAATACGTAAAAGTACACCTGCCGTTCCGGCTCGATGAGCGGAACGCATTTCGCAAGACTGTGCCAAGCGTCGACCCAGTTGGGCTTGCTTTCGTTCATCAAGTCCAGGAGAATGGCCACCGAATGCGGCATGAGGCCACCGGGGTGATTCGTGTATTCGCGCGGGCTGAGTTCACCGGGTGCTTTTAGATCTGGGGGGCGAAACAGGAGGACCGTTTGGGGTTTGCCCTGATCAGTAATCTTGAAATCGGCGGCACTCAAGTCGATGACGGGCTGACTCTTGGGGTCGAGGGCAACTGGATACAGGTGCACCAATGGAGGCGGCGCGGTAGTTTGTGCCCAAAGTCGGGCCGCCAGAGCGGGCGCGAGCATCCTTCGTAGGAGCCACGACATTTGCGCCACCAGTATAACTTATGGGAATACTCGTCTTGTGGGTCGGCCTATTGGTCGCCGCCATCTTGACGCGGATAGTGCGGATGGCCTGGCTCTTTTGATCAAGAGGTTGAGGAGTCGCCCTCCAAGGCCGAAGTTGAGGGCCTAAGGCAGCATTACCGAAAAGACACCGATCGGAATCGAGCATGACCTTTTGGCCGCGGATCGCGTAAATGCGGCGCTCGACGAATGGCACCGGTACGGGGAAGCGGTTTGGCGGAAGTGATTCGTTTCTGCATAGCGCCTGGCTCGGAGCCAACTTTGGGTTCTTATAAGTGTGGCTTGGCACGCAGAATTATCTCGACACTTTAGGATCGGCGGCTTCCGTGCCCAGCCCCGCGTATTCTTCTTTGACCTTGATTACCTTGCTGCCATTGAACGTGACGAAGGTGATCTTACCGGAAGGCTGGCCGAAGACCCGGTCTTCGAGTTCCACGCCGTCCTTCGTTTCGCGCGATTTATGGTCGGGAAAATGGCCCATCGCCAGAAGTATCTGGTGGCGATGCCTTTAATCACCTTCTTGGCGGCGATGGCTTTCTGCACTTCGGGCGTCAGGACCTCGGCGTACAACGTGGTGGCGCTGCGCTTTTCGAAATCCAGC
>JBEKUO010000463.1:0-6153 GCA_049514955.1 Bryobacteraceae bacterium | reverse complement strand
GACTTTGAAGAGATTGAGGAGTGCCTACAGGATGCGGATAGAAATCTTCGCGGCGCGCTCCGATCCTCGGGACCCGACCCGTCCAAAGAAGTACACCGCTGAAGCGGCGGTGGCGGCGGAAACTGCTCCCTGACAGTCGCGCCTCTTCGGCTCAACTCAACTTACCCGTTCGATTGCCTGCCCTGCGGCGCGCTGCGCTTCGAGGATCGAGGCCCGGTGGTCCATGATCCCGGCTAGGTCCGAATTCGCGAAGGCGATGCGGCCCACCGGCGTATTCCGCAAGAGTTCACCGGGCGCGGGTTGGCCGTCTTTGCCGAAAAAGAAGCCCGGTTGCGGGCTCAAATATGCGTGGCCCCAGCGGTTCAGGATCAGGCCGGCGATATCGCGGCGCGCGTCGAAGCCCGCCCCGGAAAACATCGCGTCGAATTGGTTGCGTATGCGGCGCTCGTATTCCGCGAACGGCGTGGATAGCAATTCCGCGCGGCCTCGCCCGACCTGCTCGGCGATCGTCAGGCCAGGCGACGAGGACAGGATCTTGAGCGTCAGCACTACCGGAGAATCGGGTGATACCGAAGGCGAGACGGCGCCAAAAGTAGCCATCTTACGCAGCGCGAAGTAATTGCCGATGCCTTCGAACCATTGGCACTCGCTGATGCCCAGCTTGTACAGGAAGCGCCAGTTGTGCAGAGCGACATTCGCCATCAGGCAAGGTGCGCGATAGAACTGCGCGTATGCCTGGCGGTGCGTTTCCGGAAGGTCCTGCACGATGTGTTTGGTGGTCCAACTTCCGCCGGCCATGATCGCCGTACGCGATCTGATGCTGTAGAGCTTGCCGTCTTGTGTGTAGACGATCCTCACCGATTTCGATTTCCGCGGGTGTCCTTCATGCTGGAGGGCGACGGCGGTGGCATGCAGGCGTATGCGCGCGGCTTGGCCTTTGCGGTCGAGGGCGGCGAAGTTCACCGCGGAGCGGCACACGCCGGCCAGGGTCGCATCGCCGGCGAACGCATCGGGGATCAGCGCCTTGGCGATGTGACGGGCGACGCCCGCGTTTCCGCCGGGAAACATCTGCGCGCCGGCATCGTATTTCCAGGGCAGCAGCACATCGGCGGCGTACTCGGCGTAAGCCGAAAGCGCGTCGGCGCCCAGTCCCGAGCCGCCGCCGGTTACCGGCGAGAGAAAGGTGCGCACCGTCTCGCGGCTGATGCCGTAAGTGTCGATCAAATGATCTTCGAGCGTCATGCTGTCAAGACGACGCGAGAGCGCATCGCCGTGACTCTTCGGCAAAGCCGGCTCATGGCCGCGCACCGCCACCAGTTCCCGCCGCGCAGCGTCGGCAATGGGCGCACCCGCCAGCTTCTTTCCCCATGGATCGATCAGCCAGAGGCCTTTCGATTGACCGAATTTTGCGCCGAAGAAAAAGCCGGAGTTCTTTCCGCCTTCCGTGTAGGAAGTTCTTCCAAGCGGGATCTCGGGATCGCGTCCGCTCCACGTCTGATATGCGAACGGCGCCGAATCGATGCCGATCGAGTCGTAGAATCCGGCCAGAAATGTGCCGTCGAGCGGAGGGAAAAACATGGCGGAACCTTGGTGCGCGATGAGCCGTTGCCCATCCACCACAAACTCGTTACGCCGGGCTTCGCCACCGAAGATGCGGTGGTTTTCGAGCACCAGGCAAGTTCGCTGCGGGCCGGCCTGGCGTTTGAAGAAGAGCGCCGCAGCCAGACCGCTGATGCCTCCGCCCACTACTACGCAATCAAACTCTTCACCGGTATCGATGACGTTCGCGGGGAGCGGCTCGAAGGCGCGGTCGCGGATTTTGTGGCCGTCGGCGAGCACCTCGGAGGTGTTGCCATTCGATCCCGCGTAGTCGCCCACGCCGCTATAGCCGTCCCAATCGTCATTGGCGAGCAGGTCCAGCGGAGTCGCGCCGCCGAGCAAGACGCCGCCGGAGGCCAGCAGCGTGGCATTCAAATAATCGCGGCGCGTCATTCAAACTTTGCCGGCCACGTCGCGGATCCAGAGGATGTAATCCGTATTCTGAGGCTTTCCCCCAAGTGCGCGCAGCCGCATGGCGACCTGTGCGCGATGATGCTCGCTATGCATCACCACTTGCATTAGGTCATCGCGCACCGGCGGGTGGAACTCCTTCATCAGCGGGAACTCGATAGCGCGGGCCAGCTCGGCCTCATCCAGCCGCGCCGTGTAGGCGGCGCCGTCAGCGTGCGCTTCTTCGAACAGCCGCTCCATCGCATCCATCGTCTCTGGAAGCTGTTTCTCACGCTCCCAATCGAATGCGCGCCCTTGGACCAACGACAGGAAGAACCGCTGCACGGTAACAATATGGTGCAGCCACTTCCGCACCTCTTCGTCGGCGAAGGCGCCCTCCTGCCCGGCGACCGCTTTCAGCATCGCCGCATCGGCCCAGGCCTGGTGCTTGAATAGAGATTGAATCATTGGGATCATATGCAAGTTACTCCTTCACGTATTTGTCCACCCACTCCAAATGGCGTTGCATGATATCCAGCAGAAACTTCGGCTCGCGCGGGCCGTGCGGCGTGCGTGGATACACCACCATCTTCGCGACCACACCCTCGCGTTTGAGTGCATTGTATAGCTCATAGCCTTGCGAAGTGGGCACGCGCACGTCCGCCTCTCCATGTAGGATGAGCGTGGGAGTAGTCACGTCTTTCACGAATGCCATGGGCGAGTGATTGTAGTAAGCTTCTAAATTCTTCCAGGGCTCGCCGGAGAAGTAATCGGGCAGAAAGCCGAGTATGTCGGAGGTTCCGGTGAAGCTCCACAAGTTAGTGACACCGGCGCCGACCGCGGCTGCCTTGAACCGGTGCGTATGCGTGATCACCCAGCTTGTCATGAAGCCGCCGTAACTCCAGCCCATAACGGCCAGGCGGTTCGGGTCGGCCACGCCCATTTCGACCGCGCGATCCACGCCCGCCATCAAGTCTCCGTAATCCTTGCCGCCCCAGTCATTCATGTTGGCGAACCGGAAGGTGCGGCCGTAACCACCGGAGCCCCGCGGATTGGCCCGCAGCACGGCATAGCCCTTCGCGGCGAAAGTCGCGTATGGATAAAGCCCGTAGCGTCCCAGGAAGCTATCCTGAAAGACTCCCGTGGGTCCACCGTGAATGATCAACACCAGGGGATACTTCTTTCCGGATTCGTAGCCTACTGGATAAGTCAGCAGACCCTCGATCTCCAGCCCGTCACTGGCCTTCCAGGTAACTCGCTTGGTCTCACCCAGCGGCGGCTTGGGAAGATCCAGGTTGGCGCCGCTCACACGCTGCGGGGCGCTATCGCCGATCTTCAGAACGTAGGCTTCCGGCGCCTCATCCCAGCTTTCCGCCGCGAAACCGAATGCGGTGCCCGTGGCGTTGAGATGTCCGGCCTGCAGCGTGCCGCGGGCGGGTTGATAAACAGGTTGCGCGGGACCATCGATGGCCATCGCGTAAATCACCGAAGTGGTGCCTTTGGGTTCGGTGAACAGCAGCCGCGCCGAATCCGCGGACCAGCCCAGCAGGGCCGGGCGCTCATCGAAGGTGGGCGGCAGCTCACGCGACTCGCCGCCCTGGCGCGCAAGCAGCACGATACGATCCATTCCCGCCCAGCGCGGCGGATCGGTGGATCGCACATACGCCAGGTAACGCCCATCCGGCGAATATCGCGGGCTGTGCTCGGCCGCACCGGTCGCCGCGATGGCGCGCACTACGCCGCTTTCCACGGTCACCTCCGAGATGTCCGATTTGGTCCAATCGTCGGCGCCCGGCGTGGGCGTGTGCGCGAAAGCGATGTAGCGCGAATCGGGCGACCAGTCGAACTCCTGAACATGGCCCGTCGTGTTCGCGACTTTGCGCGCGGCGCGTCTTCCCTGGCTGTCTGGCTCAGCCGGAACGATCCACAGGCTATGATTCTTGGGGTTCTCATCCACCACGCGGAAATCGCGCTTCTCTTTCTTCTGCTTCTCTTCCTCGTCGCGTGGCTCCATGCCGGCAAACGCGATCCACTTGCCATCCGGCGAGATATGATACGCGCCGATCTCGCCCTTCCAGTCGGTCAGCATATCGGCTTCGCCGCCATCCACCGGAATGCGCCACAGGTTCGGCTTGCCGGAGCGCTCGGAAGAGAAGTACACATAGCGTCCGTCGGGTGAAAATGAGGGCGACGATACGCTCTTCTCGCCGCGCGTCAACCGCACGCGATGCGAGCCGTCGGCGTGCGCCAAGAATATCTGCGTATCGATTTCGCTCTTCTCCGCTTCCATCACAGCGCGGCTTTCGGTATATGCCACCAACTGCCCGTCGGGCGAAGGCGTCACATCGCCGACCGGGCGCACCTGCATCGAAAGCTCGGGAGTCCAGGCCGTGGGCGCCTGCCCCCAGGCCGCGGCAGCCGCCAAAATCAGAAACAGCTTGCGTTTCATTTCATGGTCCTCTTTAACGCATCTAATATCTTGCCGACATTCTCGCCGGTCGACGAATAGCCCATCAAACCGATGCGAAACACTTTGCCTGCCAGCGGTCCGAAGCCGCCGGAGATCTCGATGCCGTATTCATTCAGCAGCCGCTGGCGCACCTTCGCGTCGTCCACGCCATCCGGAACGCGCGGCGTGTTCAGGGTCCACAGCCGGTGTCCCGCGGCCACGTGCATGCGCATCCCCATCGCTTCGATCCCGGCCACGAACGCCTCATGATTGCGGCGATGGCGCTCCCAACGATTCTCGATCCCCTCTTCGGCGATGAGAGCCAGCGCCTCGCGCAGCGCGTAGAACATGGTAGCCGAGGCTGTGTGGTGATACTTGTGATCGCGAAAGTAGCTCTCCAGCAGCCGCAGATCCAGGTAGAAGGAATCGACCGGCGCGGTGCGTTTCCGCAGCCGCTCCCAGGCGCGCGGCGAAACCGTAAGCGGCGCGAGACCCGAAGGGCAGCTCAGCCCCTTCTGCGTGCAACTGTAGGCGATGTCGATGCCGGTCTCATCCACCATCACCGGCATGCCGCCCAGCGACGTTACACAATCCGCGATCACCAGCGCGTCAACTTCGTGCGCCGCGTCGCAGATGGCCTTGCCTTGCTGGAACGCGCCGGTGGAAGTCTCCGCCTGCACATAGGCCGCCACGCGCGGCCTTTCGCGCCGCAGAAAATCGCGCGCCTCCTGATCGTCGAACACCTCGCCCCAGGGCTTCTCCAGCCGGACTACCGCGGCCCCGTGCCGGCGCGCCACGTCCGAAATGCGATCGCAGAAGTAGCCATTGGCAAGGACCGCGAACTTCTCTCCCGGCTCCACGAAATTCCCCACCGCCGTTTCCATGCCGGACGTACCCGTTCCGGAAATCGCGATGTTGAACTCGTTGCGGGTGGAGAACACATAGCCCAGCAGTTTATGGATGTCCTCCACGACCTCGAAGAAGTACGGATCCAGATGCCCGACAATCGGCTGCCGTAGCGCCTCATAAACGCGCGGCGCAACCATGCTCGGACCCGGTCCCAGCAGCAGCCTCGCGGGCGGAGCCAACGGGGGAAGTTGTTCCGGCATTATCAGAACAGTTTAGCAACCACGCATGTGGGGCAGGCGCTTTCGCTTGCCAACCGTTTTCTTCCAGCTACGTTTTGGGCGTCACGAACCGGATCCGCATGGGCTTCGCGGACGCTGGCAGCTTTACCACCTTGCAGATCAGTTGCAGCGACTCCACCGGCGAGATCACGCGCGTCAGCTCACCCCGGTCCGTGCCCGTCAGCACGGCCACCTGCCATGAGGGAAAAAAGATCTCCACAACGCGCACCGTCTCTCCGCTCGCGTGAAACAACACGACCAGCTCTTCATCTTCCTTGAGCGCCTTTTGCATCGCCTGGATCTGCCCGAGGATCGTGACGCCGGCGTTGTCCGGCTGCGGTGGCGCGGCGGGCTTGGCGGTAGCACTACGGATCGCCTGCTCGGCAAGTTGCTTGGTGAGATCGCCGAGGGCCATTTATACAGTATCCGACACTATCTAGCGTGGTGGCGCACGCGGCAACGCTCTGGGGTGCGCGACAAGAAAGTGGAGACCGGCGCAATTCATCAACAGCACGGGTGGAATCTGAGCGTATGTGGTACGCAAGGCGCAGGTGCCATTGTGGGGCAGCTTGGTTAGCTGCTGCCGAT
>JBEKUO010000462.1:0-6156 GCA_049514955.1 Bryobacteraceae bacterium | reverse complement strand
GAAGGCTTCCCGATTTCGCCGCCTTTCGATGAGAGACCTCCTCTGCCGTGGTCGCGACGCGGCGTTGGGGCCATAAGTCCCGCAGGATAACTGCGAGCAGCGCTGCCACGAGGGCTGCTGCAAACAGTTTACGGCTGGTCCGTAGGGTTAGTCCTGGCATGGACTCGGTGGCATCCCAATAGTCTTATCGGCACCTTTTTTCATTGCAGCCGTTTGAATCGATGTCACGCCCTTGTAGTTCACCAGCTATATCCGAAGCCTGGCTGGGCTTACCGCCGCCGAGGTCTGGGGATCTGCAGTTAGCCGGCGCGAGCGGCTTATCGATCGACTGCTTCCCGCGTCTGGCGGCGATTTGTGCATTTATCGGCGCGATCAAGCGGAGACGATGCGCGCGTGATGCTGGCGGCCGTAGTCGAGCAGCGCCCGGTCGCGGGTAATCAGGCGTGCACCGATGTTGCGCGCGGTGGCCACCAGGATACGGTCCCCGGGGTCGGCGTGCAGACCTGCGGGAAGACGCGTGCTATCGACCGCGATCTCAGGCGTGAGGGGCACCAGTGAGAGGCCTGGCGTTTCCAGCGCCTGGCGAACCCATTCCAGGCAATCCATATTCAGATGCAGGCGACGTTTCGATTCCAGAAGCGCAACTTCCCATACCGAGACGATCGAAACGAGCAGAATCCCGTCCGCGGCCGCCTGCCGCAGCGTCGACAGCCCGGCCGCCGAGAACTCGTGCGCATGCCCCAACTGGCTCCATATCCAGCAGTGCGTGTCCAAGAGGACGGGGCCTTCGCCATCAGTCATCCGTGTCCTTTTCAGCGTTCCACATTTCGCCGGTCGGGGAGACAATGTCTCCAAGAATCTCTCCAGTCCCTCGCATTCTTCCGAAGATATCGGGTAGCTCTTCCGCCAGCGGAAGGAGCCGGGCCACGGGCTTGCCCCGCTTGGTGATGATAATTTCGCGATGTTTCTGCTGCACCTCATCCAACAGCTTTAGACATTTAGCTTTAAACTCGCCCGCCGGGATTTCGGTGCGACGCATCGTGGACTTCATGACTGGTCGTTTTACCATGGTCACGAGTAAATTACGCGAATTGACAGTGGCAGCCAGGCCGCTCTGAGCCGCCGGGTCCTGCGGCGGATTTATCCGGTACGGATCGCCACCGCTCATTCTGATTCCCCGCACGCGGCCCCAAACAGCCTCCAGGCGGCCGAATCGTAAATAAGACATTACTTGACACTGTCGCTATTTCTGGTACCATGGAATTGAGCTTTTCATGCCCAGCGAAGATCGCAAGTGGACGCTGCTGGAACTGGCCGAGGAAGCCGGAGTGGCGGCCCGCACGGTGCGCTTCTACATTTCGCGGGGTCTGCTGCCGGGACCCGCCAGCGCCGGCCGGGGAGCCGCATATGCCGAGGAGCACCTCGACCGCCTGCGGCGCATACGCTCCATGCAGGAGCGGGGCATGATGCTGTCGGAGATCGCACTGGCCCTCGATGGCGCGAGCGATGTCCGGCTGGCGGCGCCGTCTTCGTGGTGGCAGTATGCGGTCAGTCCGGACGTACAGGTTTGGGTGCGCGCCGATGTGAGCCCGTGGCGGCTCAAGCAGGTCCGCAAGTCTTTAGCGCAGATGTCGGCTCAGCTTCAGGCGAGCCAGAAGGATGAAGAAACCGATGCCCGCAAGTAGCGCTGCAATTGCTTTCCGCCCGGTGGCGGCGGAGACCGGAGAGGAACTCCGGCTGGCGATGCAAAGCCTTTTTCTAGCCGGACGTGTCCTGCCGGTGGGCGCCCGCCTCACGGTGCGCCACGTTTTTCAGTCCGAAGAGAAGAAGCGGCTGGAGGCGATCTACGCCTTCGCCCTCCCACGCGACGCAGCGCTGCGCCGTTTCCAGGTAAGCGGGCCGGGCTTTTCGGTGCGCTCCGAATTGAAGCCCGTGGCGGAGGCGGTGAAAGTTTACGAGGCCGGTCTGGAGAAAGGGAATCTGGCCACCCTCGCCCGCCAATACGGCGATGGGATCGTGAACCTCACGCTTGGAAATCTGCGCCCCGGCGAAACCGTGACCGTCACGCTGCAGTTGCTCGCCGGTGTGGAGATGCGCGACGACGGCCTGCGCTTCCGCTTCCCTTTCACGCTGGCGCCTTCCTATCACGCGCGCGCCAAATCGGCGCGGATGCCGGACGGCATGGGCGAGATGGAATTGCCCGAAGACGAGTTCGGCGACGTGATTCTGCCGCGATTTGCGCAGGACGCCTCCGGATTGCATCAGGTGGGCTTCGATCTTTCCGTCTGGATGCCGGAGCAGATTCAGGAGCTGGCGTCGCCTTCGCATCCCGTGCGGGTGCTGCGCGAGGACGGCCATCGCGTCCGGGTTTGCCTGGCCGGCGAAAGGGACGTACCGGATCGCGACCTGGTGCTGGATGTGCGCGCGAAGACGAGCTTCAGCGGAGCGCTTGCGGGCCTGGGCTCCGACGGCAAAGGCTACTTCGCAGCCACCGTGGCCTCCACGGCATTCGGCTCGCTTCCGCATATGGCCCGACGGACGGTGCTGGTGCTCGACCGCTCCGGTTCCATGGGCGGCTTGCCAATCGGACAGGCGCGCAAGGCGATGGAAGCCTGCCTGGCCGCGCTCGCGGAGGACGACCTGTTCGGCATCGTGGCCTTCGATAACCACGTGGAGCGCTTCCAGGATAGGCTGCTTCCCGCCACACAGGACAATCGCGATCGCGCGCGCGAGTTCCTGTGCGGCATAAACGCCCGCGGCGGCACAGAGCTGGCGGGTGCTGTGCTGGCGGCGGCGGAGATGCTGAGGCGCGAGGGAGGCGACATTCTGGTGGTCACCGATGGGCAGGTTTTCGGCACGGAGACGATCCTGGCGCAGGCGCGCGCGGCGGCCGTGCGCATACATTGTCTGGGGATCGGCAGCGCCAGCCAGGACCGATTCCTGGCCCTGCTAGCGCGGGAGACAGGTGGTGTCAGCCGCTTCGTAACGCCGCGCGAGCGGGTGGATGTTCCCGCGGTGGATTTGTTCGCGTCGATCGGCCGGCCGGTGGCCGCCGGGATCGCCGCACAAGTGGATGGCTTCGCGACGTCGGCGATTGCGCCGGAACCACCGTCCGCGGTGTTTGCCGGCTCGCCGCTGGTGGTGTTCGGCGAAACTGGCACCGGCGGGGAAGGCCGGCTTCACTTGAATTGGCAGACGCCGGAAGGCGCCCGCGAAATGGCCGTGCCGCTCGCGGTAACCCGGAGCTCGTTGGGAGAGACTCTGCGGCTGATCCGCGGCGCGCGTCTGCTCACGGATCTGGAAAGCCGGCTGGATAAAATCGAGACCCCTGGCGCCGCGGGCAAACGTGAAGAGAACCGTGTGGCCGACAGGCTGGAAGCCTTGAGCCAGGCGCTGGGGTTGGCGAGCCGCCGCATGGCGCTGGTCGCGGTGGTGGAGCGCGCTGGCGATCAGCCCGGCGAGATTCCCCAGACCCGCATTGTGCCGGTGGGGATGCCGCAAGATGTGGCGATGCCGGCGTATTTCTTACCGAGGTCGATGGCCCTCGCGCGCATGTGTGTCATGGCGCCGACTGAAGGCATGCGTCCGGCTGGGTCTGCGGCGTCTGGGACGTTCGCGGGGGCGACGAGCTTGTTCTCGCGCATAAGGGCCAAGCGCCCAGCCGGGGCGGATTACCGAAAGACGGCGGTGCCACCCGCCGCGCCGACCGGGCCCGAGGACCTGCTCCTGGACTTGGCCGGCCGGATACAGGCCGATGGCGGTATGCCCGGCCGCAAAGAAGACGAGCGCACGCTGGCAACATTGGTCGTCCTCTTGTGCTTCGCCGCCGAAGGGCACACGGCATCGAGCGGCGCCTTTCGCTCGCATGTCGGCCGGCTGATCGCGTTTCTGGACCCGCGCGCCAGCGATCCCCTGGTGCGCGAAGCCTTGGCGCGCATACGGAAGGGAGGCAGCCTGCCCGGCGATTGGGCGGAGCTTGCCGAGCCGCTGCGAAAGGGAGAATCGCTGGACGCCAAGCGTGCGCGGCAGGCGCTCAGCCAGGCATTGGCATAACTGTGGTGGCGCACGTTTCAACGTGCCGCCATGGGCTTCAGCCCACGGTCGGCAGAGCGAGCTGAAGCTCGCTCCAGCACGCTAAAGCGTGCGCCACGGTCACGCCTCGTTACGTTTCAACTGGCCGCACGCGGCATAGATATCCAGTCCCCGCGGCTTACGGATGAAGCACGGCATAGCGCGACGCACGATGTCCTGGAAGCTTGCGACCCGCTCCGGATCGGGTGTCTCGAACGGAATCCCCGGGCCGGGATTGAGTGCGATCAGGTTCACCTTCGCGTTCAGGTTGGCCAGCAGCTTCACGACGCGGCGCGCATCGGCGTCCTGGTCGTTGACACCCTTGAGCAGGACATATTCGAAGGTCAGCTTCTCCCAAGGGCGCAGCGGATACGCCTTGCAGGCCGCCAAGAGATCCAGCAGATGATACTTCCGGGTGATGGGCATCAACTGCTGGCGCAACTCTTCGGTGGAGGCATTCAAGGATATGGACAGCTTGGGGCGCACAGGCTCCCGTCCCAGTTCTGCGATTTTCGGAGTGATGCCCGCGGTCGAGAGCGTGATCCGCCGCGGCGGGATTCCCACGCCTTCCGGATCCGTCAGCAGGCGGGTGGCCTTCACCACGTTGGGAAGGTTCAGCAGCGGCTCGCCCTGCCCCATCATAACGATGTTCAGGCGCGTGCGATCGTTCAGCAGGCCGTTGTCGCGGGCCACCAGCAGCACTTGTCCGACGATCTCGCCGGCGGTGAGGTTGCGTTCGAGTCCCATGAGCGCGGTCATACAGAATTTGCAATCCACCGGGCAGCCCACCTGGCTGGAGATGCAGATAGTATTGCGCTCGCCTTCCGGCATCAGAACGGTTTCGACGGTGCGCGCGTCCTCGAGGCGCAGAAGATAGCGCCGGGTGCCATCGATCGATTCATAGCGCCGCGCGATCTCCGGCAGGCCGATGCAGTGCTGGCCGGCCAGTTCCTGCCGGAGAGTGGCAGGCAGCGTAGAAATCTCGGCCAGACCGCCGATCTTTTGCCGATACAGCGCCTCATAGACTTGTTTTGCGCGGAACTGCGGATGGCCAGGCCCCAGAGCTTCCCGAATCTCGGAAAGCTCCATGCCCAGCAGTGACTGGAGCATCTGCTTTGATTATATCGGAGGGGTGAAAAGCGCAGGCGGGGCACTCGGACGAGCGGCCCCGACCGCCCTTGCCTACAGAACGAGCTTCTTCTTGATGAACTGCCACGCGGTGATGATGAGCATGATCACGCACGTCAGCTTCAGGATGAACGATATCGTTTCTCCGGCCAACTACCCAAGGCTTCGCCTTGATATCCCTGCGGAAGGCAGGAGCCAGGATTCAGGAGACCGAGTCCGGAATGATGCGGTAGGCGTTCAATAGTCCAGGCGGCGTTCATGGTGCTATGCGTCAGGTAACTGGCGCTGGCCTGTTTTCAGTCACAAACCTAGATAATAAATTTCTCTACTGGCATCCCCCAGCAGCCAAATCACTTACCGCCCAGCCAACCATCTTAGACGTGCCGATCCTTCTCACCCGCCTTCTATCATCGAATTGGGCAAGGGCACTTGATCCCACACCCCAAAGGATGAATTCCAGCTAAAATCGTTCGTTCGCAACCAGCAGGCGATTGTCTCGATGCCAGTGTTACTAATTCTTTCCCGCTAGGGCGGCAGAAATGAGGAGGCGAAGATGAGCTTTTACGACGAGGTAATTCAGGCCGATCCGCGCTTCCACACGCTCGACTGCGTGCGCGACATGAGCTTGCTTGAACCGGTCACCCGGGCGGCGGTCGAAGCCATCATTACGGACGCCGCGGCGCAGGGCATCACGCTGGAAGTCACCGAGACCTACCGCAGCCAGGAGCGGCAGCAACAATTATTCAAAAGCGGCGCCACGCAACTGTGCACGGCCGGCGTTCACCACTACGGTCTGGCGGCCGATTTTTGCAAGATTATCGACGGGAAGGCGTCCTGGGCTGGAGACTGGCAGTTTCTTTGCCAGTTAGCCGATGCCCACGGCCTTATCTCCGGAGGAGACTGGGGCCAGCCTACGGTCGCGCACACGTTCCGCGACTTTGACCACGTGCAGCGGAT
>JBEKUO010000461.1:0-6173 GCA_049514955.1 Bryobacteraceae bacterium | reverse complement strand
CCTGGTACACCATCACCGACGGCTTCGACGCGGACTTCGGCGTCGCTGAATGGCACGGCCACAACGTGTTCTTCCGCGACGGCGAGCGGGTGTTCCGCACCTACTTCATCAACAACCGCGGCGACGAGGCGATGGGGACCACCTGGAGCTACCTCGACATCACTCCGCTCGGCCGTCAGGAGACTTGGGAGGACTCGCCCGAGGGTTACCCCCAGACCCCGCCGTACAAGTGGTGGAACTGGCACGACAACTACGACGCCGCGGCCTCGCCAGACCCGCAGTGGGTCGATGTAGTGACCGACCCTCAGGAAGCCGCTCGAAAGCGCGCCGAAGAGGCGAAAGGGAGCTAAAGAAGGGCGACCACTTCGCCGCCTTCGAGCAGCCGATGTTCTCCTCAACAAGCATGGGAGCCCAAACCGGGCCGCGCCTTCCTTCTGCAATCCAGAGATTCTTGCGTTCCGGGTGCCTGCCCAGAACGGCAGAGAATCTTGGGTGCACGGCAGGGGGTGGGAGGATTTACCGCCAGACTTGTCAACGGATGGTTTTTGGAGGAACATCTTGGAAATGCTGGATCGCCCATTTCGAGCACAAATCGGACCCTACTGGATACTGCTGCCCGGCGGCGCCAAAATGTCAGCCGAGGTGAAGGAGCCCACCTTCGGCGCTTATCAGACCGCGCTAACCAATTGGGTTGTGTTGCTGGGTCGATTTCGGTTATTCATTCACCTCGACCCGATCACAGATTTGGGCGGGCTGAAGTCTATCATTGATTTGACAACAAAAGGCGACGTGACCACTTTATCGATCACCGTCAACGGCGTGTCTGGCGTGACGCACGGCGACTACGGACCGCCGAGAACATGGATTGATTGGTGGTTCAAGAAGGGTGACACAATGATCTGCCTGTGCCTTCAATCGAAGTCTTTTCCATTCACGAAGCCAAGCGAAGCGGAGATTGCAGAACACAATGCGATCGTGGGTTCTCTGAAGTACTGCCGCGACTTCCCAGAGTTACCGCCGCGCCCGCGAGGGATCGCGATCGATGGCTGAGAATGCGCGTGAAAGATCAGACTGTACCGGTGGTACGCGACGCCGTGGGAGATTCTGCGACAGTTGCCGGACTTGGCAGGCCACTTCAAAGCGGATGTGACGATTCAGGATCTGGAGCGGGAGTCGCGAGTCCAGAGCGACAGCGCCGCGGCGGAGAGCATGCAACGGGCTAAAGAGTTCCTGTTTGCCGGTTTCTGCAAAAGGCGGAGCGTATGAGCCGACGGCCAGCCTCCCGTTGGCCGAAGGCCGAATCCGACGGCCGCGGGGATGGGATTAAGAATAGAAGGACCGAACCGCCAAAACAAAATCGAAGACAAAACCAAGACCTTCTATGAAAGGAAAATCAAAAGCACCGAAGGTTGGATCCCTGTAGGGCCTCCCGTTGGTCGGCACCGAGACAGCGCAAAATCAAACCAGAAAGGAGTCCTGGCAGCGGGTCGCTTCGCTCCGCCTCCAGGCTCATCGTTGTATGAGAAAATGCTACGCTTGGGCGCGGCGGGAAGTTCGGCGCACGTTGGGTGGCGGCGGGCGGGGCGGGGTGATTGGGCCGGGGTGAGGCGGCCTGACCCACATGGCGTTGCACCGGTTTAACGTTAAGATATAGATCGAAGCGAATGCTGATCAAGCGCCTCACGCTGAAGAAAATCCTGTCCTTCAATGACAGCACCGTCGAACTCGGGCCGTTGAATGTACTGATTTGTCCAAACGCTGTTGGGAAAAGCAACCTGATCGAGGCGATCAGCCTCTTGAAGGCGGCGCCGACCGGGATTGAAGGCCAGATCCTGCGGGGCGGCGGGATCAGGCAATGGCTTTGGCTTGGCGATCGAGCACCCGCTGACTGGGCGGAGGTCGAATGCGAGCTAACGCTTCCGCATCGGCAGCAGTTGGGTCCTTTGTTTTATCGGCTGGATTTCTTGGGAGGACTTGAGGGATTCGAAGTCTTGCACGAACGTCTCATGGACGGTCCTTCGGATAATCCAGAGACGCGGGCCTATTTCATGCGCGCCAGTAAAGGATTGGGGTTCGGCGAGCTAGCGTTGGAATTGGCGGAGGCCCAACCGGCGGGCATCGTTATTCCTTCTAAAGAGTCCGTGTTCGCGCGATTCAAGAATCCGGTCGATCCGACCCCTATCACAGAGGTCGGCGGCTGCTTTGAACAGATCAGGATCTTCCGGGAGTTCCGAACCGGTCCAACCTCGCAAGCCAGATTTGGAATTTCGACCAACGCACCGAAAGACTCCCTCTCCGAGGGGGGCGACAATCTCGCGCTTGTGTTGCACGAATTGGATTTTTTGGGGGTGCACGACCGCATCACGGCGTATCTCAAACGGTTTTGCGAGCGATTTGAAGACGTGAAGGTGAACGTGGGAGAAGGCCTTGCACGGTCGTTCCTGCGCGAGGCCGGCCTGTCCGAGATGCTGTCGGCTATCCGCATGTCCGATGGCACATTAAAGTTTCTCTGCCTTCTCGCAGTCCTGTTTGATCCAAAGCCTGCCCCGCTGGTGTGCATCGAGGAGCCCGAATTGGGGCTGCATCCCGATTCGTTGCGCTTGGTGGCGGACGCCCTTGTTGAGGCATCAGAGCGCACCCAACTAATCGTCACCACGCACTCAGAGGCACTTGTCGATGCGCTTTCGGACCGCCCAGAATCGGTGTTGGTGTGCGAGCGCGATTTCGACAATGGCACTCAATTCAAACGCCTGTCGCGTAACGATTTGGATTCTTGGCTGGAGCATTACACCCTAGGTGAACTGTGGCGGAAGGGTGAGATCGGCGGGGGACGGTGGTAGATGCCCAGTGAGATTCGCATCTACTTCGAGGGCGACAAGAGCCTCAAGGCCGGATTTGACACATTCCTCAGGGACATCAAGGACCGAGCCAAGGCGGCACCGTGCAAGGTCTCGATCGTCGCCACAGGTGGGACTCCAGAGCGGGATTTCGGCATCGCGATGAGAAAGCATCCGGCGGCCTGGAACATTTTGCTACGCGACAGCGAGGGCCCATTCAAGCCAAGCCTCTCGGTTTCCCTGTGCGAGAAGGCGGGCTGGCCGCCGCCTCGGGCCGATTCAATCTTCTGGATGGTGGAGATGATGGAATCCTGGTTTCACGCGGATAAGGATTGCCTCGAAGAGTATTATGGGAGCGGTTTCAGAAAGAAGGCGTTGACAGCCAACCCGCGTGTTGAAGAGATTCCCAAACAAGACCTGATCGACGGGCTGAAGGACGCAACGAGGGATACTAAGAAAGGCGCTTACCACAAAACCAAACACGCGCCGTTCCTGCTTGAAAAGATCCGGCCGGCTCTGGTACGAACGGCTGCTCCGAATTGTGAGAGGCTCTTTCAGGTGGTTCTCGGCGCGCTCGGATAACCCTTCAAAACCACTTATGCGTGAACATGAACCAGATCACGAGCACGCTGCCGGCTCCCAACAGCCAGGCGATGGCTGCCTTCACAGGCGGCCGCAACAGCCAGGCAGCCACGCCTTCCGCCTCGTCGCGGAACGGTTTCAGGAAGCGGCGTTGCAAGCTCGACGGCAGGTTCTGAATCGCGCGGGCGATCTCTTCCCTGCCCCGGCGGTCGGCGATCAGAATGGTGGCGGAGTTCAGCCCGTTGGTGGATTTCAGCAGCTTGCGCCGCAGCGGCGCCGGCACTTCCTTTACGGACCGGTAGACGGCCGCCGTTTCGCCCGCCGAGATCAGAATCGTGGAGCTCTTCAGCACCCCCGATTTCGCCACGTTCGTCTCACCACAATGCGGGCAAATCAGCCCCTCTCCCGCATCGAATTGTTTTCCGCACCGACGGCAATTCATGTCATCCCACCAGGGCCTTCGGGCGCCTCTCGCGCACCGTCTGTTGATCCGCGAGATTGTCCAAGACCACTTGAATAAAGCCCAGGGCGGCTTTGGAAAGGGCTTTGTCCTTACGGTAGATGAGCCCCAAACGCCGGATCATGGGCTCGGGCGCGAGCGAAATGGCGCGCAGCTTGCCCGCGGCGATCTCCTCGCGGCAATTGGAAACCGCCAGGAACGAGACTCCCAAGCCGGCCATGACGAAGCGCTTCATCATCTCGGTGGAGTCCAGCTCCATGGAGATGCGCAAGTCGTCCTCCACCAGCTCGAACCAGGCGTTCAAGCGCGTCCGCGTGGTTCCGGATTTAGGCAGCAACAACGGGTGCTCCAGCAATTCGTGCGCTTGGACAGTTTTCTGATCGGCCAGGGGGTGGCGGGCCGGCACGATCAACCGGATCTCGTCTTTGTGTATATCCACGACTTGCAGCCGTTTTTCGTCGACGGGCAACTGCGTCATTCCGAAATCGGCGATGTTTTCCGTGACCGCATCCACCACACGCGAGCCGTAGGAACGGTCCACCTGGAGCTGCACCGCCGGGTAGAGGCTCTTGTACTCCGAGAATACCTGCGGCAGAACGTAGATGCAAGTAGCCTCGTTGGCCGCAATCACGAGCTCGCCGCGAGGGTTGCGCTCCAGTTCGTTGATGGTGTCCTGCGCCTGGCGCCGCAGGTCCAGCATCTGTGCGGCGTAGTCGGCGAAGATCTTGCCGGCGGTGGTGAGGGAAATGCGGCTGCCGAACCGCTCGAAGAGGGCGGTGTTCAGCTCCTGTTCGAGCTGCCGCACTTGCGCGCTGATGGCCGGCTGGGTCCGGTAGCAGGTCTGCGCGGCTTTCGAGAAGCTTTTCAGCCTCACGATTTCGAGGAACGTGTGTAGTTGATCGAAATCCATATCGCTACGCCAGCCCTCGCGCCCATCGGGCGAAACACCTCAGAGCCCAAACAAAACGTGAATGGGAGGGATAGAAATAATCAATTTCCCTCTCGTCACGCATGTTGGTATGTATTGTAACAGAAGGCTCCGGGTGGTGCGGTTAACATGAATTTGGGAATGCCTTAAGCCGCAGCCGCCTCGACGGGGAGGCGGACTACCGCACCTTCAACCCGGCGCTCAAATCCCACCACTTTTGCGACGATCGCGGCGCAAGTGATGTGTACACGCCTGCCGGCTTGCACCAAAACTGCCACGATACTACTATTGACGCTATGCATTCACGATTTGCCGGGGCCACTGGCGGCTGCATCGCGCTCTTTCACCGTATTCTTTTGGATGAGGCCGACGACGCCGAGGTTGCGGTTGGCTTCAAGACGTTGAAATAGGCCCTCTGTGCGGCTATTCCCCCGGTTGGCAGGCGAAAGCGCCTGCCCCACCGCCTGCCCCACCCTGCTTTGTTGCGCCCTGGCTTTTTGCTCTGCGTTGCTCGCGCAGGACGGGAGTAATGTCCTGCTGGTGGTGAACCACGCGGACAAGCTCTCGCGGCGCATCGCGGAATACTACATTTCCAAGCGCGGCATCCCGCTGAAGAATGTTTGCAAACTGGACATCCAGGAAGAGAGCGAAGAAATTTCCTGGAGCGTCTACCTGGAGCAGGTCGAGCGACCCATTGGCCGCTGCCTCGCGAAGGCCAATCTGCGCGACCAGATCCTCTACATCGTCACGACGATGGGAGTGCCCCTGAAGGTGGCGGGCGGCGGCAAAGAACTGAGCGCTGAGTATGGCGCGGTCGATTCGGAACTGACGCTGCTCTACGCCAAGATGAAGGGACAACAGTTCGCGCGCGTGGGTCCGATCAACAATCCGTTCTACCGCCAGAAGGACCAGCCGTTCACGCATACGCGTTTTCCGATTTATCTGGTGACGCGGCTGGCCGGCTACGATTTTGACGACGTGAAGGGCATCGTCGACCGATCGCTGGCTGCGCGCCTGGAGGGTAAATTCGTGTTCGACCTCAAGTCCGGCGACGACGCCATGGGCAACAACTGGCTGCGCACGGCGGCCCTTTCGCTGCCCGCGGACCGGGTGGTGATGGACGAATCCGGCAAAGTGCTCACGGGCCAAAAAAATGTGATCGGCTATGCCGGATGGGGCTCCAACGATCCCAACCGGCACCAGCGCAATCTTGGCTTTCAATGGCTGCCGGGCGCTATCGTTACCGAGTATGTTTCGACAGACGGGCGCACGTTCCAGCGGCCGCCCGAGAATTGGAACATCGGCACGTGGCAAGACCCGGCGCATTGGTTCGCGGGCGCGCCGCAAACTCTCACCGCGGATTACA
>JBEKUO010000460.1:0-6198 GCA_049514955.1 Bryobacteraceae bacterium | reverse complement strand
CCTAGCCGAGCGTTGCGAACAGGCCGGGATGACCGCCGCGGTCGGAGAATGTTTTGATCGGCTGAACGCGCGGATACGGACTGGGCAGGCGGGTCGGCATGACGATTATCCGCGGATGGATGCTGGTCGGTGCCTCGCCCGGATTGCAGCGTTTGCCTCAGAAGTCGAGCCGACCAGGGTGCTGGATTGGATCCGGGGTCAGGGGGAAACCAAATTCGGCACGGCACTGTGGCGAGACTACGCCGATTCGCTGAGAGCCCACAGACGCGCGGAACGGCTACGCGCTGTGATCAGTGGCACCGCCGACCTACCCACCGAGAGAGCGCGGGGACTTGCGCACTTGGTGCTGCTCGCGTGCGAGGACGGCTTCGATCCGCTGGCAGGGAGCCTCGGCAGCGGCGACTCGGTGGACCCATTTGTTGTACTGGCGAGGGCTCTCCGAGGAGAGCCGAATGGCGCGGATGTACCGGTTGAGGCGCCGGAGCCGTGGGTACTGCGGCTGCACGAGTATGAGTTTTACCAGCACTATGACGAAATGGTGGAATATCTCTGGGGGGTGTTCTTCGTGTTCACCGCCAATTGCTTACTCGGCAGGGAAGACGAGAACGTTCGCCTGACTGAACCTTTCGCGGATAAGGGATGGATCAGCAGCTTTCTTGACTGCAGTGCCTCAGCCGCCGGCAAATTCGCACAGCATCTCAGGTCGAGGGAATTCGTTAGATATTCCTGGATACTCGCTCAATTTTCTGAGATTCGGCGCCCCGACTCCATTGGTGACCGGGCCGGGCACGGATTCGCGAAAGCTGCCCGAATGGCGATCTTTCGGTTGGCGATGGACCTGCAAGCGCTCCAGGCCAGCATTCATTCGCCGACAATCGACGCCGAAGATATTGAGGTCGTTCGCCGCATTCCGCTGTTTGTGCTGTCGGTCTGGCTGGAGATAACTGCTGCCTATCGGAGGGCGTGGTTCACGGCGGACGGGCTGGCGGGCACGCTGGCGATGATCGGGTCGCAGCTCGGTTCGACCATTGACGATTTCGGCTCCCGCGCCGAGTTGTGTGGACAGGCGGCGGATCTAGCGGCCTGGCACGATGACCGAGGAGCCGCTGCCAAATGGGTCCGGGAATGCTGGTCGAATCTCATTGCTTACGGTTACCACAAGGACATGCTCCTCAGCCAGTGCCTTGATGCCGCTGAGCACCTCCAGGGCGCGGGATGGGGTGCCGCCGCACTAGATCTCCTGGCGCGACTCGCCCCGGCCGTTTCCGCTGTCGGAGAGTACACCGACGGAGACGAGACCCGTCATCTGCCAGCTGAGCTGGGCAGGCTTTTATTCGAGGGCAATCTCCAGTGGTTCGTCAGGTACCACGAATGGCTGTGCGCCTGCAACGAGTACTGGGACGCTCATTCGATCTTCAAGACATTCGTGGCGAAGGCGGACCTCGCCAACAGGGTGTTTCGGGCGGTTGCCGAGACCGCGGTAGAGCGCGAAAATCTTTTGGCGTTGGCTGAACGCTCCGAACGTGGCGACGCGAACGCGGCCGAGTGTCTGGATCGGATGTTCTTGTTCTACGTGCCCTCGGGCGGGTCGAAGACGGAGAGCCCCTCGCCCGCGGAGCGGACCCGTCTCGTCGAGAGTGGACCAATGCCAGACCCTTGTGATTTCCCCCCGGGGAATTTTGCAGCGTATCTGGAGGCGGCCCGGGCTGCCAGGAGCTACCGCGAAGATGAGGATGTAGATCGGT
The DNA here is from genome assembly GCA_049514955.1 of Bryobacteraceae bacterium. Lineage (GTDB taxonomy): Bacteria > Acidobacteriota > Terriglobia > Bryobacterales > Bryobacteraceae > Bog-159. The sequence continues at coordinate 4,453 of JBEKUO010000460.1, read as the reverse complement.
GGGCGAGAGTCTGGAGCGACCGCGGCCACAAAAGGGCTGTGCTCGGGGTGCTAGATGCGTATGACAGCGGTAGGTTCTTTCTTTCCGGAGACTCGAAGGTGCGCTTTGAGTTGACGTTGGAGATCAAGGGTAGACAGGCGGCCTACGAGGCCCTGGTAACAGCGCAACGGAGGAGATACAGCTGGAACCGATACTTCTCACGGTCCGAGGACGTACGGTATGTATGGGCAAAGCTAAAAGATATCCATCCGGAGAGGTGGATGGCCTTCCTGCAAGCAACGCTAATGTCCGACCCCGAGCACCTCAATCGATCAGGTGTCACTGTACGCACCTACATCTCGCGCCTGGTGGAATTTCTACTGTTCATGGAGCAGCCGGAAATAGCGAAGGCGGTCGCGCGGGCCGCAACTGAGGCCACGCTACAACTTGTACCGCTGAGCCTGCCGGCTCCGACGTGGATTCCGGGAGGAACGCCGTGACGAGCACCGAGGCCTCTGCGCTCGATCTACTTTTCCAACGGCTCACTTGGCCGTCTGGGCTAGTGCGGGAGAGAGCGTGTGTCTCAATCGGCTCACTGATGGCCGACGCCGAACTCGGGGCGGAGGTGTCTACTGCGGTCCTGACTTGGATGGCCACGCAGGAGCTGGAGAGCGTGGCGGTGTTTGGGTTACTTGCCTTCTTTCAGGCGAAAACCCGTGGCGTTTCCGTTCCACCGTGGGACGCGGTCTCCCAACGACTCTCAAAGCCTTCGCTTCTCTCATGGCTGGTTGCCAGAAGCCTCTACGAAGAATACCCCGGCGACCCAGCGGTACGCGAGATGCACTCCGGAACGGCGCCGCCTGGATTCGAAGCAGATCCCTTCTTTCTGCGGTACGCTGAGAGTTTTTTGCCGCCGGTGTATCTGGAGCGCGCTAGGCACGTCGACAGCAAATACTGTGCTGCATTCCTGACGCAGTGGATGTTTGAATGGACAAGACTCGTCGAAGTGGCGGGGCTCAAGCTGCGCAAGCCCTACATTGATTTTTGGACCCGCCGGGATGACGATCACCTACTATGCCTGGATCTTCCACTGAGCGAAGTTTACCGCTCTGCGTTCCTGCGGGCCCTGTCCTGGGCGGCGGATGGGGAGGCGCTGTCCCGTAGTGAGGCCGTTTGGCTAGCAGGGCAAACTTGTCCGATCGATCTAGGGCTGTGGCAGGTCCTTCCAGGGAAACAACCGGACGATTGGCCCAAGGGTGGCGTGGTCCGCGAATCCGTTGACACTCTGCCCGGGGAGGTAGCTGCGGAACTCGCTTGCATGTGGCAGCGCCAATTGGGACAGGAGTGGCTAGTTTCGGGGGCCAGTGGGCGCATCCACGAGAGCGGCGACTCGGCTTACGATCTCGAAATTATCGGCGTCATTCAGGCTTGCAATGGACCTAGCGCACCTGAAATAGACGCCGTTTGCGCCGAGGGCGCAGGACGCGCCATCACCAATGAGGCAGATGACCTGCTCGTCTTTGCCGGCCGCTATAAACGCCAACGCGCGGACGATTGGCAGGAACGTTGCGCTGACTGGTCTATCTGGAGGCTGGCTGCTCTTGCGAGTCCAAACGCTGTACCGAGATGGCAGTGGTGGCGATTTATGCGTGGGGTCTGGCTGCCGTCGCCCTTTCTCGCGCGGAAAAGCTTTGAGTTCCGATGCACCCAGGAGGCGGTGGTCGTCGACGAGGACGGCACCGAAATCGCGCGTTGGACTGATTGGACGCACAGGTTGCGGGAAATGACGACTGCGAACCTCACCCCGTCAACCGGCCAAATGTCGGTTATTCGCCGCTCACTTGTCGAGCGTGAGGCAGCCAAACTCGGAGGCGTCTACGCCTGGATCTGCAAGATCACCACCCACCATCGCAAACACCGCTTCGGCGAGTTCACTGAGGCGCATTTCAAGCTCGACTTCGGATTCACGAGAATAGTACGCGACAGCTCATGAGGCCCTGCATTGCGCCGCACACGCCGCCGCGCCGTAACGGTGCATACGTGGATCGTGTAGATACCATGTTGGAGGAAGTATGCCGGGTTAGCGAGCTACGGCTGTCCTCGGCAGCCGAATTGTCAGACCACTATGCGCAGGCCGAGGTACTTGGCGAACGGATCGAATTCCCGGTCGCTGTTCAGCAGGCGATAGCCGCTCTCGATGCAGCGGGTGGCAATCACCGTATCGATGATCTTGCGAACGGTCACGCCGAGCCTACGCAGCGCGCGGAAATCCCTGGCTGCTTGAATCGCGATTTGCTGTCCGCCCAACTCCACCACCGTCAACGAGGTCAGCATTCTCCGGGCGGCATTGAAGCTTCGGTCGTTATCGAAGCCTTCGAGCACCTCGGTTAGAATCAAGTCACCGATGGCCAAAGGCTCGTGGCCTAGCAGCCCGTCGAGTTTCTCGGTTTGCTCCGTGATTGCACCTTTGAAGTAATCGATCCACGCGCTGGAGTTGACGAGGATCAACGGTCGCTCCGCATCGCATTCAGATCGCCGCGCCAGTCCAATTTTCCGCGGAGCCGGCGGATCTCCGCCTGTCTTGTCAGCCGCAGCAGGGTTCGGAGCCCTTCTTCGACGGCCTCGCGCTTGGTCTTCGGACCCCTGACGCGCAGCGTGTCCCGCATCAGCTTATCGTCTTATCGTCGATCACTATGTTCGTGCGCATCGCCACTCCGCCTCGATGGCTTGCAGCATCTGCTCCCGATACCGCTCCAGACTGAACTCTCCGCGCGTCTTCGCGAGCGCCCGTTCGGCAATCTCGCGCATGCGGCGCGGCTCGCCAAGCAAACCCTGTATCGCCGAGGCCAGCGCGTGGGGCGAGCGCTCTTCGACAAGGAAGCCGGTCACATCGTGCGCGACGATTTCCGGAATTCCGCCCGAGGCGAAGGCCAGCACCGGCACGCCGGCGGCGAAGGCTTCCAGGATCACGCGCGGCGTCGCATCCACCGGCGCCGATGGAACCACCAGCAAGTCCAGCGTCGCGAGCACGCCATCCACATTCTCCTGCCACCCGGCGAATTCCACGGGCAGACCTTCAGCCAGCGCTTCCAGTTCTGCTCGATACCGCATGGCTGCCGGGTCGGAAAATAGCGGCGCGCCGTAGATCAGAAACCGGCAGTGCGGGAAATCGTGGTGAAGAATGCGAGCCGCGCGCAGGAAATCCGCTTGGCCCTTTTCCGGCGAGATGCGGCCGATGACGCCGATACGGAACTCCGCTTCCGGATCGAGCGCCGTCCGGGCCCGGCTCGCCGGCGCCATCTGCCGCACACCGTTATACACCACACGCATGCCGCGATCCCCGCAGTAGGGCAGCAGCGGCAAGGCGACAAAGCGGCAGGAGGCCACCAGCGCCGCGCGCGCCATGCTCAGGGAGCGTCCCGCCAGCCGCCGCGCGTATCCATCCAGCAAACTGTGAGAGTGAAACAGGACCGCCGGACCATGGCGCGCCGCCAGCGCCACGGAGGGCAGCAGGCGCGGGCCATTCACATAGATCAGGTCCGCATCGTAACGCCTTACGAGCGTGCGAATCTCACGGGCCAGGCGCGGCGCTTCCCACGCGAAACGCGACATATCCGCGAGACTCTTCCGTCCGGAGGAATACGGCCCGCACGGGATACGATCCGTGGTGGCGTGCAAGGCGGCGGCCTGCAGTAGTAGCTCGCCCTCTCCCGGCGCGGCCAGGTGCGCGCTCCATCCCCGGTTCGCGAACGCCGGCAGCAGCTCGAGCAGACAGCGCTGCGCGCCGCCTAACTCGCTGAACTGATCAAGACACAGGATGTTCATGGCGAACCGCTACAGCGAGCACCCATAGGTACAGCGGCATCACCCGCCAGTAAGTCAGTAAGTCGCCCGAGAACATCTGGACAATCTCGCCGGCCCAAAACGCAAAAATCCAACTGCCGAAGAAGCTGTGCCGCGGATCGGGCGAACGCGCCGCGCGGTGCGCCGACCGCAGGATTTGCAGGCTGAGCCACAACATCGCGCCCAAGCCCACGATGCCGGTTTCCGCCAGCAGGCTGAGGTACATATTATCGGTGATCACCGTGCGCCCCAGGTAATCGGAGTAGGGCAACGTTTTATAACCTATGCCGAACAGCGCGTGCCACGGATGGTCCACCAGGAATCCGAGCACGGTGCGCCAGCTCGCGACGCGTCCGGAAAGCAATCCCTCGGTCGCGGTGAAGAGATAGGCGACCGAGTTCGAGAGACGCATCCAGTAGGCTTCCGTGAAAGCGGGCAGCAGCGCACGCAGCACGATAATGCCGGCAAGCCCGGCGCCCGCCGCGAGCGCGAAGAATCTTGCCAGGCGAATGCGCGGCCGGTGCAGGTAGATCAGGACCGTGGTGGCTACCAGCACGTTGAGCACGGAGGCGCGCGAGAAGGAGAGCACCAGCGCGGAAGCGAAAATCATCCCGCCGAATAGTAAGCCGCG
>JBEKUO010000459.1:0-6204 GCA_049514955.1 Bryobacteraceae bacterium | reverse complement strand
CGGGCGGAGAACCCAGCGGTGCACCCGTCACCCTGGACACCGCCACAGGCGCGTTCCAGGTCGACTCTGTAGCGCCAGGCAGTTATACCCTCCGCGCTACCCAGGGAGAAGGCCGCGAGCGCAAGAGAGGCGAGCTGGCGCTGCCGGCCAGTGCGGATGTGAAGGCCGTGGTCGTGCCGATGGCGGGTAGCGTGGTTGTGAGAGGCATCGTGCGCGTGGCGGCATCCTCCGAGCCCGCGTCGCCGTCATCGCCAAATTGCGCGATCAAGCTCTCGCCCGCGGAGGACTGGATTTCCGCCGAAGACCCCCTGGAAGCCTCCACCGAACCATCCGGGGAGTTCGCAATCGAAGATGTCCTGCCGGGCCGCTACCGGGTAGGCATGGACTGTGCCAACGGCTACATTGCCGCAGCCCGTATGGGGGAGACGGATCTACTGGCGAGCGGCGAGTTGAGGATTGCACCCGGCGCGGCCCCGCCGCCGATCGAGGCGATGCTGGCTTTGGATGGCGGAACGGTGGATGTGACGGCATCCGCCGAGAGCGATCCGGGACCCGCGTGGGTCGTTCTGCTGCCCGCCTCCGGCAATGAACTCCGTAGCCGGTTCGCGCGTCTAAGCTCGAAGATCGTCTTGTCCGGAGTCGCTCCAGGGGACTATCAGGCTTACGCGTGGACCGGCGCCGCCGAGGCATTCGAGTACGCCAATCCGGACGTCCGTCAAGCCTGGGCCGGCCGGGCCGTAAGCGTTCATGTTGGCGAGCGCGATCGCCAAAGCATCACCGTCAGAATTGCGGCCGGAGAAACGCAATGATTGCCCTGTTGGTCGGCGGCCTAATGGCGGCGCTGCCGGCCGCCGGAGCACAGGCCGCTGGCGCTTACGGAATCGCGGGCGTGGTACTGAACGCCGCGAGCGGCCAGCCGGTCGCGGGCGCCCGCGTGACCCTCGCGTCCGTCGAGCGCCGCGACCAGCGGTTGTCCGCGGTCAGCGGAGACGACGGGCGCTTTGCTTTCAAAGGACTGCCGCAAGGCAAGTACGAACTGTCCGGTCAGCGGCGCGGGCTGTTAGCCGGGAACTCGACCGGCATGGTCGTCGCCGGCCCTGGCCAGAATACGGATAACATCGTGTTGCGACTGTCGCAGCCCGCCGTCATTTCGGGGAAAGTGGTGGATGACGCCGGCGAACCGGTCACACTTGCGCTAGTCGAACTGCTTGTCTCCCGCCTTATCGACGGACACCGCTCCCTGATCGAAGCCGCCTCCAAGCGGACCGATGACACCGGCGGATATCGATTCTCCGGTCTCCCGGCGGGGAGCTATTACCTGATCGTATCTGGTGTTCCCTGGTACGCCAAGTTCAATGAAATGCTGGGAGACTCCGCACCCCGCAGCATGACCCATACCGGATACGCTATCCGATATCATCCGAATGTCGGCGATCCCGGGGCGGCGGAGCCTTTGATCCTCAAGGCAGGCCAGGAGGCCACCGCGAACTTCACGGTGCTCCCGGTTCCCGCGGTATCGGTGTACGTTCACTGCGAACAGGGCGAGAGCCTCACGAAACAATACACGCTGACGACCGCAGGTCTTCCAGGGAATCCCGTGCACGTCCGCGAGGGGAGCGAGACAGGAGACCTGTACAATCTCTGGGACGTTCTGCCGGGGCACTATACGCTCCGGGCAGAGACGACGGACGGGAGCCATACCTGGTATGGCACAGACGAGTTCGACGTAGCCGCGGCCGATATGGATGTCAGTGTGTCCCTGCACGAGGCGCCTTCACTGAGCGGGACGGTCGTGCTGGAGAATGGAGAGAGCCCGCCAGCGCAACTCACGGTCCGGCTGTACGGCGAGTCTGGACGCAGCCAGCCGCTGGCGTTGGACAGCGGCGCGCGATTCTCAATTCCGGCGATTCCTCCCGGGCGCTATCGTATCGGGCTCAGCGGCGCAGACGAGTTCTACCTGAGGAGCTGGTTTGCGGAAGGCGGCCGCCGGGAAGGCGAGATGCTGGATATCCCGGCCGGCGCCGCTGTGCGGCTCAATTTGTCCGCCGCCAAAGGCGCCCGCATTTCCGGCACGGTCAATCGCGACGGGCAGCCTCTTCCAGGCGCGCTGGTGGTACTGACTCCAGGCAATCGTGCCATGCCGAGTAATAGTGACGGCAGCTACGAATTTCGCGGATTGGCGCCCGGGGAATACGCGCTGTTCGCCGTGGAGGACGGGGCCGATCTGGAGTACGCCAACCCCGCGGCGATCCGGCCCTACCTGGGGAGCGCGAAGAAAGCGCGGGTGGCGCCGGGTAGTTCGGACAATCTGCGGCTGGACGTCGCGAAGTGACGGGGCGCACGCCCTCGGTGTGAGCCGTTGGCTCTAGCCTTGTTCCGGTTGAAGGCGAGCCAGAGAAGCAGTTATTGACGCATTGTGGGCGCGCGGGTGGAGGCGAGGTTGTCCTAGATCGGGCCTTTCGCCGACCGGAACCGCCGATGCGGACAAACCGGGTTTCGGGGATGGGGCCAAAATGGATGAACCAACGCACGGAAGGTTCCGATTCGGCTGTTCCCCAAGAATCAGGCGACGGGAGTGCGGGAATCCGTTAATTAAGCGCGGATCGCGCGTGCGGCCAAGGCCGCCACCGCGCCTCCCCAGGAGCAGGAAAGGAATAAGCCAAGCTGCTGCGCGTCCTCCAGATGGCGCGCGTTGCCGGCCACCAAGTCGAGCGCGCAATCCGCATCGGCGAGGCGGTGACGGGCGATCGCCGGCAGGAAACCTTGGCGCGCGCACAACAGCCCCAGACCCAATTCCGCGGCTGCCGTGCCGGCGCCCATGTAACCGGTCTGGCTCTTCAACGCAGTCACCGGGATGCCATTCCCCACCAAAGCGCTCAGCGCCACGGCCTCGCAACGGTCTTCTTCGGCCGCGCCCAAGCCGGCCGCAACAACGAAGTCCGCGCGCGCGTTTGCGGTGGCTTGGCGCGCAGCCTGGCAGATGGCATCCTCGGTCCACGCCGGACGCCATTTCGTGCTGGAGCCCATCGCCAAGCCAGCACCCAAAAATTCGCCCAGCACGGTGGCCCCGCGTTCCTCGGCGTGCTCCCAGCGCTCCAGCACCAGAAAACCCGCGCCTTCACCCAGCACCAGCCCGTCCGCCTGCGCGTCGAACGGCCGGTATGCCTCCGCGGGATCGGCGTGCGACAGCAATCCGGCCTGTTCATAGGCCAGGAAATTGCCCGGCGTGGCCAGCGAGTCGTAACCTCCCGCGACGGCGACATCGCAGCGGCCCTCGAGCAAATCCAGCCACGCGGCGTTCAAAGCCAGGGCGGAAGCCGTGTCTTTCTGCGTGAAGTTGCCGTTCGGACCGCGGATGCCGAACTCGGTCGAGAGCAGCGCCAGGCCGCCGTTGGCCAGCGTCCGCAGGCAGATGTAGCGATCGATGAGGTGCGAGGGCAGGCCGCCCAGATACTTGTAATCCATCTCCCGGCCCGCGTCCCAGGCCATGAGGAGCGAGGGGAAGAAGTCGTCGTACTCCACGCCCGTCTGGCCGGAGCCGACCTGGATTCCCACGCGCGTGGCATCCATATTGCGCGGATCGAGCCCGCTTTGATCGATCGCTTCGCGCGCCGCCCGCATGGCGAACTGCACCGCGCGGCCCATGAATTTAATGTTCTTGGGGACGCGCAGGAAAGGCTCCAGGTCGAAATCGGCCACCGTCGCCAGGGCCTGGGCCGCGTGCCCTTCCACGACGAACGCCTGGGCGCGCCCGATTCCGGATTCACCCCGGCAACTGCGTGACACGTTCTCCGCGGCGGAAAGCCCCAGAGGCGTGACCAGGCCTACACCGGTTATTGCGACGCGTTGCATGTTCTTCCGTGATTTTACAATGCCGGGTGGTTGCCGCTAGTTCAAAAACGGGCGGGTCACGATGAGTCGGTACCATCGCCGCTCCCGAGCGACACCGGGCTGAACATCCACAGTGCGCCAGCCGACGCCGTCCTAGAGATCGCGCGGTATATACGATGCGTTCGCGGCCGTCAGCGGGTACCGTCCGCTCGCGCACCCGTAAAGGCCCCGTAATGGCCGCACTACGAGCCGCAGCTACGCGCCAGCCGTCGAAGTACCAAATCCAGCCCCAGTACGGTGTTTTGCCGCACATCGGACCTGCCCGGCTCCCGGCCCGCAGACCCGGATCCATGCGCAGTGAGCAGCCCAGCGTTGGCGCGCTTCCGCGGCGTCCGTTCCTTCACTGGTTTTGCCTTTGCAACTTTTCGGGTTCTTCGGGCGTCATATCTTCTGCGGCTGTATTCAGGCTGGAATCGAGAAGTAGCGTGAAAAGCAAATTCGAGACTTATAGAAAGATACTAGAGCGGAAGGTGGACGAACTGCGGCGCAGCATGTCCGCCCAGAACGCTGCCCAGGTGATCACCCGCCAGGAGCACCCGCACGACGAAGGCGATCTGAGCCAGCAAAGCCACGAAGAATGGATTTTCCTCAACCGGAACATGCTGGACATGAAGCTTTTGCGCGAAGTGCAGGACGCCCTGCGGCGCATCGACCTGGGAACTTACGGCACCTGCCAAGGCTGCGAGGAACCCATTTCCGTCAAACGGCTGGACGCGGTGCCCTGGGCCAAGTTCTGCGTTTCCTGCCAGGAGCGAATCGCGAGCGGCGCTCTGCTGGAGCAGGACGAAAACTACTCGGAAGCGGAGCGATGAAGCTTTCCGACCTGCGCAAGGTCACGGTCAAAAAGAATCTTCGTATCCGCTTTGCTCTTTCCAACGGGATGGAGTGCATCCTCAACGAGCATGGCGTCGCACAGGTCCCGGCTCTGCGCGCGGTTCCGGCCTTCAACCTTGAAGATGAGCTCGCGGGCGCGCGGGAGTTCCTGGTGGAAACTGCGGCCACAGGCGAGAAGGATAAGAACAAACCGAAGCCCCGCAGCTACACTCGCGACGAGATGGCCGCGCTGGCAACCGGAGGCACGGGCGGCGAGGCCGGGCACGACGACCACGAAGAGTAGACCACGGACAGGTGCAGGTCTGCGCCCGGCTCTGTCACTTGTTGTGGCGCTGGCAGCAGTCCTCTCGGCAGCGGGCCAGCAGGGTACATTCCATCCGGTTGCCAAAGAAGTCGTGATTTCGCGCCTGCGTCAGGCCGCCCGTGACAACCTGCAGCGCGAGCAAACCCTGAAGAAGCTGTTCGAAGAAACCGGCTGTGCGCCAGAGCGGCTGGAGGAGCAGCCGGTCAAACATCTGAAGGCCCCGAATGTGATCTGCAGCTTGCCGGGCGCCACGGATTCACGCATCCTGGTTTCCGCGCATACCGACTACGTCAAAGCCGGCGACGGCACAGTGGACGACTGGAGCGGCGCTGCTCTGTTAGCCAGTCTGCTTGAAGGTCTCCGCGAAACGCCGCGCCGCCATACGTTCGTATTTATCGGGTTTTCCGGCGAGGAAGAAGGCCTGGTCGGTTCGCATTTCTACGTGAAAAGCATCCGATCCGGGCAGCCTGCCAACATCAGCGCCCTGGTGAATATCGAATGTCTGGGTCTGTCGCCAACCGCAGTGTGGCTCAGCCACGCCGATCCGCAATTGGCCACGCTGGCCCGTCAGGCCTCCGCCGGCATGCATCTACCGCTGCAGTCGATTAACGTGGAGCAGGTGGGCAGGGACGATGCCGAGTCCTTCGTCCCGTTGCACATCCGCGGTATCACCTTTCATTCGGTCACCCAGGAGACGCTCTCCATTCTGCACAGCCCGCGAGATAGCTTTCGGGCGATTCGCGTGGATGACTACTACGATAGCTACCGCTTGATCGCCGCATACCTGGCCTTGATCGACACCACTTTACTTTAGTTATTCGTGTGAGGCCTGCCCACTATGCGATAATTCAGCCAGAATGCAAAACATTCTGCTAGTTGCATGTTTTTTGTTCGGACTGGCGCTGGGGATGGTGCTGGCATGGCCCTTCCTGCGGCCCTCGGCCCGGCAGGCTTACGAGCGCGCCAAAGCGGAGTGGGAGCCCGAGAAGGCCGTCCTGAACGAGCGGCTCCAGAATCGTGAGCAGCAGTACCGCGAGCTGCAGGCCGCCATGGATGACGCGCGGCAGAAGCTGGCGGACACCTTTAAGGCGCTATCGGCCGACGCGCTCCAGAGCAACAACCAGGCATTCCTGGAGCTTGCCAAGGCCACGCTGCAAACCACACAGGAGGCGGCC
>JBEKUO010000458.1:0-6214 GCA_049514955.1 Bryobacteraceae bacterium | reverse complement strand
CGAAGATCTGATGAAGGTTACCGACGGACTGGCCAAGCTGCCCTACGTGGACAGCAGCCACATGGGCGCGATGGGCTGGTCCTATGGCGGATACATGATGGACTGGTTCGAGGGCCACACGGATCGCTTCAAGGCGATCGCCTCGATGATGGGCCTGTTCGACCTGCCCGCGATGTTCGGCGCCACCGAAGAGTTATGGTTCCCCGAATGGGACCTTAAGGGGCAGCCGTGGAACTCGGCGCATTACGAGAAGTTCTCCCCATCCAAGTACGTGGAGAACTTCAAGACGCCGTGCCTGGTGATCACCGGGGAGGGCGATTACCGCGTGCCCTACACACAGTCGCTGGAGTTCTTCACGGCGCTGCAAAAGAAGAACGTTCCCTCGCGCCTGATCGTGTACACCAAGGCGGGCCACTGGCCGGACTGGTACGAAATGGCGCTGTACTACACGGCGCACTTAGAGTGGTTCCACAAGTATCTGGAAGGCGGCGCGCCGCCGTGGACGACGGAGCAGTTCCTGCGGAATACTGTATTCGACAGCACAACGGGCGAGCGGATCAAGTGAACCAAGATACGATTCGGCCTATCAAGCCGTACGACATGCCCCATGTGGGACGCTTCTGATCGATATAGTCCTGGAAAAGGTCGGCATGAACGTAGACTGAGTACCGCTCACCGAGGGAGGGAGGCTTCTCTCGGCCTTCTGCTCGTGGCGGGCTTTAATCAAGGATCTGCCTCGACACGGCTGTGTAGCTTAGAGTGGAATGATTGTGCAGTCCCTGCAAGGTACGCGAAAATAGCGCACTACCCGTCACGCCGCCCTAAATCTGATACACTTATATCGCCCCTGACCGGTCGCCGGTCCGTCGGCGCACGTTCAATGACGGAGGCGAGGTTAACGCATGTCTCGATGCATCCAAATCGTCACGCAAATCGTACCGGTCGCGGTTCTTCTTTGTGCCGCGGCTCACCTTCAAGCATCCACAGCATACGTCACTGTGTGTTGTAATGCTCCTTCCACTGCCGGTGTCTTCGCGGCATCCACGCTCACGCACACACGCACGATTGCCACTGGTTCCGGCGGCGACGGCATCGCGCTCAGTCCCGACGGCAAGAAGATGTTCGTCACGGTCGACTACAAACGCGAATTGCAGGTGATTGCAACAGCCACCGGCACCGTCCTGGCGACAGTGCCGGTGCCGATCGGTGTGTCGGGCGAGCCGCCTTTGGAACTTGCGATCAGCCCAGACGGCTCGCGTGTTTATGTTTTCGCGCCGCAAGACCGCCCGGCGTCTTTGCTCCTAGCGATCGACACCACAACATATGGGGTCACGGCAACGGCGAATCCTCCAAGCCTCGGAAGCCTCGGGCCTCTTTTGATTTCGCCTGACGGAACGCAGCTTTATTATGAAGTAGGGTACGCGAACGAATACATCCAGGTCGTCGACGCAGCAACTCTTGCGCCGCTGACTCAAATTCCCATTAACGAATACCCATCGGACCTGGCCGTTACCCCAAGCGGATTGATTCTTATGACGGACTCCAATAATCAATTGTTGGTGATCGACCCGCAGACATCCACGGTGAACCTGTTTCCTCTGCCGAACGGCAATCAGGGCACGCCCGGCATAGTCATTTCATCCCCCGACAGCACGACGGCTTATATCTCATTCGCCTTAGGCTCCATTCTCGCCGTCGATATCGCAACCGGGGCGACCGTATTCGAGGCTACGACCGACTACATCCCAACCAATTTCGCGATCTCGCCCGATGGGTCTACGCTCTACTCCACAAATCGCTCCGAAGCCGGGGTTTGGAGTCTGTCTGAATTCCAGATTCCAACGCAAACGGTGGTAGCAACGGTCCGCCAACTCGGCCCGGTAAGCGGCTTGGCGCTAACGCAGGATGGCAACAGCCTGTATGCGCTGAATGCGAATAACAGTGCTATAGCTTCGGTGGACGTGGGGTCGCTAAAGGTCACGCATGTGACTTTGGGCGGCGCAGAAATCGGTTCGTTGGCGATCCCTCCGGGCGGCAATAGCGTCTGGGCATCTCAGTTCTCTTTCGGGCAGGGGGGCGATCTCCTGTTCCTGAATCCCGCCACCGAGCATGTCAAGTACATTGTCGGTATCTCGGGAGCGCTGGCTTTCAGCCCTAGCGGAACCGTGGTCTACATCTACAATCCGGGTGTCGTGACTGCTTATGACGTTGCATCCCTGACTCCGATCGGTTCGGCTCACGTGGGCGGATTGACCAACATCGGGCAGGCCATTCCATCCCCCGATGGCACCCGTCTATACATCTCGGCCAGCTTCGTTTCGGGAGCCGTTAACAAAGGGGGCGGCGTGTACTTTGCTCAGGGCGAGATTCTGGTTCTCGACACATCCACCTTCAAGTACATTGCGGCCATCAGCATTTCGGACGGTATGGGGGAGTTAGCATTGACACCGGATGGCTCCACGCTTGTTTACACTTCCAACTTTGGCCTGGTCCGTCTGCTCTCCACGTCGACCTTTAAGCTCACCGGAACCATCCACCTCACACCTGCGAACGGGCTTCTGAACGGGCTGGCGATTTCTCCCGACGGCTCGACGGCGTATGTGGCGGACGCACTGAACAACCTGCTTCTGGTCGCGAATCTTCCGACGCTGACTCAGCAAGCCAGCATCTCGGTAGGTACGAGTCCGTCACCCGTGGTCCTCACTCCGGACGGTTCCGAAGCGTGGGTGGTAACTTTGGAGGGCCTGGAGATTGTGAATACAGCGACTGGTGAGGTGAGCGGCCCGGTTGCCCTGCCGGGGTTGCCGGGTAACATCGTGTTCGCGCCATAAGGCGTTATCGGAATTGGTCCCAACCTTCGGAAACGGTTGCGGCACTGTATTCAACAACGAAAGGAAGCGGGCTAGTCCATTCTGCGCAAAGACGCTGCGACCCAGTACGCGGTCGGGTGTCGACTCACGTTGAGGTGCAGGATCGCCCCGCGGTGATTCTGGAGAAACGCAAGCCACCGCTTTCAGGGTCGCCACGACGCGGCACTCGTCGCAGACACCGAGCGGCACTCCGTTCGGAGACCACGAAGCCGAGCTTCAACAACTCGCCATGGATCTTGGGACCCCCAAATCCGGGTTCTCTTCCGCCAAGCGTCGGATCGCACACGAATCTCTTCGGTGCTTTTCGATCGGCCACCCCGCAGCCGGGATCGCCAAGCGCGTAGAGCCGGAAACCAGTACGATGCCGGTTGATGACAGTCTCGGGCTGCTACGATGACGAGGATCTCGGCCCAGTTGACAAGCCGCACAGGTGTCCAGAAGAGCCAGTCTAGCTGGGCCGCGGCCATTTGCGCTTGAACACGGCGACCTGCCGTCGCAAGGCCATGAATGAGAGGATTGATTCGAGCACGAACTTCCCCAATTTACATGGCGTGAGGTGGCCCTCGCAGCGGTGGAACACCGTATCGCACGACCCCGATTTCACTGCAGCGACGCCGTTCGGCGCCTTCCGCAGCCAACAGGAGCGGAGTTGGCCGCCGCTTCGCCGGCAGAGCGCGGGGTGGCCATTGGAACAGCGGACCAAGAAGTTCAAAGACCACAAGATGGCCGCCAGCCGTATCTGGGCACGCATTGAAGGGCTGGGAGAGGCCGCCACGCCCGAGGGGGAGACCGAGAAGCCGAAGCCTGGATGAAGGGCCGGTGGCGCAAAGTCCGCGAAGCACGCCGGTGAAGTGCGCGGCTGTCACGAGAAGGCCCCCGGCGTCAAGTACGTACCCAAGGCGAAGAAGGCCGCGAAGCCGCCGGGCCGTGCGAGGGCGGCAGAACAGCCACGACAGTCGCCCTGCTGGAGAACGGCGCCACTTTCGCCGAGATTATGAAGGCTGGCAAAAAAAAAATGGGCCGCACGGTCGATTCCACGAAACGCGGCGACGGCGCGCGTGTTTACTAACTGAAGGGCTAACAGCAGTTTCTTCCTCCTGGCCCGCCACCGGTAAGTGCCGGTGGCGGGCTTTTCTGCTTCTGGCGTCCACTCCTGCCTGATCGGCCAACACGCCAAGCCGCCGCCGCATGAACGCACGTGCGCCAGGAGTGGCCAAGCTTCGGCTCGCATGCAGCAGCATCGATCTCCTCGCGGCAGCGTGCGATTAAGCACATGTCCGAGCCTCCCGCCGGTGGCGCACTTCAGTGCCGCTGATTCCCATCGCGCGACCGACGATCATAGCCAGACTCTCCTCTGCTATTCCCAACCGCCCACAGTCGTGGTCACCGCACGAAGGCGGTCGGAACAAAACCGAGCGGAATGGTGTCAACTCGTAGAGGGATTGGCGCGTGAGTTTGGCGCAACACGCCGCGGGGCGTTCGGCGGTGGACGCGCATAGCCAGATGGCTCGTCGGCTTGGAGGTCTCGGTACTGTGGCGGCCACGGCCCCGTTCGTCGGGATGATCCGCACAGTATGGGGGATCTTCAACTCGTATCCGGGTTGCGGCGGGGAGAAGTCGGCGTGCATGGCGGCAGTCGTGGGTCCGGCCAAGCTATGGGGACGGATGGTGTTCAAGCGTCAAAGCGCTTTCGGAGTTCCACCGGCAGAATCGGGCAGGTCACATCCGGCCTGCCGAAGATTCGTCGGCGGCAGGCGGCGAAGATTCGATAGGCCAGATCACGAATAGGACGGGGGATCAAGCCCAGGACTCTCGCGGCGAGTTTCCAGGGGCCTCCAAGTCGGTCCAGGATACAGATCCATGCGGAAGATCGCATCAGCAGGTTACCGTTTTCGGTTTCGACAACCATGGTATCGGGTAGTCCGGCCGGAAGGCGCCGGCTGGCCAGTTCTCCCTGGAGCGGAGCGAATCGGAAGAGAGTTCGGCGGTCATGCTTCAGAACAAACTTCACGGCAGAATGGCAGACCCCGCAATGCCCGTCGTAAAAAAGGATCACCGCCAAATGCGCTCCACGCAGCTCCCAGTTCTTTCTGCCCGTTCCGCGCTAAGTGCCATTATATGGCACCGGCTTGAATGGTTCCAATTGGACGCCCGAAAGCGGAATCATAATGCTGGAACAAACCAAATTGCACCAGAGCCGCTGCGCCGACGCTCTTGGCCGCCCGGCCATAACAATCGGCAGATGGGGTAATGGAGCCGTCATGCTCGTCGCCAGCCTGGCAGGGCAGGCGTACGCTCAATTCCCGTCCCACGACGTCGAACTGAGCCAGGAGGTCCAGGGGCAGGCGACGCTTCCGTGTATATTTGCAACCCGGTGCCCTCGACTGGCCTGCAGTCCTGGTGCCGTCCACCCCTCACTTGGCAGCAACAATTGTTCCTGGCGAACACGCTGAACACGGGCAACCTTTAGGGGCAGGCCAACGGTGGGTCGTCGTGGTCGGATTCGAGCTCCGCTGACGCGGCCGCCCAACTCGGCCCCCTGAGCGCCGGGGCCAACAGCTTGGCCGTCACAGTCGACGTTCCTGGAGATGGGTACGGCTTCCCCGGAACACGTTGGCCGGATCGACACTCTCACCGTGACCTCACCTACCTTGCCAGCGGACGCGCCGGCGCAGTTGCAGATAACAATGAACCTTATGGTCGCCATCCCGCCAAACGCCTGAAAGCAGGTCAGCCTGCTTTTCTTAGCTACGCCGGGGCCTCAATTCGGCGCCGTGCTCCCGCAGGTGCTGCTCCGTTTCGGTCCGCATTCAGGCCCACCGTGCGGAGGTCGGGAGTTCGACGGCGTGAGTGGGCACGAGCCCGCTTTCACGGAGGATCTGCATGGACGTGTCCTGATCTAGGGCCAGTCCGCAACCCGTTAGCTTACAACAGTTACCCTGAAATGTAATCTTATCTTGCAACTGATTATAACTAACGGCAACGGTAGACTGTTAACCTAACTAAACGCAATCTTGAACAGGGACAAGCGAGAGCTTACTATTTAACCGCGATGTGTTCCCTGACGCCGTATGCAACCTGGTTCATTGCATTTTCCATGTCAGGCGCTGCGGCCTTTTGTCAGTCGAATTCCTTGGCCCTGTCGTCGGGAATGGTAACTCCTGGCGGCACCGTCTCCCTCAATCTTTCGCTCACCTCCCCGTCCGGAAGCCAGCCAGCCGGTATTGAGTGGACTTTTACCTATTCACCATCCGCCATTGTTGCAATTTCAGCCAGCGCCGGTACGGCCGCCACGGCCGCCGGCAAGTCCCTTTTGTGCGCGGGAAGCCCTGGCTCTTATATGT
>JBEKUO010000457.1:0-6219 GCA_049514955.1 Bryobacteraceae bacterium | reverse complement strand
GACGGGCCGATCGTAGGTGTGAATGCCAACGCATCGAACCCGCACTACGAGCCGTCCGCCGAGGTCACTTCCGAGATCCGCAGCGGCGATTTCGTGCTGCTGGATATGTGGGCCAAGCTGGACCGCCCCGGCGCGGTGTACTACGACATCACCTGGACAGGCTTCTGCGGCGACCGGCCGAGCGACGCCATGCGGCAAGTGTTCGCAGTGGTGACCGGCGCGCGCGATGCCGCCATACGCCGCGTGCAGGACGCGGTGGCGGCCGGCCATGAGCTGCGCGGCTTCGAAGTGGACGACGTAGCGCGCGGTTACATCGAAAGCCGCGGGTTCGGAGAATACTTCGTGCATCGCACGGGCCATTCGATCGGCGAGGACGTGCACGGCAACGGCGCCAACATGGACAACCTGGAAACTCATGATGAACGCCGCATCGTGCCGTGGACGTGCTTCTCCATCGAGCCGGGCGTTTATTTGAAGGAATTCGGAGTGAGGTCGGAAGTGAATGTGTTTGTGGGGGAGAAAGAGGCGCGGGTCACGGGGGAGAAGCAGACGGAGTTGCTTATTCTGTGACGGTGCGCTCGCAGCAGTTTCGCGCGTGGCTCGGCGAGAAAGCTCGATGGTTCCGTGATGGGATTCACGGGATTGAACTTGGAGAGCGCCTATTTGGTAACGCTGCAAGGCGCGAGTTCGCTTTGGCGACGAAAGCGTCAAGGTGCCTTCAGTGAGCGGCGTTCCTGAAATTTGTCCCAGGTAGTTCTGCAATCGACGACAATACGGTTAAGTGGCGGCAATCGCATGGCCCCGGTTGACGTGGACGGCTTGCAGGATGATATGGAACAATCGAGCAGCGTCTGCGCCGGTTGCAGTCGTCGCCAAACGTTACATCGAATTCCGGACAATGATCGCCAGATCTGACAAAATAGAGCAGATCAAATCTCCGTGAGAAGGCCTGAGCAACACATTACGGACAGCCAAGCCGACGCGATCTTCCGTAGTGCATTTTCCGGGTGGGTCGTGAACGGCAGCCAGCGCGATTACGGCTGGGATTACGTCGTTGAAGCATTCCGCAGCAACGAAAGCACTGGGCTCCTTTTCAGTGCCCAGCACAATGGTTCGCGCCAACTTCGCCCCGCCCCGTCGGCACCGAACTCGCCCCTTGCGAAATCCTCGCGCCCAATCGGCGCAGGCGGCATGTGTGAAGTCTGCACTGCCCGGACACGAAGCTCCGATCGCGAAGTCGCACTTATGGCCCTTCCTTTGCCAACCGGCGCAGACCTCCGTAGGAATGCGAGTTGGCAATGCCCCGGGCGTCATAGGAAGTAATCATGCTGACCGATGAACAGATCTCGGAATTGAGATCGCATTTCCCGATTCTCCGGGAAAAAACCTACCTCTATAACTGTTCCCAAGGCGCCCTATGCGACGCCGTTGAAGCCGGCATGCAGAAATACGCAGCCAGTTGGCGGACCTCGGCAGCGCCCTGGGAGGAATGGATGGAAAACTACGAGGCGCTGCGCGGCGCCTTCGCGCACTTCATCAACGCCCAACCGGACGAGGTCGCGATCGTCACCAGCGCTTCGGCGGGAATCAATCCGATCGCGAATGCGCTGCAGTTCGATACACGCAACAAGGTGGTGTTGAGCGAGTACGAATTTCCGACCATGGCGCACATCTGGCTCGCCCAGCGCCCGCGTGGTGCCGAGATCCAGTTTCTGGATGGCGTCAACGATACCGTTCCCACCGAATTCTATGAACGCGCCGTCGATCAGCGGACGCGGATCGTGCCGCTGACGCAGGTCTCCTTCGTCAATGGGTTCCGGCCGGACGTGGCGGCCATCGCGAACATCGCTCACGCCCAAGCCGCTCTTCTCTTTCTCGATGGCTATCAGGACTGCGGGACCCGCCCGGTCGACGTGAAAGCGCTGGACGTCGACTTCTACGTCACGGGCACGCTGAAGTATCTGCTCGGTCCGCCGGGGCTGGGTTTCCTCTACGTGCGGCGCGAGCTGATCGAGACGCTCACGCCGACCATCACCAGTTGGATGGCCCAACGCGACGTTTTCGCATTCAATACCAAGTGCCTGGATCCCTCGCCGGATGCTCGGCGCTTCGAAGGCGGCTCGCCTCCTATCCCGAACATTTATCTCGCGCGGCCGGCGATCGATCTGCTGGCCGGCATCGGAATGGACAATGTCGCGGTGCAGATCGAGCGGCTGACTCGGGCATTCCTCACCGGCGCGCGCGATTTGGGCATCGATTCCAAAACCCCGCCGTCAAGCGTGGGGCCGCTGGTGGTGCTCCGCGCCCGGGATCCCGCGGCGGTGCTCGCCAAGCTCACCCGGCGCGGAATCGCCGTTTCCACGCGCCGCGACGGGGTGCGCTTTGCGTTCCACGTATACAATACGCTGCAGGACGTCGACCATGCGTTGATGGCTCTCGAAGATACCCTGGATCTAATGGTGCGCTTATGAAAATTCTCACCGGTGGCTGCCGGGTGTATTCCGCCGAAGACGGGCAGGTTTCCACTCTCGGCAACTGGACGGCCCGGACCGTCATTTCCCAAAACAGCGGCGCCGAGCGCATCACCCAGACGGTCAGCGACTACGCCCCGGGATTATCGCCGGCGGTGGTGAATCCGGGGGCCGAAGAGGTGCTCTACGTCGCCAGCGGCGAAGGGAAATGCCGCGTCGACGGATTCGACTACAGGCTTAGCTCCGGTACTGCGATTTTTGTCCCCCCTGGGGCGGTCTACAACATCGAGAACGCAGGCGCGCAGACCATTCGTGTGGTCAGCTCGTGTTGCCCCGAGGACCCGCGGCGCCACATCGTCGGCGGTCCGCTGCCGGCGGGGTCCGGCGAGCCGCCGCGGTTGCTGGTCCATGAAGACCTTCGCGAAGACATTCGCGCCGGCCAGGACCGTTTGTTCCGTTACCTGGTCTATACAGACCTCGGCTGCAAACAGATCACCCAGTTCGCGGGATGGATTCCGCCGAGCAAAGCCCCGGTCCATTACCACACCTACGAAGAAGGCATTTTCATTCTGGAAGGCCGCGGGATTGTGCACACCGAGGGCGAATCCTGTGAATTCGCGGCTGGCTGCAGCATCTACTTTCCGATAGGCGTACGGCATTGCGTGGAGAATCCGGGGACTTCCACGATCAAGCTGCTGGGCGCGTTCTATCCGTCGGGTAGTCCGGGCGAAGCCTATGAACCGGGCAAAGGCTAAGATCGATGATGCGACTCCTTAAAGATGACTGACACTGATCCCGGCCGCATCGAAAAAGGCGAGCAGCTATCGCGTCAGCTCGCCTCAGGCCAGCTCGGTATGATCGCCATCGGGGGCGCGATCGGTACCGGGCTCTTCCTCGGCAGCTCGCTCGCCGTGCGCATTGCCGGCCCTGGCGTCATCATCAGCTATCTGATTGGAGCGGCGATCGCCCTGCTCATCATGGGTGCTCTATCGGAGATGGCAGTCGCGCATCCCACCGCGGGTTCTTTTGGAGTGTACGCCGAACTTTACGTGAACGCCTGGGCGGGCTTCACAGTCCGCTACACGTATTGGGCGGCGCAATCGATTGCCGTCGGCGGCGAAGCGACGGCCATCGCGATCTACTGCCAGTGGTGGTTCCCGAATACGCCGAAATGGCTTTGGATTCTAGGATTCTCGGCCGCTCTGCTGTACGTCAACGCGCGCAGCGTCGGCAGTTTCGGCAGTTTTGAATATTGGTTCGCCATGATCAAGGTGGTGGCGATCGTTCTGTTCATCGGTTTCGGGCTGGCGCTGCTCGCCGGCTTCGGCCCCGCGCCGGCCATCGGCTTCTCGAACTTCACCGCGCACGGAGGATTTCTCCCCGCCGGCTGGCACGGCGTGTGGATGGCGATGGTGTTCGTGATCTTCAGCTACATCGGAACCGAGGTCGTCTCGGTCACTGCGGGCGAGGCGCGGGATCCCAAAATAGCCGTTCCGCGCGCGATGCGATCGATGGTCGGCCGCCTGATTCTGTTCTATGTGGGAGCGATTGTCGTGCTGATCGGAGTCGTTCCGTGGAACCGGATTCAACTTGGGTCGGATGTCACCGCGAGTCCCTTCGTGAAGGTGTTTCAGTTGATCGGCGTGCCGGCCGCGGCGCACGTCGTGAACTTCGTGGTGATCACTGCCGCCGCGTCCAGCATGAACTGCAATCTCTATCTGGTCAGCCGCATGATGTTTTCCCTCGCGCGCGGCGGGTATGCGCCCCCTTCGTTTGGCCGCGTTTCGACGCGCGGGACCCCGGTCGTCGCGTTGTTCGTTTCCACCGCCGGGTTGGCACTCGCACTGGTCGTCGCGCTGCTGTATCCGGATAGCGCTTACGTTTACCTATTCGGGATCTCCCTGTTCGGCGGGTTGTTTGTGTGGCTGATGATCTTCATCACGCATCTTTATTTCCGTCCGAAGTGGGACGCCTCGGGCCGCTCACGCTTGCCTGTTCGAATGATCGGGTACCCATACACCTCGCTGCTCGGAATGGCTGCGATCGTCGCCATTATCGCGACCACGTGGTGGGTCGAGGGAATGCGCGTGACGATCATTGCCGGATTGCCGTGGCTGGGGGTGCTGACGGCCGCTTACTTCCTTGTGAGACGGCGGCAAACACGATGAGAGCAGCGCTTTCGCGTCTAATAACGCTGATCTGACGCAAGAAACCGAGGGTTCGGGGCGCCGCGTTTGCCATGCCTGAAACATCTCCGGGTGAGAATGTTTTGGAATTATTAGGCTTTTCGGTATGCTTGGTGAGGGTTTGTTGAAGCCAGGCCAGTTGGGGAACCCCACGCCCCCTCTTCCAAACGTTCTTAGACGAATCGCAGAGATGAAATGATCCTTAAGCGTGCAGCACGGATGTCGTGCTACAACTGAAGCTCTGGAGAAAGCCGGACAGAATGTGACTCTCGTGGTCGAGGAGGAGTCGCTCCGCGCGGCAAGAAAAGTGGCACTCGACCTACGGACCAGCGTGAATCAACTGGTACGGGAGTATCTGGCAGCGCTGGTGGAGGAGCTGAGCCGAAGTTGGCTTGCCCGCGCGAGGTTGCGAAAAGCATTTGAGACCGGTCTTGTCGCCGTGGGTGACCGGAACTGGAGCCGTGACGATCTCTATGACCCCTGAGAGGCCCTTGGGACACCAAACTGCTGGTGTATGCCTTCGACAAGAGCGATTCTCCGAAGAAACGGGTCGCGCAGCGGCTGATGAATGAGTTGATGGACGAGGATCGGCGCACGCAGGTATTGCAGGAACTTTTCGTAACTCTGACCAGGAAAGTAGATCAACGTTGCTCGAGCCAGGAAGCCCTGGAGGTATTGGAAGACCTGACGGCTTGGCCCCTGATGGTGGTGGATTATGGGGCGATCCGGGCGGCGGTTGGATTGGCTGACCAGGCGACGCTCTCATTCTCGAATGCACTGGTGGTGGTCGCGGCGGCGCGGACCGGTGTGGCGGTGCTGTACACCGAGGATTTGAACGATTGGCAGGAGATTCTCGGCGTTCGCGTCACCAATCCGTTCGCAGTGTGACCGATTCCCGTTGGCGGGCGATCTCTTATCGTTGTTCTTCCGTGAAGGTGTGGGCTTTGCCGGCGAATCTGAACATAGGATAGGTGAGGGTTTGGTGATGCCGGGTCAGTTGGGGCGAAACCTTCCAAAGGTTTCTCCCCCACACCCCCTCTTCCAACGTGCCAACTCGATTGGGTGAAAGGCTCGTCGCTAATTACATGGACGAGGTGGCTCCCAAAGTCGAACTCGCCGCCGTCGAACTCGATGCGCAGGGTGAGATCTCCAGTGTCGCGGTCCGGGGAAGGGTGGACGTGCTCGACGTGGAAGGGCGGCTGATCGATTTCAAAACAGCTTCACGCCGGCCTTCCTGCGTCTCGCCCGACTACGCGTTCCAGTTAGCCACTTACCAGCAGATCACTCCCGACGCGAGCGGTGAGGTGCGCATCGACCGTTTGGTGAAGACCCAGACGATCCAAATCGTGCAGCAGGTCTACACCGTCGAGGAGCCGGACATCCGGGCCACCCGGGTCCTGTATCCGATAGCGCGGAAGGCCATGGGATCGGGGATGTATTGTCCGAACCGGCAGTCGCTCCTCTGCAGCCAGAAGCATTGCAGCTTCTGGAAGCATTGCGAAGAAGAGTTCGGCGGCCGGGTCCGGCCATCCTGACCCTCGTCACTACGTTCTAAGCAAAGC
>JBEKUO010000456.1:0-6224 GCA_049514955.1 Bryobacteraceae bacterium | reverse complement strand
CTATATCTCCACCACAGCCTTTTCGGAGGGACACCCGAACCCGTGATCATCGAGCGCTACGCGGCCGCGAATCGGAAGTTGTTTCCCGCCGAAGCCGGCTCGGCGCTGCTGGCGCGTATCGTCTCGCGCGGCCTGGACGTCGAGGCGGTGGAATTCGCACTCAGGCGGCGCGGAGCGGGTAGCGAACTGACCCGCAGGATTCAGGTTCTTTCCTATCTTGTCGAGGCTCGCGCCCGGTACCAACATTATTTTGTCTCGACTGAACCCGGCCGCGGAGGGGCCGTGGTTGAACTTGCGGCCGCGGTCATCCGCAGCGCCTGGAAACTCGCCAAGGGTGAATACCTGGTACGCCGCCATGGATTGCGTTGACGCCATCGTGATCGGATCGGGGCCTGGAGGCGCCTTCGCCGCTTACGGCTTGCGGGGCAAGCGCGTTTTGGTTCTCGATGTGGGGCGTGACGCTCCGACGGATGCACGGCTGAGCGGCAATGTATACCACCTCCGCCGCACGCGGGACGACCTGTTCCCGGAACTGATCGGCGAAGAGTTCGAGAGCCTTCACAATCTCCATAACCGGCCCATCAGCCTGAAGCTGAAATCCCCATTCATGTCGTTCGTCGTGCGCGATTGGCGACGTCTGACGCCGGTTGTCAGCAAGACTTTCGAGGGTGTCATCAGCCTGGCCAAGGGCGGGCTGGCGAACGCGTGGGGCGCGGGAGTCTATCGATTCACCGACCGGGACCTTCGCGACTTTCCCATCTCAGTCGAGGACTTACAACCGTTCTATGACGAGCTGACCAGTCACATAGGAGTGAGCGGCGCCAATGACGATCTCACGCCGTACTTCGCGCATGACGAAGCTCTCCTGCCGCCGCTCGCTCTGTCGCCGCTCTTTTCGGAGCTGTTCGCGCGCTACGGACAGGCGCGCGCCGATTTCGCGCGTGAGCGCACCTTCCTGGGCCGCCCCAGACTGGCCGTATTGACTCAGCCCTGGAATGGACGTGCGGCGTACCAATACGAGAACCTGGAGTTCTTTCAACCGCACATCCCGGCCATTTATACTCCGGCTTACACCATCGATCAGTTGAGGTCTGAAGGCGCAATCACCTATCTGAGCGGACGCCTCGTCGAGCGCTTCCACGAGCGCGACGGCCAGGTTCGAGTCTATGCGCGAAATCTCGATACAGGCGAAGCGGAGGTCTGGTGTGGGCGCAAGCTCTGCATCGCCGCCGGAACGCTCAACACGGCGCGGATCGTCCTGCAGTCGGCCGCCGAGTATGACAAGCGGCTTCCCGTGTTGGACAATCCCATGGCGTGCATCCCGTTTTTCTCGCTGGGGCGCATCGGCGCAGGCCTCGCGGCCAACGATTCTTCCCTCGCCCAGCTCAACTGGATTGTGGACGACCTGGATAGCGGCGAAACGATCCAAGGCACGTTGTACGGCGCCACCGGTCCTCTGCGGTCGGACGTATTGTTCACGCTGCCGCTGTCCTTTCGCGCCAACCTCACACTCCTGAAGCACGTGGCGCCCGCTGCCGGATTATTGATGTTGTTTTACCCGGGCATCGAGACGCCCCAGAGCTACGTGCGGCTACGCTCGTCCGGCGAGTTGGAAGTCGAGTTCGCGCCAACCGGCGGCAATCCTGCCATCGAGAGAAAGATCATACGGTTGTTGCGTAGAATTGGTTATCTCAGCCATCCGGCGCTGATCGAGCGCCCCGGAATGGGACAAGCCCTGCATTACGCCGGCGTCCTGCCGATGCGCGCCGAACCAGGACCGTTTGAGACGCACGCCGACGGCCGGCTGTCGGGAACCGCGCACGTACACATCGTCGATGGCGCTTGCTTTTCCAGGCTGCCCTCCAAGAACCTGACCTTCACCATCATGGCCAACGCGCTGCGCATCGGCAGGCGGCTCGCGCACGAACTGTCATGAACGTGTTCATCATCGGCATCAACGGTTACCTGGGGAGCAGCCTGGCGTCCCATTTCGAGAGCCTGGGATTTGCCGTTGCGGGTTCGAGCCGGTCTGGCGGCGCGACTGGCGGGCGCGTCAGCCGCCTGGCGCTTGGGGAACCTGTGAGTCCCGCCGTCTTCGAAGAGAGCGGCGTGGTGATTCATGCCGCTCACGATTTCCAGCCGGGAGCGATCGATCGAAATATCGACGGCGCCCGTGCGTGCCTCTCGGCCGCGAAGGCCGTCGGCGTCAAGACCCAGATTTTCCTGAGCTCCTACTCCGCCCGCGCCGATGCATTGTCCGAATACGGGCGCACGAAGTACGGTATCGAGCAGATGTTCTTGGACGGCGGCGAAACAGTCCTGCGGCCGGGCCTGGTGGTGGGCAACGGAGGGCTGTTCGCCCGGCAACGCGGCGCGCTGCTGCGCACGGTTGTCGTGCCGATCGTCGGCGATGGCATGGCGCCAGTGGCCGTCGTCGCCTTAAGCCACTTCCTGGAAGCTGCCGAAGCAGTTCTGCGCGGTGGGAAGCCGGGAGCCTACTCGCTGTTCTACGACGAGCGGCCCACGCTCCGCCAGTTCGTGCGGGCGGTCAAACGGCAAGCCGGGCAGCGTTGCGTATTGGCGCCCATACCGGCGGGTCTGGCGGCCGTGGCGCTGCGCTGCGCGCTCGCGCTGGGAATTCGCGTGCCGGCGGATCCGGATCAGATCAAATCCTTGCAGTCGAATCGAACGTCGCCGTGGCGGTCCGACTTGCCGGCATTGCTGCCTACCCGGGAGCCGGAATTCAACCTGGAATACGCGCTCGCGCAGCTCGCGGGTGGTCTCTAGCCGTCAAGACAAGTGGGCCTCCCCTGGACGGCCCGGCAAACCGAGCGCCTTCAGAGCGCGTGCAAGGCCCGCCAATAACACAGCCAAACACAATCGAACTTCCTTCCGTGTATGGCGCCGCCTGGCGGGCGCGTGGCCGTCCAGGAAACGGCTAGAGAGGCTATTAAAGATAAGGAGATTCTGTTAACCTAATATGTGCGGTGCAAGACGCTGATACCGCGCGGAGAGGCCAAAAGGACCTCTGAAAATGGACGGTGCGCTCGGTTTAGTGATGAGCGGCGGGGGCGCCCGCGGCGCTTATCAGGCCGGTGTTCTCCGGCGCATTGGGGAGATCAAGCGGACTCGCACGCGCGGCAATCCTTTCCCCATAATCGGAGGCTCTTCCGCTGGAGCAATCAATGGTTGCGCCCTTGCCGTGGGCAGCAACGAATTTTCTTCAGCGACCAAACTTCTCGCCGAGCTGTGGGCGAACCTCAAACCTTCGGACGTTTTTCGCTGCGATGTCGCGACGCAGGCCCATAATTCTCTGACGTGGATACTGGATCTCTCTTTTGGAGGAATTACCGGAGGCGGTAACGCGCATTCGCTGTTAGACGCGACTCCTCTGCGGCACTTTCTTGGGAAGCACCTCGACTGCGACCGGATCGAAAGCAATATCAAGCGGGGCAACCTGTACGCCCTAACGATTTCGGCCACCAACTATAACTCCGGGAAAAGCTATCTCTTCATCCAAGGAAAAAAAGGCCATCCCATGTGGAACAGGAGCCGGCGCGTGACGCTCGCGACGAAAATCACCGTCGAGCACGTTTGCGCTTCGGCCGCCATTCCTTTGGTCTTTGGGCCCGTAAAACTCCAAACGGCGAAGGGAACCGCCTTTTTCGGCGACGGCTGTGTGCGCCTGCAGCAACCTCTCAGCCCGGTGATACGCCTGGGAGCCGAAAAGATTCTGGCTATCGGTGTCCGCTGCGAAAACCTCGAGCATCAGGAAGAAGCCGCGGATCACGGAGATCCTTCGCTCGCCGAAATCATGGGAGTCCTTTTCAATGTCATGTTCCTGGATCATCTGGCGACCGACATCGAGCATCTGGAGCGGTTGAATGAACTGCTCGGCAATGGCCACATCAGCCAGTCCGGGACGGAAGGATGTGAAAAGGTGCGCCCTCTGAGAACGCTGCTCATCACCCCTTCGGTTGATTTGTCAGACTTGGCGGAGAAGCACCAGAAGGATATGCCGTACCTGATCCAGTACTTTATAAACAGTCTGGGACGAGGCAGGGGTTCCTGCTCCGATCTGATGAGCTATTTGCTGTTCACCTCAAAGTACACGCGCGATCTGGTCGAGATCGGGTATCACGACGCGGACGGGCGGATCGACGAGATCGAGACCTTCATATATTCCACTTGATGAACCGTGGCGCAAGCTTTAGCTTGCCGGGCGGGACTTTAGTCCCGCCAGATCGGCATTTCCGGCTAGTCATCCCAAGCCGCTCAGATCGCCTTCGTGGTTCACCGCATGTTACCCTCGGCACATGAGCGGCCCGGATGCGGAAGGCTCCAGTGTGGCCGTGCTGGCGGAGAAGCCTTCGGTGGCGCGCGACATCGCGCGCGTGCTGGGCGCCACCAAACAGGGGCAAGGCTACCTGCACGGCAACGGCTACGTGGTCACCTGGGCCATCGGCCACCTGGTAGCGTTGGCGCAGCCGCACGAAATCCGGCCGGAATGGAAGCACTGGCGGCGCGACCTGCTGCCCATGCTGCCGCACGACTGGCCGCTGGTCGTCTACGAGAAAACCAAAGATCAGTTCGAAGTAGTGCGCAAGATTTTGAATTCGCCCAAGATCGCGCGACTGGTGTGCGCCACCGATGCCGGCCGCGAAGGCGAGCTTATCTTCCGTTATATCTACGAGGCCGCCCAATGCCGCAAGCCGTTCCGCCGCCTCTGGATCTCTTCGCTCACCCCGGACGCCATCCGTAAGGGCCTTGCCGAGCTGCGGGAAGGCTCGGATTACGATCCGCTGGCCGACGCCGCGCGCGGGCGCAGCCGCGCCGATTGGCTGGTCGGCATGAATCTCTCCCGCGCCTACACTCTCGCGTGGGGCGATGAGCTTTCCGTCGGACGCGTCCAGACTCCCACCCTCGCCATGCTCGTGGAACGTGAACTGGCCATACGCGCCTTCGTGCCGGAAGACTATATAGAGGTGGTCGCCACGTTTGCACCGCTCCCTGATGGTCGCGGCTCTGCTGGCGCCGACGCCAAATATCAGGGCACCTGGTTCCGAGAGCCGGTGAAGGACTCCATGCAGATGGCCATGCGGCTACCGGCCGATGGCGAAGAGGCGCACCGCATCGTAGACCGCGCGCGCACCGGCGAAGCCCGCATCGCTTCCATTAAGTCCGAAACCCAGCGCATGGCGCCGCCGCAGCTTTACGACCTCACCGAGTTGCAGCGCCACGCCAACCGCCTCTACGGTTTCAGCGCGCAGAAGACGCTAGAGACCGCGCAGGCCCTCTACGAAAGCCGCAAGGCGATCAGTTATCCGCGCACCGACAGCCGGCATCTCTCGCAGGACGTGGCGCAAACCCTGCCGGCCATCGTGCGCGCAATCGAAGCGCCTTACCGCGAGCTAGTGGCGCCGGGCACAGGCGAACGGCCGCTGGGGCGCCGCTTCGTGGACGATTCCAAGGTGACCGATCACCACGCCATCATCCCCACCGCCATGCGCGCTGGCGACCTCACCCCCGACGAGCGCAAGATCTACGACCTGATCTGCCGCCGCCTGCTCAGCGCCTGGCACGACGATCATATCTGGGCGGTGACGACGGTGATCACCGCCATCACTAATCCCGGCGCGATCGACTATTATCACACCAGCGGGACGGCCGTCGAGCAAATGGGATGGAAAGTCCTGGACGTGGTTCCGCAGCGCCGCCAGGATCGCGCACCGGAAACGCCGACCTTACCGAGCGGCCTGGTACAGGACCAGAGGCAGACCGTGCTCGACGTCGAAGCCGTCAAGAAAAAGACGCGTCCTCCCAAGCGCTTCACCGAAGCGACGCTGCTCACCGCCATGGAAACCGCGGGAAAGACGCTCGACGAAAAAGAGCTCTCGGACGCCATGAAGGAGACCGGCCTCGGCACTCCCGCCACCCGGGCCGCCATCATCGAAGTGCTGCTCAAACGCGCCTACATCGTACGCGACGGCAAGAGCCTCCAGGCCACCGACAAGGGCATACATCTCATCGAAGTGGTGCACCCCGAAGTAAAAAGCCCGGCCATGACGGGCCAATGGGAAGCCTATCTCAAGCGCATCCAGAGAGGCGCCGCCCAACTCGATCCATTCATCGAAGGCATCGAAAACTACGTGTGCGAAGTAGTGGGCAAGGTAGGCCAAACCCCGCCGCCCGCCCCCCGCCCAATCAGGCCGAGCGAAGCGAGG
>JBEKUO010000455.1:0-6225 GCA_049514955.1 Bryobacteraceae bacterium | reverse complement strand
CTCGCGCGCATAGCGGCCCAGCACGCGCGCGTACGTTCCGGCCGCGCGCGGATGCCCTTTGCCATTTTCCAGAATGCCATCGCTCGCGATCATCACGATCGGATTCGAGATCGCCAGCCGCACAATCTCTTCCGGAATCGAATGGATCACCACCATGCCGCCCAGCGCGCGGTAACGGGCAAACGAGTCGGCGGTGAGGCGCTCGCCGGTGAGCGCCCACTGCAAGTCGCCATAATCAATCCCGCCCTGCCGTCCCTGCCATCCTTCATCAAAGACCGCTGAGCTGAGGTCGGTCATGCCTGCCGTGTACGGATACATCTCCGTGGTCACGTCGAGTCCGCGACGCCGAGCGCCCTCGATCATCTGCAGGCAGAGCGCCGTCTCGCGCAGGCCCATGCTGGTGATGTGGACCACGTGCAGCGATGCTCCGGTGGCAGCGGCATCGGCGATAACCTCCTGCAGCGCGTCGATGACGCCCGGCTCCACGGGACCGCCATTGCGCATGTGAACATAAATCGCCGTCTTGCGCTCAGCAGCGAGGCCGAACAGTTCCAGGATCTCCGCGCGGGTCGACAGCGGCACGTACGCGATCCCCATGCCGATACCGAGCCCGCCTTCGTCTAATCCGGCGCGCACCAAGTCGTAGATCTGGCGGCGCTCCTCGGGCGTGGCGGCGCGTTTCGCGGCCGCGTCGCGGGGCAGCAGCTTGCCGCTATCGTGCATCACGGCCATCCGCGCGGGAATGTGTCCGGAGGTCGCACCGAAGTTGACGAGCGCTTTGCCCTCGCGCGCGCGATACCATTCCGGAACCGGCGACACCCCCACTTCCATTTCGAGTGCGGTCGTCACGCCGTCCCTGGCTTTGAACCGATAGTTCTCCGGCGTCTGCCCATGCGAGTGCAGATCGATGAAGCCCGGCGCTACCACCAGTCCGGAGACATCCACCACCGTGCCGCCCTTAAGTGGGGCCTCGCTGATGGCGCCGATTTTCGTGCCCCGAATACCCACGTGGCGGACCGCATCCAGACCGGAAGCCGGATCCATGACTCGGCCGTTTGCCAGGACCACGTCATACTCCTGCGCCCGCGCCCCAGCCGTCAGGAGCAGCGCCGGCAGGATGAAAACGGCGAGACGGTCCACCATCACCGGCTCACCAATACTGCTCGGAAGCGCGCCTGGTTGGTGATCATGCGCTCGCCCACACACAGCGGCCTCTCGACGGCGGCAGACGCGGCGCCCGGTTTGTCAATCAGAACAGCTTTCATAGTGGATTACCTCCTCCCATGATAACCGCGCTCACGTCACGGGACTTTCCCAATCCCGCATGCACCCGGGCGCCGGGCTGGAGGTTGTTTGCTTACATCCTGACAGGCCGATAAGCTGTAAGCGTGCCTGCCAGAACCATCCAGGCTGAAGGGAAAGCAAGGACCAGCGCCGTGAGACGCATCGATCAACGCCGACAAGTTGTGATCCCTAAGAAGATCTTCGACGCGCTCGCCGTGGAAAAGGGACTCGTGGAAGTAACGGCAGAGAACGGCCGTGTCGCCATGACGCCGAGGAAGCATGTCGATGCCGACGATATGTTGACGATCGGGGAAGCGAAAAAGGTGCGACACGCTTTGAAGCAGCTTAAAGCCGGGAAAACCCAGCCGTGGCCGCAGATCAAGCGTGAACTGGACCTGTAAGTTCGCGCGATCTTCGTGGCTTGCCCGAAGGCATCCAGAAGGGCGTTGTGCGCGTCATTGGCCGGATGGTACCCGATCCGTTTTCAGCGGAATGTGAAAGCGCCTAGAATGAGTGGCGGGGCGTGTATCGCCGTCGCATCGGTGACTAACCGGATCCTATTTGGCGCGGGCCGGGAAAGGCAAACGGTCTTCGTCCTTCGAATCCTGCTTCGATCCGAAAAGTCCTACCGTTAGGGCGAAAAAAACCGGGCAGGGAGTAATCAGTGTCCCTTTACAAAACGATGACAATATAACTTTGATGAGAATCGACACCCGCTCGCGCTAAACTGGACTATTCGACCCGTCATGAAACAACGCCTGGAAGCCGGTTGCGGAACGGGCTTCCCCAGATTATGACACCCAAGAAATCCCGCACGGCTGTGGCGGAGAAACAAGCACCGGCGCCCGAGAGCCGCCCGCTGAATTCGCCAGACCTCTACATCAATCGCGAAATCGGTCTGCTGTCTTTCCAGCACCGCGTGCTGGAGGAGGCACAGGACGAGAAGAATCCGCTGCTGGAGCGGGTGAAATTCCTGGCCATCGTGGGCTCCAATATGGATGAGTTCTTCATGGTCCGGGTAGCCGGCCTGATCGACCAGGTGGACGCCGGAATTCTGGACGTCGGACCCGACGGGATGCACCCCTCGGCCCAGTTGGTGGCCGTCCGCAGGGAAGCCAAAAAACTCTTGGCGGACGCGCACAAATGCCTGCGCGATCAGCTTCTGCCGGCCTTGAACGAAGCCGGTATTCAAATCCTGGATTATGCCACGTTGAACGAGAAGCAACTGGCCATCGCCGATGCATACTTCACGGACACGGTCTTTCCAGTGCTCACGCCGCTGGCTTTCGACCCCGGCCGGCCGTTCCCGCATATCTCCAACTTGAGCCTGAACCTGGCGGTGCTGATCCGCGACCAGGACGGCGTGGAACATTTCGCGCGCGTGAAGGTGCCGGATTCGCTGCCGCAGTTTGTACCGTTGAAGCGGCCCCGAAAAAAGGTCCGCAAACGCGCGCCGAGAGAGGAAACTTTCGTCTGGCTGGAGCAGGCGATCTCGGCCAACCTGCCGGCCCTGTTTCGCGGTATGGACGTGATCGAGGCGCACCCGTTCCACGTCACGCGCGACGCCGACATCGCCATCAAGGAACTGGAGGCCGAAGACCTGCTCGAGACCATCGAGGAAGGCGTGCGGCGGCGGCGTTTCGGCAGCGTCGTGCGGCTGATGGTCGCCGACGACATGCCGGCGCACATTCTGGACATCCTGGTGAACAACCTGGAGATCGATGCGAGCCAGGTGTACCGCGCGCGGGGCCCACTGTCACTGAGCCGCCTCATGCATCTGTGCTCGCTCGACCGGCCGGACCTGAAAGACGTTCCCTTCGTGCCTGCGGTGCCCAAAGCACTCGTGCCGGCCACCGCCGACGAGGACGTTTACGCACTGATCCGCCGTCAGAACATTCTGCTGCATCACCCATTCGATTCCTTCCAGCCCATCGTCGATTTTCTGAAGAAAGCCGCCCGGGATCCAAATGTGCTCGCCATCAAGATGGTGCTGTACCGTGTCGGCCGGAATGCCCCGGTGGTCGAAGCCCTGCTGGAGGCCAACGAGGAAGGCAAACAGGTGGCGGTGCTGGTGGAGCTAAAGGCGCGCTTCGACGAGGAGAGTAACATCGAATGGGCGCGCGCGCTGGAGCGCGAAGGCGTGCACGTGGTGTACGGGTTGCTAGGGCTGAAGACCCATTGCAAGCTGCTGATGGTGGTGCGCCGGGAAGCCGGGATCATTCGCCGCTACATCCATATGGCCACCGGCAACTACAACGTGGTCACGGCGCACCTGTACACCGACATCGGTATGCTCACCTGCGACGACGAAGTGGGCGCGGACGTGGCCGACTTGTTTAATTATCTGACCGGATACTCCGCCAAGAAAGACTACCAGAAGCTGCTGGTTTCGCCGGTGAACCTGCGCGAGCGTTTCGAAGCCATGATCAAGCGGGAGATCGACCACCAGAACAAGGGAGCGCAGGGGCGGCTGATCTTCAAGATGAACGCCCTGGTGGATCCGCGCGTGATCCGGTTGCTCTATCAGGCATCCCAAGCCGGGGTCAAGGTGGACCTTTTGGTGCGCGGCATCTGCTGCCTGCGGCCGGGGATCAAGGGCGTCAGCGACAACATAGAAGTGACCAGCGTCGTGGGCCGCTTCCTGGAACACAGCCGCATCTACTACTTCCGCAACGGCGGGCACGAAGAGATCTACCTGGGCAGCGCGGATCTGATGCCGCGCAATATCAACCGCCGCGTGGAAGTGCTGTTCCCGCTGGAGAGTCCGGACCTGATTCGCCACGTGCGCGACCAGATTCTGGCCGTCTACCTGTCGGACACCGTCAAAGGCCGCGAGATGCAGAGCGACGGGACCTATGTGCGCCGGCCACCGGCCGCCGGCAAACGCGCGGTGAACAGCCAGGAGTGGCTGGTGAGGCAGACGCTGGCAGCGCAGAAATGAGCGTGAAGACTTCTCCATTGCCGAACTGGCGATCCAGGGCCGCCAGGGGAGCTTCGCGCCAGCTTGAGAAATAGAGCATCGCCCGATTGAATCCTTCTGGAGGGATCGGGTCGCTCTTCGCCGCAGAACTGAGGCCGAACGGCTTGGCCGGTGCCAGCAACCGCTTCGGAGCGGGGACAGACTGGCAAGCCATACCGCTAACGGCATCCGGCCGCTGTCGAGGCGCCGGGCCAGATTGCCGAACCGGCCACAATTCAAACGGACCACGGTCCGGAACTGGCAGTATCGACAGGGCTTAATCGCCATTACGTTCTTGGGAGACAACCCCAAATCGCTTACCGGGCCTGTACGTCCTTGATCTTGATCGCTTTCGAGATGTAGCCCATAGACATTTTACTTGACTAAAAGTCGTTTATAGATTACTTTTAGTCCTGGATAAAGTTCAATCTTTCTCAGCAGTGGCGTGCTTCATCCTCGTGGCGCTGGCCGCCTCCGCCATAGACATCGTTGCTTCGTGGACGCTCAAACATGCCGATCTCGGCCCTGCGCGACGGGTTGCGGTGGCCTTGCTGCCGTTTCCCGGGAACCTCGCCCTGATCGCGCTGGTGCTTCGGGGCATCCGGCAACTGGACGAATTCCAAAGGCGCGTTCACTTCGAAGCCGTAACCATCGGGTTTCTGGCCACCGGCGTGGTCGTGTTTGTGTACGGCTATCTCCAGAAAGCACAGGCCGTGGGTCCGCTGAACCTGGCGTTCATCTGGGTCTTCATGAGCTTCTCGTATGCGATCGGATACTTGATCGCCGCGAGGCACTATCGATGAAGAATCGCATGCGCGTCCTGCGGGCTGAGATGGACTGGACGCAGGCCGACCTAGCAGCCAAAACGGGCGTTTCCAGGCAGGCCATTGTGGCGGTCGAAAACGGAAAATACGACCCGGCGCTGCCGCTGGCGTTCCGCATCGCCCGGGCGTTTGGGAAGACGGTCGAAGAGGTCTTCCTGTGGGAGGATGCCCCTTGAGTTACGACGAACCTATTGCCCGTCGGCGCAGGCGCGCGTAGCATTGCCCATTCGGGCGCGGTGTGATTTCTCGGCGTACGTGTCCACCGTACGTCCGATGTCGCGCGCCACAAGCTCCGCATAAATTATGACGGAACCAACTCCGGCCTTTGGCGGGGGCCCTCTTCGTCTGTGGGTAAACTCGCTGGATTCAGACGGTCGCTTGGGATGAGTCTAAGAGTTGTCGCTCGCGAAGATGCGAGAGAACAGCGGTGCTACACGCCTTGGCGCATCACTTTGCGGGCCACCAAATGGGCTTCCTGGCCGTCGATCTCGACTACATGCGTATCGTGCAAGGATACCAGAGACCGTAGATGGCTCAGCTCCTCAGGGAGCACGACCTCCAGCACCTTCTGGCCGGCGCCCGCCGTCATTCGTACATGAGTCGGGCCGCTGCCTGCCGGCTCTATCGGCCGCATCGTTCCGATGATCCTTCCGCTTTCGTCCGTGAGGACCGAAATTCTCATTTGCTTCTCCTTATACTTGGTGAACCGGGAGAGCCGCAGTCCACCGCGATAGCAAACTGATTTCGTTGATATAGTGATTTCCGCCGGCCAACCGTTTCATTGGCCCTTCGTTGAAGGAGCGACGGTCACGCGGGACGCCGACCGGGCCTCTGGTTTGCGCCGAGACATTGGGCCTGATAGGACTGCCTATGGATCCGCTAGACCTGAGGGCCGGCGACGGCGAATTCTGGGCGGCGATAGTCGAACCGACTGACCCTTAGGGATGGAAACAGGCAACTTAGTTAACCCTTTATAGGTACTAGAACGGGCCTTGAAGGTACTAGAACGGATTTTGCGTAGAGTCCAGCCGTTTATCTGAAACAGTGTTGTCCTATACTATACTGGTTGATGGGCCGGCAGGATGACCTCGGCCGCCTTGCTGTCTGGGAAGATGAGGATGCAATCGAGTGCCACTTGTCCTTTAGACCTCAACCCCT
>JBEKUO010000454.1:0-6247 GCA_049514955.1 Bryobacteraceae bacterium | reverse complement strand
GAAATCGGGAAGCCTTCCGGCCGCGCGTATCGATGGGGTGGTGACTTACTTCGATCCGGCGAGCGGTCTGCTGTTCGTGCAGGACGCCACCGGCGGAGTGCGCGTGAGTGCCGGCGATAACGGACAACGTTATTCGGCCGGTGAGCGAGTCACCGTTTCAGGTGTTATCAGCGACGCGGAACTTTTTCCGGTCGTTCTCCACCCGCAAATCGTGGTGCATGGCGCTGGGACCCTTCCTTTTGCGCCCCTTGTCACGGCGGCGTCGTTCGGAACGCGGGAGGTGGAGAACCGCCTGGTAACCGTGGAAGGCGTGGTGCAGCGCGCCGGCACCAGGCAGAACGGCATAGCCCAAGTGGTAAGGATCAGCCAGGGCGGCACGCCGATCGACGTCTATTGTCAGGAATACAGCGGGGTAGTCGGGGACGAACTCGACCGGCGGGTTCGCGTCATGGGGGTGGCGACGTCGGACCTGGACGTCGATCTGAAGCCGGTGGGAAGAACGATCTTTAGCTTCTCGTGGGCCAACACGGCGCATCTCGAGCCGGTGCGCTCACCTCGGTCGGCGCCGCTGGTGACCGCCGCCAGTTTGCTGGGCATGCCCACCGATCGTCTTCCGGAGCGCCGGGTGCGAATCCGCGGAAGGCTGGAAGCCGCCGGCGAGGCGGGAGCGTTCCGCATTCATGACGGGACCGGTTCGCTGAACGTCCAGTTCGGCTTCACCAGCAACGTCCGCCTCGGCGAAGGTGTCGAAGTGTCGGGCTTTCCCCGGCGCGACTCCGGTGGCGCCTATCTGGACAGCGCGAGCATGCTGGCCGACGACATCCCGGTGGGCGGCGAAGCCTTCACGCCCGTTCTGACCACGATTCATCAGGTGCGTTTGTTGTCGCCGAACGAGGCCATGCGAAAATACCCGGTCCACATCCGCGCTACCGTGACTTATTACGATCCTGGCGGCTACATCGTCTTTGTGGAAGATCGGAACGACGGCATCTATGTCAGCCCACACAAACTGCCGGTTACGGGGGTTCACGTTGGCGACCTGATCGATATCGACGCCGTCTCGCAGGCAGGCGATTTCGCGCCTATTCTTGCCTGGCCTCGCGTGCGCGTGGTTGCGCGGAATGTCCCGTTGCCCCGGCGCGAGACGTTCATGGATCGGATCCTATCGGGCGCCGAGGATAGCCGCCTGGTGGATGTCGAGGGTGTGATTCGCAATGTCGGCGTGAGCCGGGGTGTCGCCGCTCTCGACGTGGTGAGCGCCAGAAACCGTTTTTCCGCCTATGTGACGGGCCTGCTTCATCCCGAGCGTCTGCTGGACGCGCGCGTCGCCATCCATGGAGTATGCGGGACGCTGTACAACGAGCGCCGCCAGCTCCGCGGCATTCAACTCTTCGTGCCGGGCCCTAGCGACGTTCGCGTAATAGAACCGCCCA
Source organism: Bryobacteraceae bacterium (assembly GCA_049514955.1). Lineage (GTDB taxonomy): Bacteria > Acidobacteriota > Terriglobia > Bryobacterales > Bryobacteraceae > Bog-159. Next base: position 4,814 of record JBEKUO010000454.1, on the reverse strand, counting down.
GCGCGAGCGACCGCATCGCAGTCGACCATGTCCTCGATTTTGCGGCCGGCCGGCCTCCCGGGCATCACGTGCGTGTCGGCGGAATCGTGACTTGGTCGTCGGCCTCGGCGCTTTTCATCCGCGATGCCGACAACGGGCTGCGTGTGGGGCTGCGTATCGGCTCCCAACTGGATCCAGGCGATCGGGTCGACGTCGTGGGCTATCCGCGAGACGGCCCCCTCGTCCCGCTGCTGGAAGACGCGGAGGTATTCCCGCACGGCCACGGCCGCCCTCCCGCTCCGTTAGTGACGAATGCACAGGACCTGGTGCGGGGCTTGCATGCGAACCAACTCGTCCAAGTGGATGCGTATGTGCGCAGCAGCACGTCCAGCGTGGCCGAGGAGCTGTTCGAACTGCAGTCTGGCACCACGACCTTTCATGCGGTATTCGACAAGGCTGCGGGACAGCGCCTCCAACTGGAGCCCGGTACGAAGGTTCGTCTCACGGGAATCTTCGACGTCCAGTCGTGGCAGCCTGTCACGCGCACCGGGACCACCGACTTTCACATCCTGCTGCGCTCACCCTCGGACGTGGTAATCCTTGCCACCGCCCCCTGGTGGACCACTGACCGAGCCCTGCAAGTGATCGGTGTGGTCGCCATGGCCGCGATCATCGCGTTCGGGTGGGTCGTCGTTCTGCGCAGGAAGGTGCGTCAGCAGACGGCCACCATCCGGCAAAAGCTGGAAGCAGAGGTCTCCCTGAAAGAGGCCGCCGAGGGGGCCAGCCGGGCCAAGAGCGAACTAACCGAACTGAAGCGCATCGAGGGCGAACTCGTGGCGGCGCGCGATGCGGCCGAGCACGCCAACCGCGCCAAGAGCACCTTCCTCGCCAACATGAGCCACGAATTGCGTACGCCCTTGAACGCCATCATCGGCTACAGCCAGATGCTGCGCGAAGACTGTATCGGGCCCGAACAGCCCGAGGTCCTCTCCGATCTGGAAAAGATCGAGCGCTCCGGCCACATCCTGCTGGGCATCATCGACGACATCCTGGATCTGTCCAAGATCGAGGCCGGCCGGGTCCAGGTCGAGCTCCAAAACGTGGATGTGGCCGCGGTGCTGAACGACGTCTACAACGCCGTCGAGCCGCTGGCCCGCCAACAAGGCAACGTCGTCTCCCTCGACTGTCCCGAGGAGGCGCGGCTGGCCTACGCCGATCTTCCCAAGCTCCGTCAAAGCCTGCTGAACCTGGTCAACAACGCCTGCAAGTTCACCCAGAACGGCCGGGTGTCGGTGGACGTGCGCCGGCTGCACATCGCCTCCGGCGACTGGACGGAGGTGCGGATTTCCGACACGGGTATCGGCATTGGTCCCGAGCATCTAGGCAAACTGTTCCAGCCCTTCTCCCAGGTGGATGGCTCTGCCACACGGAAATACAATGGCACCGGCCTGGGATTGGCCATCAGCAAGAAGTTCTGCCAGATGATGGGCGGCGATATCGCGGTGGAGAGCGAGCCGGGCCGTGGCTCCCGTTTCGCACTCCGCGTACCTGCGCCGAGGAACGGAACAAGCACCCCAACGGTCTAGTCGGGTGATAGCTTTTGGGTGCTGGATTCAGGCCAACTCACCGACGGCGGCCGGCAGGTTTTCTGGCGCCAAACCTGGGACCGCGACGCCCGTGCCATTTGGGCCTACTCCGCGGGCGCCTTCCCCAGGCGCTCGTATTCAGCATTGAACTCGCAGCCGAGCAGCGCGATGGCGGCCACCAGGTACATCCACACCAGCAGCGCGATACTGGCGCCGATGCTGCCATACATCACGTTGTAGTGCGCCATGTGCCGTACGTACCAGCCAAAGCCGATGGTGGCCAACATCCAGAGCATCGTAGCCAGTACCGCTCCGGGAAACAGCGCCGCAAAGCGCTGCTTGCGATACGGTCCGAAGTAGTAGAGCAGCATGGTCACCAGTATCGTGGTGGCGAAGGCCACCGTGTACCGCGCCAAGCGGCTGAGCGCTTCCCAGACCCATGCCAGGGGATTCCAAAGCGGGTCCACCTTCATCCACCTCAGAACCGCGTTCTCCACCTGGCCGCCGAACAGCAGCAGCGCGGATGCCGCCACCAGGGGCAGCGCGGCCAACAAAACCAGCGCGATCGCGGTTCCCGTGTTGTGCCAGAAATCGCGGTCGCGCGGCACGCGGTAAACCGCCTGGAAGCCCTCCATGAGGCTCTTGATCACGCTCGACGCCGCCCATAGCGAGACCAGCGCCGCTACCACCAGGACCAAAAATGGGCGCGCACCGCGAAACTGAAACTGCCGCAGGACAATTTCTTCAGTACCCGGCGGGACAACCTGGGAAAGAAAACCTTCGATCGTGTCGGAGACGAAATCCGCGCGGGTCTGGAACAGAATGGCGGTGACGGAAGTGAGCACGGGAAAAAACGACAATAGCGCCGAGTAAGCCGCGCCTTTGGCGATGGCGAAGCAATTGTCGTCAAACGCCGCGATCACGCTCCGCTGCAGGAGGTAGGGCAATATCTTCCAGTTCGGCGCCACAGAGCCAGTATAACGGCGGGACCCTCTACCAGTGTGTGGCTGGTCACCGCACGCATGGAGGTGGAACCGAATCGGGTCCGCGCGGCCCGATCCGGTGGCGTGTTTCGGGCAAGAGGCGGCCGAACTTGCGGGGGCGCATCACAAATACCGGAGAGAAGTCCCCGCCGCCCACCACGAATTTGCTTCCGAGAGGAGTGACTAATGGACGAACGCGAGCGGCGTCACGTTATCGATGTAACGCTTTCACAACTGGAAAAGCAGTTCGGCAAGGGCGCCGTTCTGCGGATGGGGTCCGGCGCGGTGGTCCCCGTGGCCGTCATCTCGAGCGGTTCGATCTCGCTCGATAGCGCCATGGGCGTGGGCGGCTTCCCCCGCGGCCGGGTGGTCGAGATCTTCGGGCCGGAGTCTTCCGGCAAGACCACCTTGACCCTGCATCTCATCGCCGAGGCGCAGAAGGCCGGCGGAGTAGCGGCTTTCATCGACGCCGAGCACGCGCTCGACCCCACCTACGCGCGCAAACTGGGCGTGGACGTGGACAACCTGCTGGTTTCACAGCCGGACTCGGGAGAGCAGGCGCTGGAAATCGCCGCGGCCCTGATTGCCTCGAGCGCATTGGATGTGGTGGTGATCGATTCGGTGGCGGCCCTGGTGCCTAAGGCGGAACTGGAAGGCGAAATGGGCGACAGCCACATGGGATTGCATGCGCGGCTGATGTCGCAGGCCCTGCGCAAGCTGACCGGCGTTGTGGGCCGGACCGGCACCTGCATGGTGTTCATCAACCAGATCCGCGAAAAGATCGGCGTCATGTTCGGCAACCCCGAAACGACCACTGGCGGGCGGGCGCTCAAGTTTTACGCCTCCGTGCGCCTGGATATCCGGCGCATCGCCGCGATCAAGGATGGCGACACCGCTATCGGCAACCGCACGCGCGTCAAAGTGGTCAAGAACAAAGTAGCGCCCCCGTTCCGCGAGGCGGAATTCGACATCCTCTACGGCGAGGGCATCTCGCGCGAGGGCGACCTGCTGGATCTGGGCGCCACTCACAACCTGGTGGAAAAGAGCGGCTCCTGGTTCAGCTATCGCGGGGAGCGCATCGGCCAGGGGCGCGACAACGCGCGGCAGTTCTTGCGAGAACACCCCGATATATGCCGCGCGCTGGACGTCGAATTGCGCAAAATACTGAGTCTCGCGCATCCGGAGGAACCGCCGCGCAAGGCCGCAGTGGCGGTGGCAACCGGCGAAGGAGCCGCCAAAAAGGCCGGTTGACGGCCCCCGCGCGCTCGCTTTGCAAAAAAATGCCCTAAAATAGGCCCTTTCGCGCGTATTTCTCCTTGCATCGACTTTCTGCTTCCCTTATCATTGATACGAACCGGGGACATCGCTCGCAGGAGCGTGTCTCCGACGCCTTTATTCGATGGATGGCGTGGTGCGGGCCTGCTTCTTCCGCAGCCTGCGAGTTTCAGTACATGGGAGAACCAAAAGGAGATCGAATGGCAAATCAGCGCATGACGCAGACGCAGTTGGTTCGGGGCCTCGCCGAGAGTTGCGAAGTCAACAACAAGGTGGCCCGGCAATTCCTCGACAGCCTTTCCAGCCTGGCAATCGGGGAAGTCAAGAAGAACGGTGTATTCGTACTGCCGGGCATCGGACGCCTGGTACGTGTGGACCGCAAAGCCCGCACGGGCCGCAACCCGGCAACCGGGGAGACGATCAAAATTCCGGCCAAGAAGGTGGTAAAGTTCCGCGTGGCGAAAGCCGCCAAGGACGCCATCGTTCCGCCCAAGAAAAAGTAAGATAGCCGCTACTGGGCCCTCAAACAAAAATCCCCGCGAGGCTGGTTGACAGCCCGCGGGGTTTCTTTTCCACTGCGGAATCCGAAGCCGCGATTTGATCCGCCCAGGTTGCGGGCAGACTCTGGAAGCCTACTGCTTCTTCTCTTCGACCTTGTTCTCGTCACCCTTCAAGGCGTCTCTGAAGTTGCGGATCCCTTCGCCCAGGCCTTTGGCGACTTCTGGAATTTTCTTGCCGCCAAACAGCAGCACCGCCACCAGAACGATCAAGAGCAACTCTTGCATGCCCAATCCGCCCACGCCGGCGTAGACCATATCCATGGATCCCATTCGGCCTCCTTTCAAATCTATTGTACAAGGTATCACGCCGCGGAGGTGGCGCTGCCAGCGCGCGGCTCGAAAGTATAGCCGAATCCGCGCACGGAATGAACCAGCGCCGGATTAGTCGGATCCGCCTCGATCTTCTGCCGCAGGCGGAGGATATAGACATC
>JBEKUO010000453.1:0-6251 GCA_049514955.1 Bryobacteraceae bacterium | reverse complement strand
CGACGAAATCGACGCCGTGGGCCGCCATCGTGGCGCGGGCTTGGGCGGCGGACACGACGAGCGCGAGCAGACCCTCAACCAGTTGCTGGTCGAGATGGACGGCTTCGAGTCCAACGAAGGCGTTATCCTGGTGGCCGCCACCAACCGGCCCGACGTGCTCGATCCCGCGCTGCTGCGCCCGGGCCGCTTCGACCGCCGCGTGGTGGTGGGCCGTCCCGACGTGCAGGGCCGCGAGGCCATTCTGCGCGTGCACACCAAGAAGATCCCGCTGGGTGACAACGTCGATCTCTCCGTGCTGGGCCGCGGTACTCCCGGCTTGGCCGGCGCGGACCTCGCCAACCTGGTGAATGAAGCAGCTCTGAACGCCGCGCGGCAAAATCGCAAGGTGGTCATGATGGTGGATTTCGAGCTGGCCAAGGACAAGATCCTGATGGGCGCCGAGCGTAAGTCCATGATCATCAGCGACGCCGAGAAGCGCAACACCGCATATCACGAAGCCGGTCATGCGCTGGTGGCCGCCGTGCTCCCCAATGCCGATCCGCTGCATAAGGTCACCATCATTCCGCGCGGTATGGCGCTGGGCGTGACCATGCAGTTGCCCATCGACGACAAGCATTCCTACAACAAGGATTACCTGGAGGCGCAGCTTGCCATCCTGATGGCGGGCCGTATCGCCGAAGAAAAGTTCATGCACCACATGACCACCGGCGCCGGCAACGACATCGAGCGCGCCACGGACCTGGCTCGCAAAATGGTCTGCGAGTGGGGCATGAGCGAGCTGGGGCCCCTCAGCTTCGGCAAGAAGGAGGAGCAGATCTTCCTCGGCAGGGAAATCGCGCAGCACCGCGATTACAGCGAAGAGACCGCCATACGCATCGATGAGCAGGTGAAGAAGATGGTGCAGCTCGGCTACGACACGGCATCCAAGGTCATCGAGGACCGCTCCGAGGCGCTGGTGCGGATCGCCGAAAGCCTGCTCGAGCGCGAAATCCTGGATGGCAACGAGGTGATGCAGATCATCAGGGGTGACACCTTGCCGCCGATGCCCCTCGTTCCGCCGAAGGATTCCGCCGATCACACGCAGCAGGTGCTGCGTCCCGAGCCCAACCGCCGCTTGCCTGGACTCAACGAAGGGGAGCGGCCGCAACCGGCGTGATCCCGCGCTTTCCCGTTTATCTTTTCGACATCGACGGTACTCTGCTCGATAGCGCCGCGGACATTTGCGGCGCCGTCCAGCAGGTGCTCGCGCCCCGGCCGCCCGCGAAGGAAGTTTCGTTCGAGTACCTCAAGGGCTTCATCGGGTGGCATCTGATCGATCTGTTCACCGATGTTTATCCGGGATACTCCGCCGAACAGATCGATGCGCTGATCCAGGAATACCGTACCAACTACCTGGCGCGAGGCCACCAGCAAACGAAGCCCTACCCGGGCGTGGCGGAAGCTCTCGCCGCGCTGGGCGGACGCAAGTCCACCGCCACCACCAAAGGCACGCCGACAACGCGCGCGGTGCTGGAGCAGTTCGGCCTGATCCGTTACTTCGATCATGTGCAAGGGACCGACGGATTCCCGTGCAAGCCCGCGCCGGATGTAGTGCGCGCCGCGTTGAGCGCTTTGGGCGCCGACCCGACCGACTGCTTGTTCGTGGGAGACTCGCCCGCCGATATGGAAGCCGGCCGCCGCGCCGGTGTCGCGACCTGCGCCGCGAGTTATGGTTATGGCAAGACGGGCGAGCTCGCGAAGTGGCAACCGGATTATTGGGTGTCGGATTTGCGGGAGTTGGTCTGACGCGTGGCGCAGCCGCAGTTGTAGTTGCCGCTTGCGTGAGCTACTTCATTTCTTCCACGGTCAGAAGAATCTCGCGTGCCTCGGCTTCCCTCTCGCGCGGGACAGGAACGGTCTACCAGCCAAGGGACGGCGCCAGATCCGGGCGCGCTGACGGATTTTGGTCCATGGTGAAGAAGGGTATTCGAGCTTCCTTCAAGAGACTCTCCACCAAGCCGATCGCAATAGGACTGGTCAAGCCTGTTCGGATGAGAACGTCAAGATCGCTTCCAACTGACATTGCGCAAACGTTCTTATCGCGCCCCCTCGCGTCCATGCAGGCGGGACCAGCTCAGAATGGGCAACACATGTCAGTATTCGAAAGACGTACCCACCATGATTCAGTTACGGCACGTGCCTGACAACCTCCATCGGAAGCTGAAGGCGCACGCAGCCTCGGCCCCTCACAGCCCGTCATGACTTTCCGCAATCTCACGCAAATTGGTTTAAATACCGAGTTGCCGGCGGACCTCTTGGGGCGATACCGCCCCTTCCTCAGCCAGCCGTACCCGCGAGTGCTCGATCAGTTCAAGAAACCGGAGATTGGAACTAAGCGATACGGTCTCCAGGTCGGTATTCGCCAGTGGCAGGAGAACCGCGACGGGCCTTCCGCCTTCCGTAACTACGAGGGGCTCAGCGTCGATACCACGCGCGCATTCGGCCAGTGTCTGAGTCGCATCCTCCATTTCGACGGTTTTCACAGCTTGATAACCTCCTTGCCGATTCGCACGATATCTCGCTCCTTCACCCCAACCGCCAAAATACGCACCAGAGCTTCCGCCGCCTCATTGGCTTGCGGTTTCTCGTCTCCAACTCAGGCTGATGCTGTAGCTGCTCATCCAGCGAATCGAGCACAGTTCGCTGCTGGCGTGCTTCGAGCGCTCTAAGATGCTCAACCGCCGCGGGCGAATACTCGATTCGATATGGCGATAGCTATATGTTATCAACCGCTCCAGGATCCAGAATGTGCCTGTGTCGCGCCCTGCCCGGAGTTGGAAGGATTGGTCCCTAGCCGGCATTGACATGTGCTGCACATGCAAATACTCTAAGGACATGCCCACCATGATCCAGTTGCGCCACGTGCCCGACGATCTGCATCGGAAGCTTAAGGCCCGCGCCGCTATAGAAGGCATGTCGCTCTCCGACTACATCATCCGGGAGATCCGGCAACTCGCGGAGAAGCCGACGATGAGCGAGATGATGGCGAGGCTTGCGCGCCGCAAGCCCGTACACTTGAAGACTTCGCCGGTGGAAATATTGCGGGAGCTACGGGACGGCCGTGATCGTGGTTGACGCCTCGGCGCTGATAGAGGTGCTGCTCGCGACCGGCGCCGGCGCGCGCGTGAGCGCACGTCTCTTTCGCGGGGAGGAGACACTGCATGCGCCCCACCTGCTCGACCTGGAGATTGTCCACGTATTGCGCCGTAGCTGCTTGATCGGACAACTGCGGCCCCATCGCGCAGCGGAGGCGCTCGCGGACCTGAGCGATCTGCGCCTGGTCCGCCACCCTCACGAACCGTATGTCCCGCGCATCTGGGCGCTGCGCCACAATCTCACGGCCTACGACGCCGCGTATGTGGCGCTCGCCGAAGCTCTCGAATCGCCTCTCGTCACGCGCGATACCCGCATGGCTTCCGCCCACGGGCACCGCGCAAAGATCGAGCTGATTGAATAGCGCTCACTCGTAGCGCAGCGCAACCGCCGGATCCACACTGGCCGCGCGCCGCGCCGGCAGATAGCTGGCCGCCAAACCAACCGCAGCCAGCAGCGCAGCCATCGCGGCGACAGTCGCCACATCCGTAGTTCGCACTTCGAACAGCAAGCTCGAAGAAGGCGCGTCAACGCCAGCGACGCCGCGAGGCCCTCTGCCAGTCCCGCGCCGGCCAGCACCGCCGCCTGTCGCAGCACCATCGCCAGCACGTCGCGCCGCTCCGCGCCGAGCGCCATGCGGATGCCCATCTCGCGCGCTCGCGACGTCACCGCGCACGGGACCACGCCGTAGATCCCCACAGCCGCCAGCGCCGGCCCGCTGAACAGGGCCAGCAGCGTCAACGTGAATCGCCGCTGCGCCAGCGAGGATGCCAGATAGTTCTCCATTGGTTGCACCTGGAACACAGGCTGCCTCGGATCGACCGCCAGGAACGCAGCGCGGACGGCGCGCTCCAATCCCCGTGGTGTTGGTTCGTGCCGAATAGCCGAATGAGAGATCTTGGGATTTGCGGGGTGTAGGCTGCGATGTTGGACGCCGTGTCGAGGCGTACTGACGCACGTCGCCCACAATTCCCACGATGCTCATCCACGGCTTGCTGTCGTCACGGCCGCCAAACTGGATCTGTTTGCCAATCGGTTCCTGGTTCGGAAACCGCTCGCGCGCGCAGGTTTCGCTGACGAGGCGCTGGTGCGGATCGCCGAAAGCCTGCTCGAGCGCGAGATCCTGGACGGCAACGAAGTGATGCAAATCATCAAGGGCGATACCTTGCCGCCGATGCCCATCGTTCCGCCGAAGGATTCCGCCGATCACACGCAGCAGGTGCTGCGTCCGGAGCCTAACCGCCGCTTGCCGGGACTCTCCGAAGGGGAGCGGCCGCAGCCGGCGTGATCCCGCGCTTTCCCGTTTATCTATTCGATATCGACGGCACGTTGCTCGATAGCGCCGCGGATATTTGCGGCGCGGTTCAGCAAGTACTCGCGCCCAGGCCGCCCGCGAAGGAAGTTTCGTTCGAGTACCTCAAGGGCTTCATCGGGCTGCATCTGATCGATCTGTTCACCGATGTTTATCCGGGGTATTCCGCCGAACAGATCGATGCGCTGATCCAGGAATACCGCACGAACTATCTGGCGCGCGGCCACCAGCAAACGAAGCCCTATCCAGGCGTGTCGGAAGCTCTCGCCGCGCTGGGCGGACGCAAGTCCACCGCTACCACCAAAGGCACGCCGACAACGCGCGCGGTGCTGGAGCAGTTCGGCCTGATCCGTTACTTCGATCATGTGCAAGGGACCGACGGATTCCCCTGCAAACCCGCGCCTGATGTAGTGCGCGCCGCGCTGAGCGCTCTGGGCGCTGCGCCCGCCGACTGCCTGTTCGTGGGCGATTCGCCGGCCGATATGGAAGCCGGGCGCCGCGCCGGTGTCGCGACGTGCGCCGCGCGCTACGGTTATGGCAAGACGGGCGAACTCGCGAAGTGGCAACCGGATTATTGGGTGTCGGATTTGCGGGAGTTGGTCTGACGCCGGCGTGGTTGAAAGAGGATACGATTTAGAATCCTGCGTTCTTCCGGGCTCTTGGTTATGTTAGAAGAAGTACATGGCCGGATCTTCACCATACTGATTCGAGTTGCCCATACCTGCGTGACATTTCTTTTGGCCGTTTCGCTCGTGTCAGCAGACGAGAAACAGAAAACGCACCCGTCAGGCCAGCAGAGCTGCTACTCGCCATTGGACAGGCGGACAGAATCATCGTATATGGTGGAAGCGCACCGCTTAGAACTCTCTATTCTTCGCCGCACCCACAGGACATTTCAGAACTTCGGGAAGCGGTTGCCATTGAGCCTCCGAGGGGCTGGTTTCGTTGCGCATGTATTCCAGCGATGGAGATCAAGCTTTCGCGCAGAGGAAAGGAGCTTGGACTCATCGGTATCCAGGAAGACCTGACAGTCAGTTTTTCGCGGTGGTCAGGGCACGCTAGACCGGCGGACCGCGAAAAGCTCCTCCAATGGTTCGATGCGCGCGGAATTACGGAGCTCCGCCGCGGCGCCGAGCAACTGGCGGCCGACGAGAAAGCGCGCCGCTTGGCGTCGGAGCGTTGGCGCAGCGCTATACCGCTATCTCTACGGCCGCTATGGCCGAAGCTGATGCAGGATCGACTTTGGTGGATTGATCCGTCGTCAGCCGCTAGAACTGCTGCGAATGCTCTGAAGCCGGAGCTGGAAAAGGAGTTTCCAGATAGCCGTCAACGTATCCGCGCACTTTTTGGCTGGTTCGGTTCCGGCGCCGGCCCGTGGTGGGGATTTCCGGCGTATGAGGATCGGCGCAGATACTACTCGATCTTGGGCCTCCAGAGCTGATATCTGCGTTGCAGGGCACAACTCCGACAGACTCCGAAATGGAGGGCGCCGCACGATTTTCTCCGCTTATACCAATGGCGCCGGGTTTTTCGCAAAGGAAGATAAGACACTGACCGTAATCGTGCCAGCCCAGCTCAGGATGGCCCTGTTGGAGCACGTCCTGAAAGGCGGCGATCAAGACAACATAACGCGGGCTCGCAAGGCTTTCGAGCACGACTAGATTTCGTGTGGCGCCAGACTGAAGACTCAAATTATCGACCACATGCCTGACTCGCGCGCCCACAGGAGGGCTGGTGCAACCCAGCCAACGCGCGCGCAAAGGCTGCCGAGTGCAGGATGTACGATGCTTCTGCTGCTCGGGCAGGA
>JBEKUO010000452.1:0-6263 GCA_049514955.1 Bryobacteraceae bacterium | reverse complement strand
CGAAGGCGTCCTCGAAGTAATCGGCGCCCACAATAAAGTCTCCAAAAAGAGCTGGCAGTCGGATCGGCTGGGCTCCTATGGCAACAGCAAAGCGATCATCCGCTTCACCGCTCCGGCCGAGGTAAAGGGCGTGGCGCTGCTGGTGCTGAATCATCCGGATCGCTCCTCGGATCAGTGGATGTGGACGCCGGCCATCGGGCGGGACCGGCGCATCGCGCAGCAGGACCGCTCCACGCGATTCTTCGGCACCGATTTCAGCTTCGAAGACCTGGAGGAGCGCGACGTCGGTCAGTTCGATTTCCGCATGCTGGGCGAGGAGTCCCTCGACGGCGCCCCGTGCTGGAAAATCGAATCGAAACCCAGGCAGACCAAGAGCTCGCAGTACACTTCGTCGCGCGTCTGGATCCGCAAGGATAATTATGTCCCGGTGCAGTACGAAAACTACGTGAAGGACACCCTGGTGCGGCGCTTGCAAGAGAAGGAGATCGAAAAGATTCAAGGGATATGGACGGCGCGCCTGCTGGAGATGGCGGACTTGCGGCGCGACAGCCGCACCATCCTGAAGCTGGAAAACGTGCACTACAACGTGCCCATGAAGGACGACGACTTCACGGTGCAGGCGTTACGGCGGCAGCCGTGAGACGTGGCGCACGCTTCAGCGTGCTGGAGCGAGCTTCAGCTCGCTCTGTAGAACCGTGGGCTGAAGCCAACGGCGGGACGCCGAAGCGTGCGCCACGTGTTGGGTTCTTGGTGCTAGCGCTTAGCGCTTCGGCATGGAGCCAGACTTTCACGCAGCGCGGATTCCTGGAAACCGACTTTATCGGCTACCCGCAAACGGCGCCGGACGACAGCGGCCAGGCCATCGGCGAGGCCCTATTCCGCTACGAGGCATTCTACAAGTTATCCTCCGACTGGCAGTTCGCGGGAGGCTTCGACGCGCGCGCGGACACGCACGGCCAGGTGGATCGGGACTGGGAACTTTCGTGGGACGATCGCGAGCGCAGGCGCCCATCCTTCGCGGTGCGGCAACTGAGCGCGACCTATTCCAAAAAGAAGCTTACCGTGGAGCTGGGCAAGCAGTTCATCCGCTGGGGCAAGGCCGACCTGCTCAATCCGACTGACCGCTTCGCGCCCCAAGACTTCCTCACCGTCGTCGATGCCGATTTTCTGGCCGTAACCGCGGCGCGGCTGACCTATGGCGGGCAATCCAACACCATCGAGCTGGTCTGGTGCCCGCTGTTCACACCTAGCCGCGTGCCCCTGCTCGACCAACGTTGGAGCATCGTACCCGAAGGCGTGTCGTTGCACGAACAAGCGCCGGCATTTCCGGGCGGCTCGCAGTTCGGCGCGCGCTGGAACCACATCGGCCGCGTCGCCGAATATTCCCTCTCGTTCTACGACGGCCACAATAATCTGCCGCTGTTCAACTTTCAGTTGGAACCGCAGGCGCCGTTGACCGTGGACGTCCAGCGGTTCTATCCCCAGATGCGCATGTATGGCGCAGACGCGGCAGTTCCGCTGAAAGGGGTCACGGTGAAAGTCGAGGCGGCCTACTTCACATCTACGACAAAGACGGAAGACGAGTACGCCTTGTTCGTGGCGCAGGTGGAGAAGCAGGCTGGCGAATGGTTCTTCATCGGCGGATACGCCGGAGAGGCTGTCACCTTGTATCGCCCTGGTCTGCAGTTTGCGCCCGACCGCGGCTTGGCCCGCGCGTTTCTCGGCCACGCAGGCTACACCATCGATACGAATCGTAGCGTGTCCCTGGAAACCGCCATCCGTCAGAATGGCGGCGGCGCGTGGGCGCAACTCCAATACTCGCAGGCCTTCGGGCAGCACTGGCGCGCCACCGCGGGCTACACACTCATCCGCGGCGATGCGTCGGATTTTCTGGGGCAGTACCGCCGCAATTCGCACGCGCTGGTGGCGTTGCGGTACAGCTTTTGAGCGTCGTGGCGCAAGCTTCAGCTTGCCGCGGCGAGCTTCAGCTCGCCGTCTGCGTGCGCGGGGGTCACCTCGGGTCCCGGCCCTTGTTCATCCACGGATAGCGCTCGCGGCGCTCGTGAGATCCTTCGCCGCGGTTTCGACATCCGCTACCTGAGGCCAAACGCCGAGCTGAAGCTCGCCGCAGCAAGGATGAAGCTTGCGCCACGACACTACGATCTGTGTTGCGCAACGCTCAATACGTTGCCGTCGGGATCTTTGAACCACGCCACCCGGGCGCCGGCATGCGCGGGGCTGACCTCAGGGCCGCTCGGCGAAGTCCAGATGGGAAGGTCGTCAGGGCCCTTGTTCATCCACGGATAGCGTTCGAATTGCACGCCGGCGCTCGTCAGATTCTTCACCGCGGTTTCGACATCCGTGACCTCCCAGCCCAGCACCGTGAATTGCGGTGGCGTCCACTCGGCCACGGGCGTGAGGCGCAACGTCGTCCCGTTGGCGTCGAAGATCATTGCGAAGCGATCCTCTCCCAACAGCGTCAGACCCAATGTATCGCGATAGAACTTGCGTGCGAGGTCGCGGTCGTGCACGGCGGCGAACGCTACGATCTTGGCCGAACCCAGTCCCGATGGAGTGCTCATGAGGATAGTCTCCCCCACTCGCTGCGGAGTCGTAAAGCCCGCAATGCGCCATAATATATCTCTCATGCGACAAGGCTTCATCACCGACTACGACCCCCGGCCGGGCGTCTCCGTTTCCACGCTGGCATATGAATATCCCCCCGGATTCCAGGTGCCGGAACACGCCCACGGCGCGGACCAAGTGATCTATGCCACGCGCGGTGTCATGGAGGTGAGCGTGGGCCAGAGCTTTTGGCTAATCCCTCCGCAATTTGCCATCTGGATTCCGGCGCGCACCATGCACCGCATTCGCATGCCCGGCGCCGTCTCGATGCGCACGCTTTATTTGCGGCGGGGGGCCGCTCCGCGGTTGCCGCCGGCGTGCACCGTGCTGCACGTCACTCCGTTGCTGCGCGAGTTGATCGTCGAGGCAGTCCGCGCCGGACAACTCAGGAATAGAAACCGGTTGCACTGCGCGCTGCGGGACTTGCTGGTCTCTCACCTCGAAAAGGCCTCTCCGATTCCCACGTTCCTGAAGCTGCCCCAGGATTGCCGCGCGCTCGGCGTAGCCCAGGCGTTGATCGCCAACCAGGCGAACGCTCCCTCGTTGCGCGCGCTGTGCGCCGGCGTGGGCGCCAGTGTACGGACTATCGAGAGGGTGTTCCGAAGGGAGGTCGGCGCGGACTTCGAAACATGGCGCAGGCAGGCCCGCTTGATGAAGGCGGTGGAACTGCTGGTGGGGGGCAGTTCCGTCAAGCAAGCCGCTTTCGAGATCGGGTACCGGCAGCCCAGCGCCTTCGTGGAGATGTTTCGCCGGACATTCGGAACCACTCCTAAGGTCTGGGCGCGGCGCTTTCCCGAGCGCAACTGAGCGGCAGGACGCGATATTTCACCAACGTCCACAGAGCTTCAAAACCGTCGCGGGCGCGAATCTTCTTGCCCTCCGCGATGCCCCGCGCATTGTAGCTGACGGGGACCTCCCGGATGCGGTAACCCAGGCGCCGCGCCTTGGCGGTCACTTCCGGGCAGAACTCGAAACGGCGGCAGACCAGGTGGATCTGGCGGAGAACCGGTGTGCGGAACGCCTTGTAGGCCGTGGCCTCGTCGGTAAGCCGCGCGGCGTACAGCAGGTTGGCCACCGCGGTCAGGATGCGATTGGCGATGCGATTCCGCGCCGCCATCGCCGCCGGTTTGCCGAGAAATCGGGAACCGTAGACGATATCCGCCTGGCCTCTCACGATGGGTTCCAGAATGCGCGCGTAATCGTTCGGATCGTATTCGAGGTCGCCATCCTGAATCAGCACGATGTCGCCCGACGCCAGCCCGATTCCGGTGCGGATCGCGGCGCCCTTGCCAGAGTGACCGATGGTGCGATGCACGGCAATCGGTCCGGAGGGAGTGTATGCGGCGAGCATCTCCGTGGTTCCGTCAGTCGATCCATCGTCGATTACGATGATTTCTTTGGAGCAGCCCGCGGGCAACGGCGCCCGGCATACACGCTCGAGAACCTGGCTGAAGGTGCGGAATTCGTTGTAGACCGGAATGAGGATCGAGACCTTCATGGTTTGCGCAGCACCGCGAAAAGCGACTGGCCGAATGGAGGCGCCGCCAGCGATTCCACGCGCGACATCCAGGGGACCACGCACCGGTCGAAGATGTCGATTTGCCTTTCCGATTGCGCCTCGCGCCGGAATACGTGCGCGTTCATCCACCAAGCGAAGAACCCGATTGCGTTTATGTAATGGAGCTTCCCGATCTCCAGGCCGGCTGCCTGGGCTAGCCTGGTTAGCGATTGGCGGCTGTAGCGCCGGTGGTGGCCGAGGTTCCTGTCGATGGGTCCATAGAGAGCCTGAAATGCCGGGACAAGCAGCACGATCGTTCCACCGGGGACGAGTACGGATGCCATCGCGCGCAGCGCTTGACGATCGTCCTCGATATGCTCCAAGACGTTCAGGCAGACGCAGGAGCCCGGGCGGAAGCGCGCCAGGTCCGCGAACGCGTCGCTCGACGGATCGCAAACGAGCGCGTGCAGGTTCGGCTGATTCGGATAGCGTTCCCGCAGGAGCGCGATGCAGGCAGGCTCCACATCCAGGGCGATGACGGCTTCGCGGTCGAGCAGCATCTTGGTGAAGTTCCCGACACCGCAGCCCACCTCGACGACCCGCTGCCCCAACTCCGGCGCGACCAGGCGGCTCTGCCAGGCGAAATAGTTGGCGGCGCGCGCCATGCGCTCCTGATCTGTTATCGTGTAAGTCGACGCCGGCATGTGTCTCTGGCTTTCCCAGCCTTTTCTGTCCCTCCCCGATCCGGTTGGCTTTGGCGCGAGCGACTACTTCGAACTCGCGCTGGCTCTTCTGCTCCTCGTTCTTGTGCTGGCGTGGCGCCCCTGGCTGGAATCCTACGCCCGGCGGCTTGCGGAAAGGACCGGCTGGTCGATGTTGCTGCTCGCGGTCCTGCCGGTCGCGCTGCGCCTATTGCTGCTGCCGCACCATCCGGTCCCATCGCCGGATATATATGACGAGTTCAGTCACCTGTTGGTTGCCGATACGCTGCGGCATTTCCGCCTGGCGAATCCCGCGCATCCGATGCCGCAGTTCTTCGAAACGTTCTTTGTTTTGCAGCAGCCGACTTACAGCTCCATCTATCCGATCGGCCAAGGTTTGGCGCTGGCGGCCGGGTGGGTTCTCTTCGGCCTTCCGTGGGCCGGAGTGCTCCTGACGGTGGCAGCGCTCTGTTCGCTGTGCTATTGGATGCTGCGGGGCTGGACTACCCCCGGCTGGGCGCTCGTGGGAGGACTGCTCGCGGTAATCGAATTCGGCCCCCTCAACCAGTGGATGAACGACTATTGGGGTGGCGCACTACCAGCGGCGGGGGGGTGCCTGGTATTTGGCGCGCTGCCAAGGATACGCCAAAGCGGACGCCTCCGCGATGCTGTGTTGCTCGGCATTGGCCTGGCGATAAACTTACTCACTCGCCCGTATGAGTCCATTTTTCTGCTCCTCGGCGTCGTGCTCTACTTCTTACCCGCTCGGCGTAAGGGCGGTGCGTTGAAAGCCTTAGTGCGCCCGGCTATAGCTGTGGTTTTGACAGTGCTTCCGGTGATCGGCATTACGTTGCTCCAGAACAAAGCGGTCACGGGAAGCTGGACGACGCTGCCCTATGGCCTGAGCCAGTATCAGTACGGTGTGCCCGCGGCGCTCACGTTTCAAGCTAATCCTGTGCCGCATCATGAGCTAACCCGGGAACAAGAGCTTGACTACAAAATGCAACTCTCGTTCCGCGGGGACCACGCGGAAACGATCGGAAGTTATCTGCTACGCCTGGAATACCGTGCGCGCTTCTACCGCTTCTTCTTCCTGTCGCCGCTCTACCTGGCGCTCCCGGCCTTTCTGTGGGCTATGCGCGAGTATCGGTTCGTCTGGGTGGTTCTTTGTCTGATAATCCTCGGTCTTGGTGTTAATTTCTTTCCGGCTTTCCAGTTTCACTACATGGCCGCGGCGACGTGTCTGTTTGTTCTAGTAAGTGTGACTGGACTTCAACAACTTAGCCGGATAACCATCGGGGAGTACCAGGCCGGTCAGCAGGCCGCCCAGATCATTGTCTTCCTATGCATCGTGCAGTTTACGTTCTGGTACGGCCTGCATCTGTTTGAGAATGACGAATGGTCGCTGGCTATGAGGCAATACGAGACTTGGGAAACGG
>JBEKUO010000451.1:0-6264 GCA_049514955.1 Bryobacteraceae bacterium | reverse complement strand
TGCCCAATTTCCGAGCGCACTGTTCCTTGGGAGGCCAACGACCCCACACGGCCCAAACGGTTGATAACGTAGGAAACTGACCTCTACCGTGCGGCGCTACAGGCTTCTCAACCACGCAATTGCCGCAGTGTGGGGCCTTTCATAGACAGCCGGTCCAAGTCCGGCTTCAACTCGTGGCTCTTAACAAAACTTCCGGATTGTCTCGCGCCCCACTGGGAGGAGGACCAGTTTGCGTTTGACGGCCTCTTCGTTGACCAACCGCACCTTGTAACGATGAGCGATTTGGGTAACGATGAGCGATTTGGGTAACGATGAGCGATTTGGCGGATCCCCTTTCAGGGTGCGGGCAGGGTCTCCGCGACCTGCGGCGCGGTCGATCCACAGACCAGTTGCTGAAGCGCCAGCCTGCGCCGCACGACGCGCACTCCTTGAATGCCGCCGCGCATAGTTGGCTGATCTGGTTGAGGTCTCTTGGCTTGATTCTAATCGGGATAGGCCGACGCGGTACACGCCGGCAGACGGGTAGAAGACCTAGCGGGATTCGTCATCCACGGCGATCTTCAGCGCTTTCAGGAAACGGTGATCCTGTGTGGTGAACTTGATCTTTCCCGCGGTCTCGAAGCCGCGTTTGCGTTCCGTCTCGGCTGCCGGTTCCTCGTCGGAACTTTCATCGTTCTCGTCGCGTTTGTTGAATCCGATCGTGGCTTCCAGGACGAGGAAGACATCGTACCCCGCACGCTTGATTTCGCCGATCGCCTCGGCGATCCGGTCGGACTCCGAGAGCGAGTCGTTGATCGCGTTTCCAAGCTCCTGCATCAGGTTCTTCAAAGGCTCGTCCACAAAGACCTCCCTCCATTATGGTGGGATGCGTTCGCCCCACGTCTCGTTGCAAATTACGGGTCGCAACTGCCATACCCGTTTAGATTGTAGTGGAGACCGTCCGGCTTCACAAGTCTCCACCCAAACATTTTATCGGCTTCCCACTCCGAAAACTTCACGTACTATTACCTTCTGATAACATTGTAGTGTTGTGCCGCGGCGTAACATCTATCGAGAAGGTGCGCGAGTTTACACACACGGCCGCAGATTCCTCGGGTTTGTGGTCCCAGCGGTTCTAAAGCCGGCCCGCACACTATGGCACGAGATCATTGGATTTGTATTCGTGTCCATGGCCATCGTCTTTGTTTTCTCCGGTTTCCGCGCCGTCCGCCAGTTCGACGGCAGTGTCGCCGCGATACTGCGGCTGGTCTTGCTGGCCTTCGGCGTGTGCCTGCTGGGCGGGTACGGTATATCCTCGTTCCTCCGCGCGCGCAGAATCTCGCGTTCCTGATTGTGGAGTTCCCCGGCCCGCCCCGGGGCAGATCGCTACAAACGCATTTCAACCGCGACAGGCGCCGCGACCGGCTGGAGCGGCTGCGCATCCTGCGGCGGTGGCGCCGGCTTGCGGCGTAGCCCCAGACGGTGCATCAGGCGGCCGACGTGGTCCGGATCGTAGTGGATGCCGAAGCGCGTCTCAATCGCCTGTGCCAGGCGGGCGGTGGTCCAGCGGTCCGTTTCGAAGCCAAAAGCTCGGGGGCCCGCGGCGAACATCTCCGCGATCTCCGCACGTTGGCTGGACGACAACCGGCTCGGACGTCCCGGCGCTTTGCGCTTGCGCAGACGCTCCAGGCTTTCGCCATCCAGGGCTCGATACCAGCGGGAAGCAGTGGTCCGGCTCACCCCGAATTTCCGGGCGACCCGGGCTTGTGTGATCCCCTTTAGCAGGTCCTGCGCGGCTTCCAGGCGCCTGCGTTCCATTTCATCGCGATTCAACGTAACGGCAACGGTAGCGTACATTTCCTCGCACGGATTTTTGGCCAGAGCAATAACACTATACATCAAAACATTTTCAATGTAAATTGATTTTTGACGCGCCGGGCTGTTTTTGTGCACGCCCGTATAATGGATGAAGATTGACGCCTGTTCCCCGCCTGGAGCTCCGCCGGGTCTCCAAGACATATCGCGATAACGGACAGCCGCTCCCCGTCCTGCACGAGATTTCGCTCGCGCTCGCGCCCGGCAGCATCACGGCGTTGGTGGGGCGCAGCGGCTGCGGCAAGACCACGCTATTGAATCTGGCGGGCGCCATGGATTTTCCAACCGCGGGCGAAGTCCTGCTGGACGCCCAGTCCACCGCTCGCCTGAGCGAGGCCGAACTCACCCTGGTACGCCGCCGCCGCATCGGCTTCGTTTTCCAGTTCTTCCAATTGCTCCCGGCGCTCTCCGTGCTCGAAAACGTGGAGGTGCCCCTGCTACTGAGCGGCGCGCGGCGCACACGCGAGCCCGCGCTGGAGCGCCTGCGCTGGGTCGAACTGGAAGACAAGGCGCATGCGATGCCCTATCAGCTCTCCGGCGGGCAGATGCAGCGCGTAGCCATCGCCCGCGCCCTGGTGCATTCGCCGGACCTGCTCCTGGCGGATGAGCCTACCGGCAACCTGGATACCGCCAGCGGAGAACAGGTGCTGCGTCTGCTCCAGCAGGCTGCCGCCCGTTTCGGAGCCACGGTCCTGCTAGCTACGCACAGCCCCGAGGCCGCGGCCATCGCAGAAAGACGCGTGCGTCTGCGGGACGGCCGCATCGAATCGATCGAGCCTTCCTGAGCCGATGCGACTCCTCCGCATTCTCATGCTGCGACCGCTCCGCCGCGATGCGCTGCGTACCGCGTTGACGGTGCTCTCGGTGGCCTTGGGAGTCGCGGTAGTGGTAGCCATCGACCTGGCGGGCGATGCCGCCACCGGATCGTTCCGCTCGTCGCTCGCGACCGTGGTGGGCACGACCGACCTGGAAATCGGGGCCAACGGTGGCATCGACGAATCGTGTATGGCGCGCCTGGTATCCCTGCCGCTGAATGCGCGCTTCTCACCGGTGATCGAAGACTTGGCCACCATCGATGGCATAGGCAACGTGCCGCTATATGGCGTGGATCTGCTCGGGCGTTCCGGGATTCTGATGTCGCGGCCCCTGGCGCGCCGGCTCCATTTGCGCCCGAACGGCAAACTCGCCATCACCCTGAACGACACCCGGCAAACGTACACCATCGCCGCGCTCGCCGATTCCACCGATTCCGAATTCCTGGTGCTGGACATCGCCGAAGCGCAGAAAGCCTTGAACCGCTTCGGCAGGCTGGACCACATCGACATTACGCTGGCGCCGCGCGAAGAGTTCGCCCGCGCCGAGCGCGCGATCCGGGCCGTGCTGCCGCCCTCGTACAGCCTCGAGAAACCGGGCACGCGCAGCGACGAGAACCAGCGCATGCTGCGCGCCTTCCGCTGGAACCTGCGGATGCTCAGCTACATTTCGCTGGTCGTGGGCGCGTTCCTGATCTACAACACCATCGCGGTCAGCGTTGTGCGGCGGCGCGCTGAAATCGGCATTCTGCGCGCGCTGGGCGCCGGCCGGGCCGCGATCCTGTGGATGTTCCTGACGGAAGCTGTGGTGCTCGGGCTGGTAGGATCGCTGGCGGGCCTGGCGCTCGGCCGCGTGCTGGCGGAGGGCGCCGTCGGCCTGATCGCTGAAACGGTGAACTCGCTTTACACCAGCAGCCGTCCCGCGCCGGTTGCGCTCGGCGTTGGGGAAGCGCTGCTCGGCTTGCTGGCGGGAACCGCGGTCGCGTTGCTTTCCGCGTTGGCGCCTGCGCGCGAGGCCATGCACGTGCCGCCCACCGAGGCTATGGCGCGTGGCGCGCATGAGCATCACAAAAGGCTGCGCTGGAAGCGCGATCTAAGCTGGGGTGCCGTGCTGGCTGCATTGGCCGCGGCCGCCTCGGAGGCGCATCCTCTCGGCGGCCAACCCATCGGCGGGTATGCCAGCGTTCTGCTCGCCATCGGCGCCGCAGGCCTGGCCGCCCCCGCCGTGGTGCTGGCGGTGAACCGCTTGACGCGCCACACGGTACGCCGCCTCTTCGGCGTGGAAGGTATGTTTGCCGGACGCAGCCTGGCCGCTTCGCTGGCGCGCACCTCGGTGATTGTGGGTGCGCTCGCCACCGCCATCGCCATGATGGCCAGCGTCGGCATCCTGGTCGGCAGTTTCCGCGAGACTGTGCTGGTCTGGCTGGATACGCAATTACGCGCCGATCTCTACATACGCCCCGCCGGGCGAACCGGCGCGGACCAATTCCCGGCATTGTCGCGCGATCTCGCGCCGATCGTCGCCGCCGTGCCGGGCGTGGAGGCGGTGGATGTCTTTCACGCGCTCGAATTCCGCTACCACGGCGAGCGCGCCACGCTTGGCGGCGGCAATCTCGACATCGTGCGGCGGTCCGGCAGGCTGCGGTTTCTCCCCGGTCAGGATCGCGACGCCATTCTGCGCTCGCTCCCCGGCCAGGATCGCGCCATCGTCAGCGAGCCCTTCGCCAACAAGCACGGTATACGGCAGGGCGACCGCATCGTCATCCCGCTCGCGGAACGCTCGCTGCCCCTGACGGTCGCCGGCGTTTATTACGAATACTCCAGCAACCAGGGCTTCGTGATCCTCGATCGCGGCACGCTGCTGAAGTACCTCCCCGGCCAGCCACCGACGAACATCGCGATCTATCTTCGGCCTGGCACGGACCCCGCTACGGTCCAGCGTGAAATCCAGAAACGCACGGCAGCTTACCGTATAGTGATCGCGCCGAACCAGGCCCTGCGCCGCAACGCGCTGGACATCTTCGACCGCACGTTCGCCATCACGTATGCGCTCGAAGCCGTAGCCATCGTAGTCGCCATGCTGGGCGCGGCCAATTCGCTGCTGGCCCTGGTGCTCGACCGTCGCCGCGAGCTCGGCCTGCTGCGCTACCTGGGCGCATCCGCCCAACAGATCCGCCGCATGATCCTGCTGGAGGCCGGCTTCCTGGGTCTGCTCGCGAATCTGCTGGGCCTCGCCCTGGGGTGGGTGCTGTCGCTGCTCCTGATCTACGTCGTCAACAAGCAGAGCTTCGGCTGGACGATCCAGTTTCACCCGCCGACCGCGCTGTTGGCAGGCGCTGTTCTGGCAGTCTGGTGCGCCACCGTGCTGGCCGCGCTGTATCCCGCGCGGGTGGCGGCGCGGTTGAATCCGGTGGAGGTGATCCATGAGGAGTAGAGTGGCGAGGGTTGACGTTACCGATCCATGAAGAGGACTCAACGGCGTAGTCCCCCAGAACACCTAGGACCGCGAGCGGCACTGGGCCTGGACGCCTCCCGCCAAGCGGTACCACGGCCCAAATATCACCGAATCACACCTCGAAATCTGGTTCCGGAGTGGCGTCATCTCCGGGAAGTCACACGGCTAAGAAAAGATGATGGATTTTGAATACACGGTCCGCGAGTGAATGGGCAGACTCGCTGACTCTGGGGTCGTTATTTAAAACAGACGAAGGTCCGAAAGGAGGCGTTCGCGAGCATTGTGGTTCTCCGTGATTTGACGCAATGGACTCAGCAACAGAAGAACGTGCCCTGTCGATTTTCGCCGTCGAACACGTAACCCAGCATCCCACCACTTTCAAGGCCACGTGCGTAACGCTCCTCAATGAAACACATCATTCCCTGGTGCCCGGTCACGTAATCCGAAACGAGCGACTTAAAACCGGATCCAAAAGTGACGTGGAGCCATTTCGCCTCAATCACGAAAGAGGGCCATGGTTTTCTTATTCCAGTTGAATAGAGAAACATCAGATCGGATCGGCCTAGCTGTTTTTGGCGCATCCGTTTTCGGTCGTATAGGGGCACCTCGCGGAACAATTCGATGGGGCGTGCCCTCAGACCTGAATCGCGGTCGAGCAAGGCGCGCAGACGATCGCTGAGGTCGTTTTCATGCTCAGCGGCGTGCAATTTCTTTAGCCGGGCGCCGCTCCGCAGGACGGCGGCAAGAATGAAGGGAACCTCTCCCTCGGGGAACAAGGGAACCCATTCTGCGGCGTCGTGTCTCATCCTGTCTTCGCCCACCGCCGCGCCCCAGCGATGTGGGCGCTCAGTTCAACGGCATCGTTGAGCGCAGCCGTTCGGGTCCACTCCCCACGAAGAGCGGGTTTCAATAGATAGATGCGCGGACCGTCGAAAATCAACCCACTGCGCGAAAACGCGAGATGTCCTGCACGCTCGATGTTCACCTCCTGCAGCCGCTGCAGGGCGGTGGCGAGTTGCCTGGAAACGTCCCGAGAGCGAACTCCTTTACTGAGCGGGTCTGGTTGAGTTCGACGAGGCCGACGCCAAGTTCAGCATCCACACCACCAGTGGCGCAAACCCGTAAGCCGCCGGTAGCCCATCC
>JBEKUO010000450.1:0-7531 GCA_049514955.1 Bryobacteraceae bacterium | reverse complement strand
CATGTGGACCGATCCCGTGATGAAATTCGCCAACGTCAGCACGGCGCCCCGGCGTATCGTCGGCGTGGTGGCCGATGTGGACGACGAGAATGTGGTGCCGGGTCCGGCCCTCACCATATACAATCCCCTGGGGCAGCAGGAGCTTTGGGTTGGCCGTCTGTTCGTTCACGCCAGCATAAATCCGTACACGCTGGTGTCGCCCATCACGCGCTTAATTCGCGCGATGTCCGCGGACCAACCGGTGGAGCACGCCGCGACGCTCGATGACGTGCGCGCGGAAGTACTGACGCCGGATCGCTTGAACGCGCTGGTATTTGGCGGATTCGCGGCGGTCGCCCTGGCGATTGCGATTGTCGGCGTGGGAGGCGTGCTGGCCTTCTCCGTCAGCGGGAGGACGCGCGAGTTCGGCATTCGGCTGGCGCTGGGAGCTCAGCCGCGGCATCTGCTGGCGGATGTCATCGCCCAAGGTGCGGTGATGGCGGCGGCGGGCGTCGCGGCAGGCGCGGCCTGCGGGTACGTGCTGGCGCGTCTTGCCAGCAGCTACTTCCTGGATATGAAGATGCCCGGCGCCGTACCGGTGGCCGCATCTGCGGCCGTGCTGCTGGCAGCCGCGGTGGTCGCGTCGGTGTGGCCGGCCGCCCGCGCCGCGCGCGTCGACGTGATGCAGGCGTTGCGCTCGGACTGAAGTAGTTGCGGCTGTACGCCATGGCCTTGGAGGCGCTGGCAGACGCCAAGCAACTGTTACCGGCGCGCGGCTGATGCGGCTCCTTTTCGACGTATGCACGAGCGCCAGCGGGTACGGCGATGTGACGCGTCATTTCTAGTAATAAGCCAGACTGAAACGACGATTCCAGATAACCAGATCCGCAATCGTGGTTGCAGGTATAATTATGGATGGCAGCTAAGAGGTTGGAAATGGAAACCGCTTCGTATTTGACCCCGGAGCCATACCGAAGCCGTCCCTGCCCTGCTTTAGCTCGGACGCCTGCCCTGCGGCGGAGTGCTATACTCGCCCTGGCTTTCGCCATCACGCTGCCGCTGTTCGCCGGCGTGACATACGACCAAACCGTGAGGACAGGAAGTTTCGATAGCTTATTGTTTCTGCCCTCGCGGGTGCCCTCGCTCGACCCTCCGGTATTCGATATTCCTGTGAACATGTACGCGCCGCCTCTCGAGAGTGCCCGGCCGGAAACCTTCAAGATTGTTCTGCAGGAAGGCCGGCTGGTGCGGATCGGGAAGGACGACTCGACTATTTACTCGTATAGCATCGAAGGCCTGGACGAAGCTCAGAAGCGAGTTTCGGCGCTGTTCCGCAACTGGGCTTCCTGGCAGGCTCCCCAATACGAGGCCGCCATTCAAAAAACAGGCCAAACGAAACAGATCGAAGGTCAAACCGCCGAAGAATACCGCCTGATCGCGCTCCCCGTGGGCTGGCGCCGAGTCGAAGACTACCACCTGATCACGACAGGCGTGGCCTGGCGCCGAGTCGGCGGTAGTTCGATTTAGTGGATAGTGCCAAAGTCTCCGTCGGACGAGCTCGCGGCCTTCCAGGCCAGGTGGTCCCGCGAATGTAGCCTGGCGTTTCCCGGAATGCCTATCACTTCTTTACCCGGCGACACATCGGCTTTCGGAGTGATGGCCCGGGCGGCATCGGGGCTGCCCGGCTACCCTGTTCTCTATGTCGTCGAATCCAGACCGCTCCCGGGTTCCGAAAGACTCGGGGAGAAACTTTTTCTTCCACGATTTCCCGGAGGTCCCGACCCGCAGGTGATGATTCCCGCCGACCTGACGTACATCAGAGTCAATGAAACGGCATTTTCGGGGTTCGTGGCCGGCGCCGTCGACCGGTTGCTCTTCGCCGTACCCGCCGGTTACAAGAAGACGAAAAGCCTCAGGTACATGCCTGACTAAGGCAGCGCCTCGCGGTTTCCAGGCAGGCTCCCCGCGCCCTGCGAGGTGGCGAAATTCGCATGGGCGGGCGTGGACCCTGCCAAGCCGGAAAGGCACCTGCGCGGTCTGCGAAAACCGAGGACGGCCGCGCCGCGCGTCGGCGTGATGCAGGCGTTGGGCTCGGACTGACGTAGTTGCGGTTGAACGCCATCTGCCCGGCCGTGAGAAAATAGAAACGTGACGCAAGCCATTACACGAGATCCGGAGACGATGCATGGTGTTCCGGTGTTTCGAGGCACGCGAGTGCCAGTCCAGACTCTGTTCGATTACTTGGAGGGAGGCGACTCCCTGGAAGAGTTTTTGGAAGGATTCCCGACAGTTCCGCGCGCCATGGCCTTGGAAGCGCTGGAAGACGCCAAGCAACTGTTACTGGCACGCGGCTGATGCGGCTTCTTTTCGACGAGTGCGTGGATGAGCGCCTACGGCTTCTGTTTCCAGGTCACGATTGTGAAACGGCCCGCTTCGCCGGTCTTGCCGGACTGAAGAATGGCGATCTCCTGGAGGCAGCCGAAGCCGCCGGCTTCGATATTCTCATTACGGTCGATCAGAGTATTCCCGATACACAGAACCTCGCCGGACGGAGAATTGCTTTGGTAATTCTGTGTGGCCCAACGAACCGGCTACGCGATTTGGAACTGCTTGTGCCCGCGGCGATCTCCGCGCTACGCTCAATCGGACGCGGCGATGTGGTGAAGATCAGTTAGATCTTGCGGCGGAACCGCGCCGGCAAGGACATCAAAGCGACGGACGTGATTCGTCGCGAGCAACAGCCTTCTACATAGGGAGAAAGGTCCCAGTTCTGGCCTCCTACGATACGTGGGTCCGCAGGAGCATCGACACCGCTTGCAGGATATGGCCCAGTGGGGATTTGGGAATCGCGTAAGCGATAAAATTGGGATGCCGATGAACACATTTCGAATCGCACTCGCCAACATCCGGTTCCCGGCGACTCCCGAGGAGTCGGTCGCGTTAGCCGAACACGCCATCGCGCAAGCGTCCATCGAGCGCGCTGACATCGTCTGCTTTCCGGAATGCTACATTCCCGGCTACCGGGGAATGGGCAAGGCGGTGCCGCCCCCTGATCCCGCGTTCCTCGAGCGCGCGTGGTCCGTCATTGCCGCGGCCGCTGCTAAGGCGAGTCTCGCAGTTGTTCTCGGCACCGAACGGGTCGTCGATAACGCCTTGTTAGCTACCGCACTGGTCGTCAGTCGCGATGGAACGATCGCCGGTTTCCAGGACAAAGTCCAAATCGACCCTTCCGAGGAAGGCACCTATTCGTTCGGTTCGGGGCGGCGGGTTTTTCAAACCGGGTCGCTGACATTTGGTATCGCGATCTGCCATGAGGGCTGGCGCTATCCTGAAACGGTCCGCTGGGCCGTGCGGCGCGGCGCACACATCGTATTCCACCCGCATTTCCACGAAGCCGAACCGGGCAGTTATGTGCCCTCGACCTTCGCCGATCCTGCAAACACATTCCATGAGAAAGCGGTCTTGTGCCGTGCCGCGGAGAACACCTGCTATTTCGCAACGGTAAACTGTGCAAGCGCCGGGTCGCCGACCACTTCGGCGGTGGTGCGTCCCGACGGGACGCTGCTTTGCTACCAGCCATACGGTAAAGAAGGGTTGCTCCTCGCCGACATCGACATCACGAAGGCTACAGGCTTGCTCGCGGCGCGCTGCAAATCTGTCTAGAAGGCCCGCGTCGCCGTGTCGCCGCGTCGCCGTGTCGTGACATCGACGGCTTCGGTCGATGTTGGCGAGCCTTTCTCGCCTACCGGGACTATAATGATTCTCGTGCGGCTCTGTCCCTTGTTTCGCCGCACAGGAGGTCACCATGGACAGCTCGGATAATCGTCAGCTTTCACGTCGCGCGTTCGCCGGCGCGGCGGCGACATTTATGATCGTTCCGCGTCACGTACTGGGCGCTCCATTTGTTCCGCCGAGCGACCGGATCACGCTCGCGAGCATCGGCTTGGGCCGGCAGGGCCAGGCGGTCACGATGGAGCTTCTGGCGCGTCCCGACTTGCAGGTGGTGGCGGTGTGCGACTGCAACCGCTATAGCAAAGACTACGTGGAATACGGTTCGAACGACCTGCTGAAGTCGGCGCGCAAGTTGCTCGGTGCGGGCTATGAAAGCTGGGGCGAGGATCTGGCATCGCCCGGCGAGGTGCAACTCACGCACGAGTTCCGAACGAGCCTCGGCATGGGCGGACGCGAGCCGGCCAAGCGCCTGATCGAAGCTTATTACGGCGCGCGAAAGAAATCGGGATCGTCCGACAAGGGTTGCGCGGCGTACAACGATTATCGCGAGTTGCTGGAGAAGGAAAAAGACGTGGACGCGGTCTACGTGGCGACACCCGACCACTGGCACGCGCCGATCTCGCTGGCGGCCATGCGGCGGCACAAGCACGTGCTGTGTCAGAAGCCGATGACGCACACCATCGGCGATGCGCGGCGCATGGCGCAGATGGCGCGCGAAATGAAAGTGGCGACGTCGCTGCCGGTCAACAATCCGTCGAGCGAGCCGACGCGGCTGATCATGGAATGGCTGGCCGATGGCGCGATCGGGCATGTGCGCGAGGTGCACAACTGGTCGAGCCGGCCGTTCTGGCCGCAAGGCGTCGACCGGCCCAAAGAGGCGCAGCCAGTCCCGGAAGGGCTGGACTGGAACCTGTGGCTGGGGCCCGCTCCGGAGCGTCCGTTTAATCACGCGTATCTGCCGTTCGTCTGGCGCGGTTGGTACGATTTCGGCTGTGGCTCGTTCGGCGATATGGGCTGCTACAGCTTCGCCGGTGTGTTCAAGATTCTGGGTCTCACGCCGCCGGTGGGGGTGGAGTCCTGCTCCAGCGAATCTTACGACGAAACTTTCCCGAAGGCTTCCATCGTGCACCTGGACTTTCCGGCCACCGGTGACCGGCCCGCCGTGCGCATGTCGTGGTACGACGGCGGTCTGCGCCCCAAGCGGCCGGCCGGCTTGCGTCCGGAGGACCAGCACTTCTTCCAGGCCGGCGAGGATAACGAAGGTATCATGTACGTCGGCGACAAGGGGATGATCGTTGCCGGATTTAACGGGAACGGCCCGCGCGTTTATCCGGAGTCCAAGAAATACCAGCCGCCGCCGCGGCAGCCGCGTGGGGAGCGTCCGCGAGATGTGGCCATCGACCAGTTTGTGGCGGCGTGCAAAGGCGGAGCGCCTGCGCCGCTCGCGAACTTCGAGATACAGAGTCCGGTAACAGAGGCTTTCTTGCTCGGCTGCATCGCGCAGCGATTTCCGGGCGAACGGATCGAGTGGGACACGGCGAGTATGCGGATCACCAGTTCGGAAAAGTTGAACGCGTGGGTCGATCCGCCTGCGCGGAGCGGGTTCGGTGCATGATAGGCGCGAGGTGGGGCAGGCGCTTTCGCCTGCCAAGCGCGGGACAGCAGCGCGTGAGCCATCGGAGCCGCGCGCGTTAGCAAGCGGGACCCGCACCCGCGAGCGCCCTCAAGGTGCAAGTTCGGCAAGCTGAAGCTTGCGCCACCGATCAGCTATTCAGCTTCCGCGCGATCTTGGCGAGCGTCGTGCGCGGGGCCAGCCGCGTCGAAAGCACCGTCAGCTTGTTGCTGAAGCCGGCGATCGCGACACACTTGCCTGCCATCAGGCCGTCGTATCCAACTTGCGCGACGGTGCGCGCCTTCATCACCGAACCGGTGCGGAACAGGACCGAGTCCTGGTTGCCCGCGGTTGAAGCGAAGTTCGTTTGAGTGGGCCCCGGAACCAACGCGGTTACCGTAACGCCGGTTCCCCGCAGTTCCTCGGCCAGCGCCTCGGAGAACGAAAGCACGAAGGCTTTGGAGGCGTAGTACACCGCCATGAACGGACCGGGGACGTATGCCGCGGTGGATGCCACGTTCAGGATCCTGCCGCTGCGCCGTGCGATCATCTCCGGCAGAAACAGCCGGGTCAGATGCGTCAAAGCGGCGACGTTCAACTGGATCATGCGCGCCTCGACTGCGTAATCGATCTCCGCGAACGCGCCGCGCGCTCCGAAGCCGGCGTTGTTCACCAGCACATCGATGGCGACGCCCTGTCCATGAAGCGCTTGGAAGAGCCTCGGCGGCACGGTTGGATCGGTCAGATCGGCCGCCAGCAAACGCGAGTGTATGCCGTGCGCGCGCGACAATTCGTCGGCCAGCGATTTCAGCTTGTCTTCGCTGCGCGCCACTAGCACCAGGTCGTGCTTGTGCGCGGCGAAGATGCGCGCGAGTTCTTCGCCGATACCGCCGGATGCGCCGGTGATCAGCGCCGTCATCGCCGGTCTCCGCGGGCGATCTCGCCTTCCGCATCAACGGGTAGCTTATGACAAACCGCCGCCGGCGCTTTCAAGTTGAAGCCGACGATGCGCCGGTTCAGCGCATGCACCCGTTCGCGGAAGCGCTCCGGATCGCCCGTCCCGGCCGCGCGGCGCAGATCGGCGCGCAGCGTTTCCAGGTCCCGATCGATGTCCTTACCCTCTTCGATCCACGCCGGCGCGAATCCGTTGTTCTTGAGCAGCCGGTGCGCCATACGCAGAGACGTATCTACGAAAGGGTCTTCGTCGAGACAGAGCGGCGCGCCGGCGCCCGAAAGATTGGTGAAAGCCCCCTCCGCCATGGCTTCCTCGATCTTGCGTTCCGCGATCCAGCGCCACGCGTCCATAGGGATAGCATACTGTATATCGACGACAGGCCATCGACTATACACGGCACGGCGCAAAGTACCCCGCGGGGGCGGCTAAACTATGAAGGTGGTTTCCTTGCTCCATCCGGGCGTCCGCGAGGGCGTCGAAGATTTCGAGCGCCAGTTCAAGTGCGCGCAGCCGTTCCGGCACGTGGTGGTGGAGCAGTTTCTGGATCCGCGGTTCTGCCAGGAACTGATCGCGGAGTTTCCGGCCTTCGACACGCGCCTTGCGAAGAACGAACGCGGCGAGCTCGGGCGCAAAGCCGTCAACGCCAGGATCGCGCGGCTGGGACCGGCCTACGCACGATTTGACGGACTGATGCGGGACCGCGAATTCCTGTCCCTCCTCAGCCGCATCACGGGCATAACGGGCTTGCTCTACGATCCGGAATATGTGGGTGGAGGAACGCACGAAAACCTGGACGGCCAGGAACTCGACCCGCACGTGGACTTCAACTATCACCCACACAAACCGCTTCACCGCCGTCTCAATCTAATCGTTTTTCTGAATCCGGAATGGGAAGGAGCCTGGGGCGGCTGTCTGGAGTTACTGCGAGAGCCGTGGGCGGAGAGCGGCGAACAGCGAGCGACCGTCCTGCCACTGGCCAATCGCGCGGTGATTTTTGAGACGACCGAATCGTCGTGGCACGGATTCCTCCGCATCCGGACGCCGCTGGGCCGCGAGGTCTCACGCAAATCGATCGCGGTTTACTTCTATACCAAGCATCGCCCTGCACAGGAGACCGCCCCGTCGCACGGCACGCTATACTACCAGCGTCCGTTGCCATCCTACATCCAGGCTGGTCGCACATTGCGCGAGGAGGACGCCGCGGAGATACGGACGCTTCTCGCTCGCCGCGACTCACACATGCGGTTTCTTTA
>JBEKUO010000449.1:0-6285 GCA_049514955.1 Bryobacteraceae bacterium | reverse complement strand
CACCGAAGACCGAATCCCGCAATCACAGAATAGGGAGGCGCACGAATGTTGAGGTCTTTTATTGGTTGGATTTATGCCCTTGCAGCTCTCGCAGCCGCTGGGCTACTTGTTGTGATTTGTTCGATGGAGGCTCGGCAACCAATACCTGCCAGCCTGATCTTCGCGGCTTCACTGCTGCTGAACGGTGCGATCCGCCTGAGAAGGGCCCCGACTGCACAGCGCGGGAATAGCAACCGAAGCCCTGCGAAGAATCGAGCGCGTGTACGCGTGACTTGGACGCTGATGGAGCCGCCGATTCGGTCTGCCCAGCGGGAGGAGGTCCATGCTGAATGAGCGCATGTTGAAATACATCGCGGTGGTGTTCACCACGTTCGTACTGGCCTTTGCGGTCCTTTATCTACTTGAATTACAGTACGTCCGGAACTTGGACCTGCTCGGGCGGGGCCCACTCACGAACGTTCGCTATGTGGCGGCTCCGGCTGGATCTGCCGAGTCCATTCTGCGCGAAGAGATCTTCTGGACATCGGGCCCGGACAGCGCGCGGCGGTTCAGTGCGACTGATGATGAGCTGAGGAATTCGATCATGTTGGACGCGATTATTGCGTCGGAGGATAAGCGGTTCGAACACCACGCTGGAATTGATTTCTATGCATTACTGCCCCGGCTGATCAGAGGCAGAGGCGCATCCACCCTGACCCAACAGACAGCACGACAAGTTGTGATTCGGTCGCGTAACCGCACGATTCTGCGCAAGGTGAATGAGGCCTTTGCAGCGATGGCACTCGAAAGCCTCTTCACCAAAGAGCAGATTGCTCTCCTTTATTCAAATTCCATTTACTCTGGAGCGGGGCGTGACCATTTCGCTCTGGTCGGTGTAAAGGCCGCCGCCTACTATACCTACGGCAAGGGCTTGCGCGAGCTATCGCTCGCCGAATCGGCCAGCATTGCCGGCCTCTTCGCGCGTCCCAAGCAATTGCTCGAAGCTTTCGCCGGGGATGTGACCACGATGCAGCGTTACCGAAACCGTGTGCTGCGCAGAATGCTTGAGGAGTGGCCAGACAGATACTCCGAAGAGGTGATCCGCCGTGCTTCGTCTGAGCCCGTCATCATACCGCCGCCGCCGCCGGACATCGGGGACTCGCGCGAACTCTATGGATACTTCCTTGATGCCGCTCGCGCCCGCCATTCGGAACTCCGTCACTTACCGGAAGGTTGCGACGTAATACTGACGGTTGATCCAGATGCCCAGCGCGCCGCCAGCGAAGCCCTGACCGAGGTCGTCGCGCAATGGCAGCCAGTGGCCGGGCCCGATCGTCACCTCGACGGTGCGATTGTAGCGCTCGATCCGTTTACCGGTGACGTCGTCGCCCTGGTTGGCGGAACAGACTATCGCACGTCAGGCTTGAATCGTGCGCTTCAGGTCTACGAACCCGGCAGCGTTGTGAAGCTTCCCATCTACACGGAGGCCCTTGCCAATTTGACGTACTTCGGTGAGCCATTCACGGCGGCCACTCGTATCGACCTTGATGATGGCTGGATTGGGGATTGGTCACCGGCCGATCACTCCATCGGGCCCCTGGTCCTTCGAGAAGCGATTGCACGATCTTCAAATAAAGCCGTCGTGTCAGTCGGCAAGCGTTTGGGCTTGTCCCGGGCATTGAATATACTCACACGCGCTTTCAAAATTCAGCCGAAGATGGAAGGTCCTGTTTTGCTCGGCGGTGGGAAAGGAGCTGAAGCAGCGCCGCTTTCAGTGGCCGAAGCGTATGGTGCGCTGGTTAATGGTGGCCGACGCCCGCGAGCGAGATTTGTTCGCGAAGTGCGCTCGCCTGGTGAGCATGTAGTCGTGAAACAGGAATCGGAAGACCTACTCGATCCGCTCGCCTCGGCGATTGTCCTTCAGGCCAGCCGCAGTGTTACCGGCGATATCGATACAACCGGCGCAACACTACGTTCCGGCAAGCGCGTAGCCGGCCTGCCCGATTCAGCTCAAGTGAGTGGCAAAACAGGGACCGGGACGAATTCGAACTGGGCCGTGCTCATGCACCCTCGCCTCGTCGTAGTTGTGGTCGTCGCCTGCGACTCCGGTTGCGCACTGCGTATGGATGAAGGTTTCACCGGTGGCAACGTCGCTGGCGCCGTTTGGGCGGCATTCGTCGCCAGACTGTATAAAAAGCATTCAATCTACTTTGAAGGATCGTTTGCCATTCCTGGCAGTCTCGTACAGATGCCCATCGATCCGCAGAAGGGCTGTGCGTATCCAGTTTCTGGTGCACGATCGGAGTACTTTATCCCCGGCAGGGTCCCGCGCCCCTGCGCGGCGATGTGAAAGGAGAACTTCAACATGAAGGCGAAGTGGATTCTGGTCGCCGCCATCGGCCTGCTGGTTTGGCCCGGTCTGTGGCGTATCGAAGTGACGGACTCTGCAGTTGTCCGCTTCAACCGGCTCACGGGAGCGATAGCTATCATACCGATTGCCCCATCATTTGCTGAAGCCGAAAATGGCAGCACAGTAGATGATGATGGTGATACCGATGATGGTGACGACTGCACCTGCGGTTACCCTGGCGATTCTTCGGAGCTGCCGGCCGAACCGGGAGAAACGCTGCCGGGATTGGTGCGCATCTAAATCGTCTCTGGGTCACTGCCAAACAGGCTGCTCAGTAAATATGCGCGTCGTATTTGACTCCATATTGCCTCTCGCGACGCCCCGCGGCGCAGGAGCTGCTTCAAACCCTGTGGACAAAGAGACTCGGCAGCCGGCTACCGGCAGGCACCGCCGATGATCTGTGACAAGCCACGCCCAGCATGATCGACCCATGGCACTGACAACCTCGAATCCAGGCGGCATCCGGCACGATTCGACACACGCAACATCACACATTCGTTGATTCTCAGGGTCTTAGCCCCCGCTGAAACACCATACCGCCGCTCGTTCAAGCTCGCGCCCTTAATTCTTCTCGGAAAGTTAACCATTCCCTGCTACTGTGGTCTGAAAACACGAGAGTTTGAGTCCATGGCTGAAGAACCGCATAACCTTGTCCTTGAACACCTGCGCGCCCTGCGCGACGGGCAGCGTCAGATGGGCGCTGATATCCGGGAATTGAAGGAAGGTCAAAGCGGAATTCGCCACATGCTTACCGCCAATGCAAGGCGATGCGCTCCGTCATGATGCGGTATTGTCCGCCTTGCGCGCGGACGTGGAGCCAAAGTGCGGCTCGATGCAGATGCACAGGAAATCCGGATTTGGAGGCCATCGCCATCGCCGCCTATCTCCAAGGCGGGCTGCAGACACGAAGAGCGAAGGGGCACCATGAAGGGGCGGACTACGCTAGATGTACCTGCATTCCACTGCGGCGGAGCAAGGACCGAGCGACCAGACCTTCGATAGCGGACTCGATCATCGCAGCGCCCTCGGCTCGCAATCGGTCGATGCCAAAGAGCCGTGCAACGGCCGCCGGCAGAGATTCTTCGAATATCCCAAACTGATCTTCAACGAGATATAAAATCGCGAGTGCGATCTCTCGTGGCGCGATCTGCTCGACTGGCCGCTTGGCGGAATCCGCAGGCAGCCGGAAGGATTCGAGATCGTGCTCCGGCATGAAATAGAAGGGCGACTCGGACTCGCGTGTAATGTGGCGGCTTTGCTCTGCCGAACGCAGAGCACGCTCAATGTTGGACTGTACGTTCGAGCCGGCCCTGGCGACGCCATGTGATTCCTTGAGGCGCTCCACAATCAAATCGTGATGGATCGGCCCTTCGGCGCGCACTAACTCCGATATCGTTTCCGCCAATATGGCTGACTGATTGGCATCGAGCAGATAGTCGCGGTTCAGACAATGACGCGGCTGGAAGCGCGTATACGGAATGCCAGGTTTGTACCTGCGCTGGATATCCGGCGCTCGACGTATTTCTCCGCCTGAGGATCGATTCGGTGCCGTGGGTGCGGGATCAACCACGGGCGGCGCGTATATGGGATGATCGACAGGCTCCCTCTGCGCCTGCTCTACGCTTCTGAGAATGCTGGCGATGGCCCGGTCGCGTTCGTGAAACCATTCCGTCGACCAGACCCGATGGATGCGCCATCCCATACGCTGGAGAACCAACTGGCGGAGCAAGTCGCGGTCTCGCGCGGTCCTGGCGCTGTGGTACGCGATACCGTCACACTCAACCCCGAGAAGGTACCGCCTTTCTTCGCGTGGATCGCGGATCGCCAAATCGATGCGATAACGACTGGCTCCGACCTGCATGTCCACTTTCAGCCCGCGGTCGACCAGGGCAGCCCGCACGGCTTCCTCGAACTCATCCGTCTCCGCGTTCGTCCGGACCGCTGCCTCAACCGGAAGTTCGCCATTCCGTTCCGCAAATTCCAGGAAGTTGCGCAGCGAGACCGCACCCCGGTTGTTCGGGTTCACACCCGAAAGGTCCTGTGACCGGAGGCTCGCGACCAGGATGCATTCCCATTTGGCCCTTGTGACAAGAACGTTCAAGCGGCGCCACCCACCTTCAATGTTGATCGGACCGAAATTCATACTGATCCCACCGGCATGATCTCTGCCGTACCCGACGCTGATTATCATGGTGTCCCGCTCGTCTCCTTGGACATTCTCAAGAGATTTCACGAACACGGCTTCCGAACGGCTTCCTGGGTCAAAGAAGTGGGCGAGGTCCGGCCGTGCTAGTAACGCCTCGGCAATGGCGTCCTCGATGGCCTCCTTCTGACTGAGATTCAGTGACACGATTCCCAGTGAGCGGTCCGGGTGTTGATCAAAGTGCTCTATCGCCAACCGCGCGACCGAGCGCGCCTCGGGCCTGTTCATACGACTTCGGCCCCGGTCGTAGATGCCGTCAGGCACGCTCACTAGACGGACGCCCTGTCCGCGAGCAGCACTATTTGCGGCCGGGAATGTGATGAGTTTGTTCTCGTAGAAAAAATGGTTAGAGAACTTTATGAGCCGCTCGTCTCTACTACGGTAATGCCAACGGAGATCGGATTCCTGGAATACAGGGACCACTGCGACGCACTCGTCGAGGAGCGAATCGAGCGGGGTCTGGCCCTCGGTGCCATTATCTTCATCTTCTTCTTCGGGCGTGAGAGATGCCTCAAAGAAAGACATTGGCGGCAACTGGTTCCGGTCGCCAGCAACTACGACCTGTGACGCCCGAAGCACTGCGGGTACCGCTTCAGCCGTGGGTAACTGGGACGCCTCGTCGAACACTACAAGATCAAAGTGAAACACGTCAGGCTTTAGAAACGTGGAGACGGAGATTGGGCTCATGAGCAGGCATGGCTTCAACGCCTGCAGGACGTGAGGAATTTCGGCGAACAGCTTCCGCAGCGGCTTGATCCGCTTTCGCTTCTGCAATTCGCGCCTTAGGATACCGACCTCGCTTGCGCCTTCGGTCACGTCTTCCGCCGCCCGAACTCGGGCGGAAGCCGAGGATGCGGTCATCTGCGCCCGCGCAATGGCTAGGCGCCGTACACGCCCATCAAGATCACGGTATTTTTCGAGCAGATCTGAGCCCTTGGCCTCCGTGAAGCCCGCCAGTACTCGACTCCGATCTAGGGCACTGCTTAACCAGAGCCTGAGAAACCGCCGCTCGAAAATGTGCGGAGCATCGGCCGCACTTACTGGCCCAAAGCTCTCTAGGAAGCCACATAACCCACCCGATTTGCAGCGCTGAACTGCGCGATCCAGCAATACCCACTCCCGCGCGCGGCACATCAATCCCCGAAGGCAAGCCGCTTTCTGTGCAATCTCGGGCAGCGGCGTGCGGCTCGCCATCTCGGACCGAATGTAGCCAACCGGCCAATCGGAATCAACTCGCTGCACCGCTGCCTGCAAATTCGGGCTGGAGACCAACCCAAGGATTTCCTTTACGGCGCACCTGAGCTCTGCGCCCACGCACAGCGTCTCCGGCGCCTCCCTGCCAACGGCGGCAAGACTGCGCTTGAAAAGCCCAGCAATGGTGAATGATTTGGCCATGCCTGCCAGAACCGCACCACTCTCCATTAACCCCGGTGCGACGTATTGGGTGATAACTGAGTTCTGCTCGTCGAACCATCGCTCGATCTCTATCACGCGGCGGCATTTGGTACAGACGGAGGCGATCCGCTCGCGCGTGAACCGGATTCCGGGACACAGGGCTGTTTGCACCTGCGCCCGCCACTTCCAATACGCCGGCCTTGCGAAAGCATGCCAGGCACCAAAGCGGCCTAGAACGGGCGCTAGAAAGGTCGCCAGATTCTTGGGCACCCCATCGATTACTGCGCGAATCTCGGCG
>JBEKUO010000448.1:0-6295 GCA_049514955.1 Bryobacteraceae bacterium | reverse complement strand
GCCGATTGTCAATCGGCCACCTGCCGCGTTTGCACCAGACAGCGGCGGTAGCCAACCGCCGCGCAGGCTGCCAGCCTGCCCCACATAACGCCAGCTTCTCCACTTTTATGTCGCGCACCCGTTGAAAACTCGTACGGGCAGAAAGTACTTTCACCTCGGCAGGGTGTGCAAATCGCGACCTTCGCCCGGGTGCTTGACGGGCAGATTTCAGTCGTTGGATGAAGCCTTCCAGGACGTTAACGATACAGCGCCAGCGCTCGCGCACGCCCGACCTTCGGAGACCTGGATGGGATGCTCGTCCGTCACGTGCAGCCGATTTGACTACCATAGTCTAATCCAGGATTCGAGTCGGTTGCTCATGCTTCGGTTCTGAGGTATAAGAACTCGGACCTTGGTCACATCCGGCTTGACCACTCCATTGGGCTTTGGGGTGTTTTGCGTCGCGCGACTGGCGGTACCATTCCACGACTGTCCCCGCTTTTTCCCAGACGACGAGTTTGCGGTAAAAGCGAACCCGGGGATCGACCGCCACCATCCACCGCAGCGTCCAGGCCGCAAGCCGACAAAGTAAGCGCAATGGCCGGATCTCGAATTCCCGTGCGTCGGCGCGGCCTTTATCGAACCACCAGGCGAGGAAGTCATGCTTGTCGATCCGGTCCTCCGGCACCGGATGATAGACAACAGCCGACGGTTCGTAGCGCAGGCGCTCTCCCGCGGCAATCAATCGCCGACCGAACTCGGTGTCTTCGCTAGGCCGGGGGATTTCACGGCTCGGGCTTGGGCCCAGATCCGTGCGAAACCCGCCGTACTTTTCAAACATCTCTTTTCGAAAAGCCATATTGGCGCCGAAAGGAGGCCCTATCAGCGCTTTAGTCTCGCGACCCTGGTCGAAACCGGGAAAGGTATGGCGGGCGTACGGCCCCTCGACCGACAGCCAGCCGGGAAGGGACGATGGCCACTGGAGGATGATACGTCCGCCTGCGCCGGCCCACTCACTGTTATGGAGAGCCGCTGTCAGATTCTGCAGCCACATGGGCTCAACGGTCACGTCGTCATCCAGGAAGGCAAGGACGTCACCCCTGCCCTCCCGAATCCCGGCGTTAAGGGCTTGCGATTTCCCTTCTCGCGGCTCGAACAGGTAACGGAAGCGGCCGGGGTGACGGCGGCAGAAGTCCTCTACAACCTCGCGCGTCTGGTCGTGCGAGTTGTTGTCCACCACCAGGACCTCCCATTCGACCCAGAGGGGCAGCGTTGAGGCTGCCACGCTCTGCAAGGCCTTCGCCAAGCGCCCGCAACGGTTATAGGTGCACAAGACGACTGTGACGTTCATAGTCTTAGCGGGCTCGCTCTGGCTGCACTGGATCGATACGAACCGTCAACTGTGGCCTGGAACTATCCAAGAAATCGGCTCTTACGCTCAGCGGGCTGAACCTCGCCATCTCGGTGGAGTGGCGAGCTGGTGCTGGTTCCTTTGGTCTACTCTCCCCCGCCAGGAGTCGGATGAAGCGAATCGGGGTAACACGGCGCGCATACGCCTGCACGATCTCGCCGTGCCGGGGAGCCGACCATGGCAGTCCGAAGACAGCCACGCTGGCCGGCGCCATTTCCGGCTCACGACGACCATTTAAGCGCAATTCTCCTTCTCCAGGTTCCGCATCATCGTCCCTACCTCCTTTCGGGTCCGACGCCGCGAAATCTTAACTTATTCCGTGGTCCTAATTTTGGGGAGTATTATAGCCGGTGGCTATTTGCGCCGCGCGAAGGACAATTTAGCGCTTCACTTCTTCGGCTCTGCCGCCGTCAGCCCAAAGATCCGCAACTGCTTGTAGCTGGCGACAAAGACCTGTCCGTTTGCCACTACTGGAACTAGGTTCGAGTTGCTGCCCAAATTCGGCCAGTTGCCCGCAGGTTCTTTAAACAGCGTGGTCATTTCGCTTCCACCCGACTCCGGATTAAACGCAAACAGAAAAATCGGCGACTTGCTTGCATTCTGCGCGCGCGACAGTGCCCAAATAATCGGATTGCTAGTGCCGTTAGACGAAATCGTGGTGAAGAATCCCGGACTCTGCACACCGCCTATCGCCGGAGATTCCGCAACCACCTGCAACTTGGCCGTGAGCAAGGTCTGCAGTCTCCAGACCACCACCTTGCGGCCGCCGCTGCTCACCACCCGTGCGGCTCCGTCCGAGGGGGCCACGAAGAAGGACTGGCCACACCAGCACTGCCCTATCGAGTAGGTGCCCAGCACGTTGTTATTTTCGGGCGAGAATCCGCCCAGATCGTCTTCATTCATCAGAAACATCGTTCCCACCTTGCCGGCTGCCACCGCCAGATGCGGAATGGATCCCGGCTGATCGGGCAGCACCAGCACTCCGCCGGAGCCGAAATCTTGGTCTTCCGCATCCAGTTGGGCCTGATCGCTCGGGGTAAACAGGTCCAACACGGCCGTCAGGTCGGACGACACCTTGACCACGCTCTCCTGGATGTTTGTGACCCCGTCGTAGGTGTTCCCCGAAGGGTCCGAATTCCCGGTCACGAACAGGATGTTGCCCGCATCGTCGGCGGCCGGTCCGTAGCCCGACATCCAGATCGACGAGAGAAAGAAACTGTCCGGCGAGGTGGCCTGCTGGTCGAGGAGCTGGTTCGCCGGAAACGGCGTTAGCGTTCCCGCCGTCCATCCCAGCAGCCAACCCCGCGATACTTTTACTGCCACGTCGCAAAAGCTGCCGAACGCGGCATAGATGGCGCCGTTGGCGAGCAACAGCCCGGGACGCTGGCGCTGGTATTTCGCATTGAATTTGAATGTCGTTCCATTGGTCAGCGTATGCGAGGCAGTCACGACCCGTGGCTTCACCTTGTCGGTCAAGTTGCCCAGATCGAGCGCGTGGAGACGGTAGGCCGGCCCACTCGGATCCTGCGTGTACATCATCGCGTACAAGGTGTTGCTGGCGAGATCGATCACCGGCGTCGCGGTGATCCCGACATTCGACCCATTTTTGGTGCACCCCAATGGAGTAGACACTGGTGTACCGAAGTTCGGACTGAGCAGCACCGTGCCGCTGTGAGTGTCGATGGCATACACCGTGTTGCCTCCCGTCGCCACATAGACTACATCGTGGGCGCCCTGATACGACCCGGCGGTGATTTGCACCCCCGGCACCACCAGCGGCTGCGCGTCTACCTGGTCGTTGAGCGCCACGCTCTTCTGCAGACCGAACGACGCACTTCCTACGTTGGCCGGCGTCAAAACGGTCTCGCTCTGATTCCAGCCGGTTCGGTTGTTATCGTAGTGATATGTCGCGATCGCCGTCTGGCCCGCCGCCGGCAGTGCGTTCACACTAACCAAGGCGGCAAGCAGAGCGACCGGGCCGACAGGGTAGTTCCTTCTATGAGGTCTTGGCACGTCTTTGATGTCCTAAGGGGAACCTTTTTCTTGAATTCGAAAACGGC
This sequence comes from Bryobacteraceae bacterium, assembly GCA_049514955.1. Lineage (GTDB taxonomy): Bacteria > Acidobacteriota > Terriglobia > Bryobacterales > Bryobacteraceae > Bog-159. Next base: position 2,845 of record JBEKUO010000448.1, on the reverse strand, counting down.
AACCTGCGGCGGCCTTTTCGGCATCCCGCGGGAATTTTACCATAAATGAGCAGAAAATCGCCCCGCTCGGAGCCTCCGCGCCATCTCTAAACCATACTGAGAGTGCTATGCTTACTAATCCCTCGGGTGATTGCTCCGGCACGTTTGACACTCGTCAAGGACTATCGTATGAGTCGACAGTGTTGTATGACCGGATCGGCAGCAATTAGGCGATGAGACACAACGGGAGGGCGGTGATCTCAACTAGAATCGCCCGTCATTCCCATATCGCCTCCGGTCTCCCTAGTTTACCGCCTGCCGACGATGGCAAGTCCAGTAAGCTAGTTTAGAAAGTAGTACATTGGGTGACTGTGACGTTCATGCATTTCCAAGGCTCGTTGGTTTGGCAAAACCCAATCGCCGTTGCCGGTAGACTTCCGCAATTTGACCCGCTGCCAGCCAAATTCGGGTCTTGCAATAGAACCTGCGTTGCGGATTCAATGCGAGCATCCAGCGCAGCATCACGGGCACGCTGCCTGCAATTGTCCGTGGGATGCCCAAGTGCCAGACATCGGGTCGCGGGCCCTCGCGAATCGCCGACCGGCCGAGGTCAAACCACCATTTCAAGAAGTACTTCTTCTGGCGCCTGCTCTGGGGAACAGCATGGTGCACGACGGCAGATGGTTCGTACCGGAGGCGCTCGCCAGCCAACATGATGCGGCGTCCGAACTCGGTATCCTCGCCGCGGATCTCGCTGCCGGGCCGCGGCCCCAAATCGATTCGAAAACCACCGTACTTCTCGAAAATACTCCTTCGAAAAGCCATGTTCGTGCCGTAGGGCGGCTGGTCTAGTTCGCGAGCCACATCGCCCAGGTCAAACAGGGCCAGAATGCCACCCATTCCGTACCTGCCATTCAGTGACAGCCACCTAGGTGGCGAGAAACTTTGTTCCAGGAGGATGCGTCCGCCAGCGCCAGCCCAGTTAACGTCCTCCAGGGCAGCGGTTAGATTCCGGAGCCATGTGGGCTCGACGACGACGTCATCATCCATGAATGCCAAAATATCGCCCGAGGCCTCTCGAATGCCGGCGTTGAGGGCATGGGATTTTCCTTGCTGAAGTTCAAACACATATCGGAAGCGGCCAGGGTATCGGCTGCAGACGGACTCGACCACCTCGCGCGTCTGGTCGCTCGAATTGTTGTCCACCACCAGGACTTCCCATTCGATTTGCGAGGAAAGCGAAGAGGCGGCAACGCTGTCCAGCGCTTTCGCCAGGCTCTGATACCGATTATAAGTGCACAATATGACACTGATCTGCAACGTTCCCCCAAAAGCAGCCTCGTCGATCACGCTCCACGAAGCCGCCGCAGCAACAATTTCAGCGGGCGGCCCACTACGACCGGTCTATTCACAACCGCGCGACCAGCCGAAAGCAGGCTGCTCAAGAGCCGCCCCTCTCTCCACAAAAGCCTTGCGACCGTGAGGTGCAGATCGGCTAGTTGCCTTCGTTCAATGTCCTCGAAACCCGACCGCAAGATTTCGAGGGCGGCCTTGAGTGCGGTGGGATATTCGCCTGCCGTGCACATGTTTCGGATCCACTGCCAATAGTCGGAAACAAATCTACTCCGCTGCTGGGCGAGGGTAACACCCAAGGCAACAAGTGCTTCTGGCGTGATTTCCTGCACCGTGCCCAGAGGGTCCGGAAGTCCATTTTTCCTCGTCGTTGCGGCTACCTGCGCAGCGAGAAAGCTGCGTGTCTGTTGCTCCCTCCGCCGCATGGATATCTGGTATGGATGAATCCTATATTTGAGCACTACCGCCTCAAGGTTAGCCAATTGGAAATGGTCCGCTATTCTCAGCCACAGGTCGTAGTCCTCAGCGTCAACCACCACAGCTCGATAGCCGCCCGTCCGAACAAAGACCTCTCTGCGGAGGAGTACAGTCGGATGCCACAGCGCACAGCCATGGAGGAGAAGCGCTTTGATCTGGCGGTCTTCTACGGGGTAACGGTAGGTTCCCAACGATTTGCCCGTTGCATCGATCCACTCGACAGCACCGCCGAGGACGCCGATCTGCGGATGGGCCTCCATAAAGTCGACCTGCCACATCAGGCGGTCTTTACTAGCGGCGTCATCGGCATCCATCCGCGCAATGTATTTGCCTTGCGCGAGCCGGCAGCCTCGATTCAAGGACTGAATCAATCCTGCATGCCCCTGGTGGTAAACCTTGACGCGAGCATCGCGGCTCTGATAGCAGTCAAGTATCGAGGCGGAGCGGTCGGTCGAACCGTCATCAACGATGATGAACTCGAACTCGCGAAAACCTTGGTCGAGAATACTCTCGACGGCCTCACGCAAGAAGCGCTCTCCGTTCAAGACGCTCATCACCACTGAGACCATCGGAGTAGCCATGGTTCACGAACGGCCAGCCCATGGGTGCAGGATGTGCATCCCTCTATTAACAATCTGCCGCAGCGTTGACTTTAAGGTATGTGCAGCCAAAATGGGCCGCGTCAGCAGCGCGCGGCTCGCGGCGAGAAAGCTACTCAAGAATCTCTTCTGCCTCCAATAAAGCCGCGCAACGATGAGCTGTACGTCGGCGACTTGAAGCCGCTCAGCGTAATGCCAGTCATACCGCAACATCTCAACCGCCGATTTCAGGGCGAGTTCGTCCTCGCCTGCCGCAAACACGCTACGGATCCACCACCTGCAGTCCGAGGCGAGAGTAGCCTGCAACTTGGCCTCCGTCACGCCCAACCCGGCCAGTACCATGGGTGTGATTTCTTCAGCGCCGTTTAAGGGATCAGGCTTGCCATTTCGTCTTGCCATCGCTGCAGCCCGGGCGGCCAGGCCGCAGATAGACTGCT
>JBEKUO010000447.1:0-11055 GCA_049514955.1 Bryobacteraceae bacterium | reverse complement strand
AGTGAACGATGGGCCGGTCACTATTATCTGCGACAGCGCGGCGAGGTAGGCGAGCAAAGCTCGCCTGCGCCGACAGGAGTGTCGGCGCGGCAGGCTGAGAGCCTGCGCCACGGGCTTGCCCACTTAGCGGGTGAGATATTTTTCGTAGAGCCGGTGGTGCTTGTTATCCAGATCGACCGATACGCCTTTGATAAACACCTGCTTGACTTCGGTGCGGGTCTCCAGCGGATCGCCGTCAGTGACAATCAAGTCCGCCCATTTACCTTTTTCGATGGAGCCCAGCTCGCCGCCGGCGCCCCAAATCTGCGCGGCATTGAGCGTCACGGCCTTGAGTGCTTCCTCATAGGGCAGGCCGAAGCCCACGGCCGCGGCCGCTTCATAGGGAAGGTTACGCGGATTCTGCTCCGCGCCCGGTCCGAACGACGCGAAAGCGAACTTGACACCCGCCTTCCATAACTCGCCCGGTATACTGAACGACTTATCATACGGATCGTCTTCTTCATCCGGCAGGCGCAATGTGGGCGGCAGCACCACCGGAATACTGTGAGCCTTCAGCTCGCCGGCCACTTTCCAGGCTTCCGCGCCCTGTTCCAGGATCATGTGCAGTTTGTACTTGTCCGCAAATGCGATGGTCTCGCGGATGGTTTTCTCCTTCTCCGCGCGAATCAGCATGGGCAGCTTGCCGTCGAGCACAGGCAGCATGGCTTCGAGCTTCAAGTCAGTTTCGAACCCGGGGCCCGCGGCTGCTTTTGCCTGGCGGTAGCGCTCGGCCGATTCCATGAAGTCATTCAACTCCTGTAGCTGCTGGTCTACTTTCTTCTTCGCTTCCGCATAGGTTGTCCGGTTGCGCGCCTCGGGAAAGTTGAAACGCGAGACCTGCACGTGCGGAAACTCCATGCGCATGGCGGCCGGCGCTCGCACGACCATCTCTTCGTTAGTCCACCCGTTCAAGTGCATGAGTACTGCTTGGCCCGAGACGATCCCTCCGCCCGGAAGGGTGATCACGCTGGTGATGCCGTTGGCGCGAGTCACCGGAATGTGTTCGCTGGACGGATTCACCGCGGTGATCGCGCGCAACTGCGGATTGAAGAAGCCGATATCGCTGACATCGTTCATCTCGCGCACCGCGCCGATTTCCGAAAGCCCGATTTCGGTAGCGGAGTCGATCATGCCGGGATAAACGTGCAGACCCTTCAGATCGATCACGCGCACGCCGTGGGGCAGGACAATGTGCTCTCCGACTTCGACGATCTTGCCGTCGCGTACCAGGACCGAGCCGTTCGAGATTTCCGGGCCGGAGACCGGATGCACGGTGGCGCCGCGCAGCAGAACGGTATCGCCCGCGGCGGCGTACAACGGCGCTACTATCAGCAGACAGGCCAGGCAAAGGGCGATCTTTCTCATTGCTGCCTCCCGGGGTCTTCGTCCTTCTTCTCCGATTGTTCCGGCTTCTTTCTCTCCTTCTTTTCCTGCGCCTTCAGCTTGTCGACCAGCGCCTTCTTCCGGATCTCCTTACCGGGACGCTCTTCCAGATCTTTGTCGCGGTCGAAGTAGAGATCGCCGTCAATGAACACCTTCGTGACTTTGGCGTAATTGGAAAGCGGATGCTTGTCGAAAATGGTCAGGTCGGCGTCCTTGCCCGGCTCGATCGATCCCACGTGCTGGTCGATGCCCATTTGTTTGGCGGGATTGATAGTCACCAACGATAGTGCTTCGGTCTCGTTGAGGCCGCCGTATTTCATGGCCTTGGCGGCTTCCGTATTCAGATGCCGCATCAGCTCGGCGGAATCGGAATTCACCGACGTCAAGACACCGGCGCGCACCAGCATCGCGGCGTTATAGGGGATGGCGTCGTACGCCTCTGCCTTGTACGCCCACCAGTCGCTGAAGGTGGATGCGCCAGTGCCATGCGCCGCGATTTCTTTGGCCACCTTGTAGCCTTCCAGCACGTGTTGCAGCGTGCGGATCTTGAACCCAAAATCGTCCGCCACGCGCAACAGCATCAGGATTTCATCCGCGCGATAACAGTGCGCATGCACGTAACGCTTGCCTTCCAGCACCTCCACCAAAGGCTCCAATTGCAGATCGCGGCGGGGCGGGACGGCGGACTCGTGCCGGTCCACCTTGGCTTGGTAATCGCTCCACTCCTTCTGATAGGCGCGCGCGCGGGTGAACGCTTCGCGGATGACATCCTCGACGCCCATGCGTGTGGCGGGATAACGCAGGCCGGGCGTAGCTCCGAATCCGCCGCTGGGCGATCCCGAGCGCTTGACGTTCTCGCCCAATGCGAACTTGATGCTGGGCGGAGCGCCCTGGAAGATCATACCCTGGGCGTCTTTGCCCCAGCGCATCTTCAGCACCATGCATTTGCCGCCGATGGGATTCGCGCTGCCGTGCAGGATGTTCGCGGTCGTGACGCCGCCGGCCAGCGCGCGATAGATATCCGGATCTTCCGGATTCAGCACATCCTCGATGCCTACCATGGACGACACGGCGACCGCGCCTTCATTGATGCTGTCGGCCGCGATGTGCGAGTGGCAGTCGATGATGCCGGGCATCACGTATTGGCCGCTGGCGTCGATGACGCGGGCCCCTTCGGGCGTCAGCACTTTCTCGCCGGCCTCCACGATCTTGCCGTCGCGGATCAATATGGAGCCGTGGAAGGTTCCCTTTGTGACAGTGAGGACCGTGGCGTTCTGGATCACGGTGGCGGGTCCGGCGAACAGGGGGAGTGACAGCGACACTACAAGCAAGCCGGCGAACTGAAGTTCGCCGCTGCACGCTAAAGCGTGCGCCACGCGTTTCATTGCAGACCTCCCGGCTCCGGACGCCCGCCTCTTTCGCCCGGCGGCGCTTCCGGTGCGGGCTCATATTTTACGCCATCGATGAACACGTATTCGATCTTGGTCTTCTCGTCAAACAAGTTGCCCTTGAAGACCAGCAGGTTGGCGATTTTGCCGGGCTCGATGGAACCTACACGGTCCGCCACGCCGTAGATTTCGGCGGCGCTGAGGGTGAGCGCGCGCACCGCGGCGGCTTCCGGAAGCCCCGCGTCGATGGCGCGTTTCACCGCCGTGCGAATGTCTTTGGCGGCCGCCCCACCGGAGTAGAACGCGAAGCGCGCCCCGGCCTTTTCCAGTGCGGCCGGCGCGGAGGGCGCGCGATCCCGCAATTCAAGCGTGCGCATGCTGTCCGGCTGGTCCGGGTCCGCATCTTTGGAGCGCTCGGGCCACTTCAGATCGATCAGCAACGGAGTTTTGGACTGCGCCACTTTATCCGCGACCGCATACGCCGCGTGGCCGCCGTACAATACGGCCGGACGTTTCAGTTCGGCGGCGAAATGCAGCATGCGGTCGATCTGCACGGCATTGTCGGCGGGCAGCAGCAGGCGCGGCGATTCCAGCAGGCCTTCCACGGCGCGATCGTAATTCGGCCGTTTGTGCCCGGCCGGATGGCCGGCGTATGCCTGCATTTCGAGCTGGTAATGATCGGCATCGAGCGACACTTGCCGTATATAGGCGATCACGCCCATGAGCGAGCCCGGATATGTGCCGAAGCCGCGCGAGCTCAAGGTGGCGTACTGCCCGACGGGCGACGCTACGACCATGCGGCCTTGCTTTTCGCCGGAGAGGTTGAGGAACGCGCCTTCACCCGCGAAGATGCCGCTCGAAGGAAATGCGGCCACCGATGTGAAGCCGGCGCTGCGGGTCACCTCGATACGGGTATCGGCCGGGTTCAACAGGTCGGCCGCGCGAATCCAGGTGGTGGTGGAGGGGCGGAACTGGGGCCCTTGTTCCAGCGGCTCAACGGGTCCTTGAGGGCCGAACGTGGGCGCGGCGGGCGTGCGGCCTGCCTGTGGCTGCGACGCGGGAGTCTCGGGCAAACCTACCGTGCTCAGGGCATCGATCAAGCCTGGATACACGGTGACGCCCTGGCCTTCGACGACCCAGGCATCTTTCGGTAAATCGACATTCTCGCCGACGGCCTCGATGAGGCCATTGCGCAGCAGCACGGTGCCTTTCTCCAGCACCGGACCACTGACGGTGACGACGCGGGCGCCGCGAAGCGCGATGGGGCCGGGCGCTTGGGCATACAGAGTTGCCGATGCCGCGGCCAGCAGCATCGCTACGAGTGGTTTCATGGATACAGAGGCATAGTAATACATTTTTGGTGGGCGGTGATTAGTGGCTGGTGGCTAGCGGTTCGGCGGAGTCTGCTGCGCGCCGGTTCTGTGGCAGAATGCAATAGTGCTCCCACGACTGACCGAGCGCAAGGAATGGAAGTTCTTCGGGGTCCTGCCGAAGGCGGACCCGGGCCTCGCCGCCGCTTGGTGGACGGCCCTCGTGCTGAGAGGGACATTGCCGGCGGCGTTCGCGATCGCGATGGGCGTGCTGGTTGGCGCCGTGCAACACGGCAATCCGCTGGCCGGTCCGCTGGCGTTTGCCGGTGCGATCTTCGTGCTGCTTCAGGTGCTCAGCCCGATTCATCAGGCGGTCGGCGCCAACCTAGGCGACCGCACTGCCGCGTGGCTCTACGACCGGCTCACCGAGGACTGCGTGCGCCCGCCGGGTGTGGGGCACCTGGAGGATCCGGCGCTCACCAGCGACCTCACCGTGGCGCGCGACTTCGATCTTGGGATGACCGGCCCGCCGCTCGCCATCTCGCTGGATTTCATCGCGAACGGCATGGTCGAGATGATCGGCGGTGTGGCATCCGCGGTGATTCTCGCGCGATACGCGTGGTGGGCGCCGGTTGTGCTCGCGGGCGCCTGGCTGGCCACGCACTGGCTGCTGCGTGAGAGCGCCATCTGGTGGGACCGCCAAACCGAGGAAGTCCGCGGCGCACAGCGGGATGCCGATTACGCCTACCGCCTGGCCGTGGATCCGCCCGCCAGCAAGGAACTGCGGTTGTTCGGTCTCGCCGGCTGGACGATTGACCGCTTCATCGCCAGACGCACGCGCCTGCACGAGCTACAGTACGCCGCCACACGCCTGCGCGAGCGTCCGGTTATCTGGAGTTTGCTCCTGGTGGTCTCCGCGAACGTCCTGGTGTTCTGGTTCCTGGCGAGCGCCGCCGCCAATGGCCGCATCAGTCTCGGAGAAGCTGTGGTCTACGTGCAGTGCGCCGTCGGCGTGTCGATGATCGCGTTCGGCGGATTCAGTTGGGCGCTCGACGGAGCGGCTGCCCCCGTCGCAGCAGTGCTGCGGCTTGAGCCGTCGATGCGTCTGGCCGGCGGGCTGCGCTCCGGCGATCGACCCGCGGACGCGACACCTGCGCGCGAGATTCGTCTCCGCGATATCACGTTCGCATATCCAGCGGGCGCGTCGGCTCCGGTCAGCGCCGGCGCGCCTGTGCTGGAGCACTTCGATCTCACGATTCCCGCCGGCTCGTCGCTGGCCATTGTCGGACAGAACGGCGCCGGCAAGACGACCATCGCAAAGTTGCTGTGCCGGTTGTACGATCCGCAGTCGGGCGCCATTGAGATCGACGGCGTCGACATTCGCGAGTTCAATCTCGCGTCGTGGCGATCGCGCGTCGCGGCAGTCTTCCAGGACTTCATGCGCCTGGAGCTGCCGCTGCGCGACAACGTAGCGCCGGCAGGCGCGCCGGACGATGTTGTGCGCGCCGCGCTCGAGTCGGCAGGAGCCACGAATCTGGCCGCACTGGACACGGTGTTGGCCCGCGGGTACAGCGGCGGCACCGACCTTTCGGGCGGCCAATGGCAGCGCATCGCGCTCGCCCGCGCGCTGGCAGCCGTCAAACTCGGCGCCGGCGTCGTGCTGCTCGACGAGCCGACCGCGCAGCTCGACGTGCGCGGGGAAGCGGAGATCTTCGATCGCCTGCTCGCCGCGACGCGGCATTGCACGACCATCCTGATCTCGCATCGCTTTTCGACAGTCCGCCATGCCGATCGGATCTGCGTGCTGGAGCACGGCCGGGTGATCGAGCTGGGCACGCACGACGAATTGATGGCGCTCGGCGGGCGCTATCGCACGATGTTCGATCTGCAGGCGCAGCGGTTCAACATCCCGGAGGAGGAGGGCGCGACTTATGACGTCCTCTCCTGATCGGGGGCCGGTGGATCAGGCGATTGCCCCGCTGCCTCCCGCGCTGTCGTCGATGTGGCGGTTGTGCAAGCTGGGGTATCGTCACGAGCCTCGTTTGATGGTGGCGCGGTTCAACGTCGCGACTTATGACGTCCTCTCCTGATCGGGATCGAATGGATGAGGCGATCGCCCCGCTGCCTCCCGCGCTGTCGTCCATGTGGCGGTTGTGCAAGCTGGGGTATCGTCATGAGCCCCGCTTGATGGTGGCGGCCTTCCTGTTGTCGCAGCTCGCCGCGCTGCCGGATGCGCTGCTGGCGTTGTGGCTGATGTTACTCGGCAAAGGCGTCCTGGAGCATCGGCCCGGCATGGTGAAAGGCGCCGCGATTGGCCTCGGCGTGTCGGCCGCCGCGACGTGGTTTCTTCGCACGGTCAGCACGCGCGTGCAACGCCGCTTCCGCGACAAGGTCACGATCGCGCTGGAGTCGCACGTCGCGCAACTGCAGGCGACTGTCGCGACGATCGCGCATCAGGAACGCCCGGAGTATCTCGATCGGCTATCCATGCTCCGCAATCAGGTGTTCGTACTCGACCACATGTACGCGTCGCTGTTTTCCACGCTGGGGTGGATCCTGCGGCTGGGCGTGACGATGGCCCTGCTGGCGTCGATTCACCCGGCGCTTATTCTGCTGATCGTGTTCGCTATCCCGACCGTGTTGACATCGACGTGGCGGCCCGCGGTCGAAAGATTGGCTCAGGAACGCGGGGCACAATCCAACCGGCTGGCGCGTCACTTGTTCACCATCGCCACGACCGCGCCGCCGGGGAAGGAAGTGCGGGTCACCGGCATCGGAGAGCGCCTCGTTACAGAGCGCCGGGCGGCGTGGGAGCGCTGGTACGGACCGGTGGCGGCCGCACGATGGGGCTCGGCATTGTGGCACACCCTAGCGTGGGCGATATTCGGCTTCGCGTATGTCGGTGCGGTCGTCTTCGTGTCGTACGGTCTCGGCGCGCCGGCCAGTTCGGTGCTGCTGGTGCTGGCAGCGGGTGCGCGGCTCTCGGCATACATCGGCGCCACCGTTGGCGAGATTGGATTCCTGCGCGGATTCTGGATGGACGGCTCGCGGCGGCTCGCGTGGCTAGAGGACTACGCCGCCTCCGTCGCTGCGGCGGGCGATCTGCCAGTTCCCGCCGCGTTGCTCCGCGGCATCCGCCTCGAACACGTGTCGTTCGCGTATCCTGGAACGTCGCGAGTGGTTCTGGACGATGTGTCAGTGACGCTGCCCGCGGGTGCGGTGATCGCGATCGTCGGCGAGAACGGCGCCGGCAAGACCACCCTGGTCAAGCTGCTGGCGAAGATGTACGAACCATCATCCGGCACGATCCTGTTAGACGACACGCCGCTGGCGCGCGTACCGGCCGCTGAGTGGCGGGCGCGTTTGGCGGGCGCCTTCCAGGATTTTTTCCGCTTCGAATTCCGCGCGAGGCACACGGTTGGCTTGGGCGATGTCCCCCGGCTGGACGATGAGCCCGCGGTGGCCGCGGCTGTCGATCGCGCCGGCGCCGCCGATGTCGTCGCCCGTCTGACATCGGGCCTTGACACGCAGCTCGGTGCGACGTGGCCGTCCGGAGTCGAGCTATCGTTCGGCCAGTGGCAGAAGCTCGCGCTGGCGCGCGGATTCATGCGCGAGCAACCGCTGCTGCTGGTCCTCGACGAACCGACCGCCGCGCTGGACGCGGAGACGGAACACGCGCTGTTCGAGCGTTACGCCGCGGCGGCGCACGGCTCAGGCGAGAGCCACAGCGGCCGCATCACGATCCTCGTCTCCCACCGTTTCTCGACGGTCCGCATGGCGGATCTCATCGTCGTGCTCGACGGGGCCCGGCTCGTAGAGTTTGGCACGCACGATGAGCTGATGGCCAAGGGCGGCCAGTATTCGGAGCTGTACGCCATCCAGGCCGCCGCGTACCGCTGACCACCTCTAGCCGTCTAGCGGGTTGCGAAAAAGGAAACTTAGCCGCAGATCACGCTGATGCACGCCGATAGGACAAGACCAAGTTATTTGCTTTCAGTCGGCCTAGGATCGTTCGGGCAGGAACGTGTAATATTATCGGACCTGATTAACCTATAATATGGGTAGTCATGAACCGACGCGCCTTTATGGTCACCGCCGCCCTAGGAACGGCGGCTTGCTCGCGCCGGCCGCAGTCGCCGTGGCGCGCGCTGACCGAAGATGAGGCCGCCACGCTGGAAGCTTGGTGCGAATGCCTCATCCCGGAAGATGCAGATTCCGGCGCCAAGGGTGCATGCGTGGTTCGTTTCATCGATACGCAGCTTACCAAGAAGTATAAACGCCACCGGAAAACCTACGCTACGGTGCTTGTGGCGCTCGATTCCGCGTCGCAGCGCGCTCGCGGACTGCGTTTCGCGGCCTTACCTTTTGAGCAGCGCACCGCCCTGCTTGCCGGGTTCGAAAAAGGTGAACACCGCAGAGCCTTCGATTTGGTGCTCGATCATACCCTGCAAGGCTTTTACGGCAATCCGCGGCATGGCGGCAATGCCGGGTTCGTGAGCTGGCGCATGCTTGGTGTGGCACCCGCGCCCGTACGGGGCCGCCTGCAATACGTTATTGCGGACGAAGTCGCAAGGACAAGAAGGCGAAGCTGATGCCGCTTCCTCTAGTGGATGCCGTTATCGTGGGCGCGGGCGCCGCCGGTCCCGTGGTCGCCCGCCAACTCACGGCCGCGGGCTGGCACACGGTGCTGCTCGAACGCGGCAAGTGGTATACCCCGTGGGACTGCCGGAAAGACGACCTGCGCAATCAGCGGAACTCCACTCTGGGCAACGCCTTCGGTCCCGAGGATGAAGGCAACCCCCGCGTGGCTGTCGCGCCCGATGGAACGGAGTCGATCGTGGCGCCCTCGGAATCCGCGTATCAGAACAACGCGGCTTGTGTGGGCGGCGGTACGTTGAGCTATGGCGCCATGGCGTGGCGCTACCACCCCACGGACTTTCGCATGGCTTCGCAATACGGCGCTCCGGAAGGCTCCACGCTGGCCGACTGGCCAATCAGCTACGACGACCTGGAACCTTACTACGAGCAGGCCGAATGGGAGATGGGTGTCTCCGGCAACGATTCGAACAACCCCTTCAAAGGGCCACGACGCAAGCCGCTGCCCATGCCGCCCGTTTCCCCGCAAGGGCGCGAACACGAGATCCTGGACAAGGGCGCGCGGCGGCTGGGGATCCATCCGTTTCACATTCCCATGTTGCGCAACTCGGTGCCCTTCAATGGCCGGCCGGCCTGCATGCGCTGCCGCTGGTGCGTGGGCTTCGCCTGCGAGGTCGACGCCAAGAACGGCACGCAGAATACCGTGCTGCCGGCTGCTTTGAAAACCGGCCTGCTCGACCTGCGCACCGAGTGCATGACCAGGGAGATCATGGTCGACGAGCATGGCCGCGCCAAGGGGGTGCGGTACTTTGACCGCTCGGGGGCGGGATACGAACAGCCGGCGCGCGTGGTCATCTGCTCCTGCGGCGCCATCGAATCGGCGCGCCTGCTGCTCAACTCATCGCACCGGTTCTTTCCCAACGGCTTGGGCAACCGCTACGACTGGGTCGGGCGGAACCTGCAAGGCCACACCTACACCGGGGCATTCGGGCTGTTTGAAGAGGTCACCTACGACGACCTCGGGCCCGGCGCGTCCATCGCCGTCTCCGACTTCAACCACGGTAACCCGGGGCTGCGCGGCGGCGGCGTGCTATGCAATGAGTTCATCCGCCTGCCCTATCAGTTCGCCGGTATGCGCCCGCCGGGCGTGCCGCGCTGGGGGCAAGGGTTCAAAGAATGGATGCGGCAAGCATATCGCCGCACGATCTCGGTCATGGGTCCCACGCAGGAGATGCCCATGTTTCAATCGCGCGCCCAGCTCGATCCACGGGTTCGCGACGGGTTCGGCATTCCGGTGGCGCGCATCTCGGGTGGAAGGCACCCGCACACGATGGAAATCGGCCGCGCGATGGCAGTACATGCGGACACCTGGCTCAAGGAAGCCGGCGCAACCAGGACCTGGGTGCGGCCTCCGTCTCCCGGCGTTTCAGCCGGCCAGCATCAGGCCGGCACCTGCCGCATGGGCAACGATCCCAAGACCTCGGTGGTGGACCGCAACTGCCGCGTACATGAAGTCGACAATGTCTTCGTCGTCGACGGTAGTGTGCATGTCACCAACGGAGGCTTCAACCCCGTGCTGACCATCATCGCCATCGCCTATCGCGCGGGCGAGTTCATCGCATCCAGCGGCCTGAAGCCGCGAGGGTAGGGAGCCATGGGGATCAAGAAAGTTGCCGCGATCGCCGCTCTGGTGCTTGTAGCGGGGCTCCTGGCGGTGCCCACCGCTAGCTTCGTGTATGAGGCCGGCGCACCCGGCGCCTGCGCGCGCTGCCACGAAATGGCGCAGCCGGTAGCACAATGGGCGGCCTCCACGCATCGCAACGTGGCATGTGCCGAGTGTCACGGCAGCGCGCTCACCACCGACGCTCAGTTTCATATGACCAACGCGCATCGCGTCTTCGATCACAACTTCGGCGAAGTAGCCGAACGCCCCCGCTTGCGCTCTACGGATGTTTTCGCCATTCTCGAACGGTGCCAGAAGTGCCATGCGCGCGAGTATGCGTCGTGGGCCTCCGGGCCGCACTCGGTTCGCTACGCGCCGCTCTTTTTGGATAAGAAACACAACACCGAGCGGCACTTGATGGACGACTGCCTCCGCTGCCACGGGATGCATTACTCCGGCGGCATTCGCGATCTGGTCACGCCGATCGACAATCGTGGCCCGTGGATCTTCCGGGATGCGTCGATGGGCGCCCAGCCGGCCATTCCATGCCTCGCCTGCCACGCGATCCACCAGGGTGGCGAGCCATCGAAAGGGCATGCGCGGCGCGCTGCTGTTCCGCGGAACGAGGCTGTGATGACTCCGTCGCTGGCGCTATGGGATCGGCGCACGGGCGAAC
>JBEKUO010000446.1:0-6315 GCA_049514955.1 Bryobacteraceae bacterium | reverse complement strand
GTGTCGACTTGAGGCTCGTGAGCCGGCTGGAGTTCGGCTCGGGGGCGGTGGCGATGCGGTATGAGCCGAGAAGGTAGCCATTGGGCTTGTTAGCCCGAGTCGGCCGCATCATGGAGCAACTCGGGCCAGGCCTTCCAAAGTCTCGACCAACCTGGCCATCGCCAGCGCATCCCGGTGACAGTAGTCGAGCAGGTCTCGCCTGACTCGGTCTCCTCGCTGGCAAGCTGATCCTCCTTTTTCTTGGGGAGGCTGCTGCCATTGTGTTGTCCAGCGCCGCTGACTGTGGAAATTATTCCGGGATCAAGGTGAACGCCATTCCGGGATCGGCCTGAAACTGTTCGGCTTCATCGTGAAATCGGTGTCTCACCGCCACCGCGGAATCCCGTTCGGGTTCACCCCGGAACAGCGTTCGGAATCATCGTTAACGATAGTAAGTGGGTTCTTCGCCGCGAGTGCGCGTCATGGTGGTGTAAGCCCTCGCCTGGTTCGCGGTTGGCAGGCGAAAGCGCCTGCCCCACCACGGCGAACCAACAGCTTGAGAACTTTGGTGGAGAAGCATTGAGCCTGCTGGGACTTCTCCACGGGCTGCTAGTGGGCCGGACCCTAGCGTCGACGATCCGATTCCAAGAACCGGTCTTCCAAACCCCCCATGCTAGGATGAAATTTGGCCCAACCACTCGCCCGCCTCAGGAACGCCCTGGATTTTTTTCCGTCTCCGGCGCCCGACCGGCCGGGCCTGTTCATCCGCGATCCTTATCGTTACTCCGACGCCATGCTGATCGTCCCGCCGCCGCTGGTCGAGTGCCTGCGATGCTTTGACGGCCGGCAAACGGACCTGGACCTGCGCTCCACGCTCGTGCGCATCACGGGCGAACTCGACGTAAGCGAACTGGCGCAGCATCTCGCAGGCACACTCAGCTCCGCGGGGTTCCTGGAAGACGATGTTTTCGTCGAGATGAAAGGAGCCCGCCAGCGGGAATTCGCGGGAGCGCCGAAGCGTGAACCGGCCCACGCCGGCAGCGCGTATCCTTTGGAGATCGCCGACCTGCGGCAGACCATGACGCGCTACATGGACGGATCGATTGATGCGCGCAGCGACCGTCCGGTGGCGCCCGGTGGGCTGTTCGGCATAGCCGCGCCGCACGTGAGCCCGGAAGGCGGCTGGCAATCCTATCGCGCCGCGTATCAGGCGCTCGGCCCGGAGCTGAAGGATCGCACTTTCGTCATCCTGGCGACCTCCCACTACGGCCAACCCGAGCACTTCGGTCTCACGCGCAAACCGTTCGTGACGCCGCTGGGCGAGACCGCTACCAATACAGCGCTGGTGGACTGGCTCGCCGCGCGCGGCGGCGAGGCGATTCTCATGGAGGACTACTGCCACTCGTTCGAGCACACTGTCGAGCTGCAGGTCGTCTTCCTGCAGCATATCTATGGTCCGGACATACGCATTCTGCCGATCCTCTGCGGGCAGTTCGCCCACAGCTTGTATAGGGGAGGCGCGCCCGAGAGCAACGACGGCGTGAAGCGCTTTCTGGAATCGCTGGGCGAGATGGCCGAGCGCGAGGGCGACCGTCTCTTCTGGATTCTGGGCATCGACATGGCGCACATGGGCGCGCGATACCACGATTCCTTTCCCGCGCTCGCGGACCAGGGCCGCATGACGGAAGTTGCCCAGCGCGACCAACAGCGCATCGCGCGTGTACTGGAATCGGACGGCGACGGCTTCTGGAGCCTGGTTCAGGAAAACCAGGACGATCTGAAGTGGTGCGGTTCTTCGCCGCTCTACACCTTTCTGAAAGCCCGGCCAGGAGCGCGCGGAAATCTGCTGCGTTACGAGCAATGGAACATCGATCCGCAGAGCGTCGTCAGCTTCGCGGGCATCGCCTTTTCAAAACCGTGATACAACAATTCCTATGCGCCGGCGTACGTTTCTGCAAGCAGCCTCTACAGCGGCGGTGGCTGCTATGAGTTCGGCCGCGGAACCGACCCCCATCAAGCTGGGTTTCGATTCCTACTCCATACGCGCGTTCAAGTGGAAAGCTATCGAGCTGCTGGATTACGCGGCGAGTCTGAAACTCGATACCGTGCAGCTTTCGAGCCTCGGAGATTTCGAAAGCCTGGAGCCCGCCTACCTGCAAAAGGTGAAGGATCATGCGGCGCGCGCCGGCATCGCGATTGATGCGGGCATAGGCTGCATGTGCCCCTCTTCGACGGCCTACAACAAGAAAGAGGGCGAGCCGGCGGAGTATGTCACGCGCGGGTTGCGCACCGCCCATGCGGTGGGATCTTCGGTGATGCGCTGTTACATGGGTACGCGGGCCGACCGGCATACGGCGCTGCCGATTGAAGGCCACATGGAGAACGCCATCAAAGTGCTGCGCTCCGTGCGCTCTCAGGCGCTCGATGCGGGCGTGCGCATCGCCGTGGAAAACCATGCCGGCGACATGCAGGCGCGCGAGGTGAAGACCATCATCGAGGAAGCCGGCAAGGATTTCGTAGGCTCCTGCCTGGATACGGGCAACCCAATGTGGGTGGTCGAAGATCCGCTGCTCACGCTGGAGATTCTGGCGCCTTACGTGGCGACGTCGCACGTGCGCGATAGCGCCGTCTTCGAGCACCCGCGCGGAGCGGCGGCGCAATGGGTTGCGCTGGGCGATGGCTCGGTGGATTTCACGCGCTTCGTGGAGCTTTATCGCAAGCTGTGTCCGGCGGCGTCCATACAGCTCGAGATTATTACGGGCCGGCCTCCGGAGGTCCTGCCGTATCTGGAGCCGGATTTCTGGAAGGCTTTTCCCAAAACGCCTGCATGGGAGTTCGCGCGCTTCGTGGCTTTGGCCAAGAGCGGCCGGCCGTTCATGGGATCGATGGTGATCGGAGGGTCTGACAATTCGCCCGCGCTGGAAGCGGCGCTCAAAGAGCAGCAGCGCGTCGATTTGGAGCGCAGCCTGGAGTACGCCAAGAAGAAGCTGGGCTTGGGGATCCGTTGGCGCGGGTGAGTGGGGCGGACGCTTTCGCCTGCCAACTGTTCAACATATTTCCGGCGCTCAGTAGCGGGCAACCGATTGCTCATCGAAGCTGAGGAGTTCGAGCTATGAAAATCGAAAGCCTGCGGGTCGTCAAGAACAATTTCAGCGAAGTGATTGAATCGTTGTCTAAGACCGGCCCGGTGGTCGTGACGAAGAACGGCAGGAGTGCGGCTTTGTTGCTTCCGATCGACGAGGACACGGATCTTGAAACTCTGATTCTTAGCAATAGTCAGCGTTTTTGGAAGCTGTTTGATAGCGCCGCGTCCGGGAGACGAACGCCTCTCGAGGAATTACCGGATGTTGAGGGTGATAAAGCATGGAGGCGCATCGCCAGCCGCAAACGGTAATTGGAGGGAACGGCGACGGGTGGCCCCACTTGGTGCTATGGAACCTGGGCTTCATATTGCTCAACAACCAGCATTGCGGTTCCTGGCCCTGCGCAAGAGGAAGCCGCGCTCATGGAGCAGCAGCGCGTCGATCTGGGCCGCAGCCTGAAGTACGCCAGGAAGGTGGGCTTGGGGATTAAAATGTCAATGCTACATTTTCCAGAAAGGGTACCTTGGCGGCCTTGTTGGACGGTGGGGTGGGGCAGGCGCTTTCGCCTGCCAACGTTAGAAACTCAAGGGCGCGCCCAGCGCGCTATCATCGTACCTTGATGCGACCATTCTTCTTTATCGCCATCCTTCTGGCCGCCGCGCTTTTGTGCTCGCAACCAGCGCCTCGCGAGCAAGTGGGCCCACTCGCGGGCGGAGGCTTCCTGCTCAACAGCGGCTGGCGCCTGGAGCCCGCGGGCAAGCAAGTTCCGCTAAGCACCTTTCCGATGTCGACGGCGCTCTCGCCCGACGGCCGATATCTTCTAGTTCTGAACGGCGGGTATCTGCCACCCACCGTCACCGTCCTGGAAGCCGCCACGGGCCGCGAGACCAGCCACACCCCGGTGGCCGACGGATGGTTGGGCCTGACCTTCTCGCCTAAAGGCGACCGGGTGTATGTAGGCGGCGGCTCACGCTCGGCCGTCTACGAATTCTCTTTCGCCAACGGCGCTCTCGAAGCCACCCGCACCTTCACTGTTGTGCCGGCGGGCAAGCGCACGGTCGAGGACTTCATCGGCGACGTTGCCCTGACCCCCGATGGCCGCCTGATCTACGCCGCCGACCTCTATCGCGATTCGCTGGTCGTGATCAATCCGCAATCCGGCATGGTTATCGACCGCGTCAAGACCGGCCGGCGCCCCTACCGCATCCTCTTCCATCCCGACGGAAAATCGTTTTTCGTCACAAGCTGGACGGATGGCGCCGTGGGCCATTACGATACCGCCACCGGCAGCCAACTGGCCAACGTGCGGCTGGGCCCGCACACCACGGACATGGTGTGGCGGCCGGGCAAGAGTGAATCGACCGAGGGTGAAGCGCCCGAGGGCGAAACGCCGTGGGCAGCGCGCCTGTTCATCGCCGCCGCCAATACCAACAGCGTGTATACGCTGGGGGTCTCCGAGAGCAAAGATCTGCGCCTCGTGGAAACCATCAACATCGCCATGACGCCGCGCCAGCCGGCCGGCATGACGCCCAGCGGGCTGGCCCTTAGCCCCGATCTCAAGCGCCTGTACGTGGTCTGCTCCGACGCCAACGCCGTCGCCGTCGCGGACGTCTCCGGAGAGCACAGCCACGTCGATGGTTTCATTCCAGCCGGCTGGTATCCCACCGCGGCGCGAACGCTCCCGAATGGCACGCTGGTGGTGCTGAACGGCCGCGGCGGGGGCTCGCATGCGAATCCACACGGGCCCAATCCCGCACGCCGGCCGGAACCGGTGCACGCCGGAGGGGCCGCGGTGGAGTACGTGGGCCGCATCCAAACCGGCACGGCATCCTTCATCGAGGCATTCAGCGAGGAACAACTCCAGGCTTACACCAAGACCGCCATCGACAACTCTCCCTATCGCGACGAGAAGCTGCAGATGCCCAACCCGTTCCCGCCGATCGAGCATATCATTTACATCGTCAAGGAAAACCGCAGTTACGACCAGGTGCTCGGGGATATTAAGGAGGGGAACGGCGACGCCTCACTGGTGCTGTTCGGCGAAAACGTGACGCCGAACCAACACAAGCTCGCGCGCCAGTTCGTGCTGCTCGACAACTTCTACGTGAACTCCGACGTGAGCGCCGATGGCCACTGTTGGTCGACTGCGGCCATCGCGACCGACTACATCCAGAAGATGTGGCCGAACAGCTACGCCAACCGCCGCAACACTTACGACTACGAAGAGCAGGAAGCCACGGACGCTCCGCCCGCCGGCTATCTCTGGACCAGCGCCGCCGAAAAGGGAATCTCCATACGCAATTTCGGATACATGGCGGAGAACAAAGCCAAAGCCGCGCCCGACGGCACCCAGGTGGAACTTGTCCGGGACCCTGTCCTGAAGAGCGTTACAAACCGCTATTACCGCGACTTCGACCTGGATTACACCGATGTGGACCGCGTCAAGGTTTTTTTGCAGGAGTTCGCCGAATATGAGAAGTCCGGCGAGATGCCGCACCTGATATTCATGCGGCTCGGTAACGATCATACCCACGGAACGCAGGCCGGCAAGGTCGCGCCGTTATCCATGGTGGCGGACAACGACTACGCATTGGGGACCCTGGTGGAGGCGGTCTCGCACAGCCGGTTCTGGGGGAGCACCGCCATCTTCGTCCTGGAGGACGATGCGCAGAACGGGCCGGATCATGTCGATTCGCACCGCTCCCCCGCCTACGTCATCTCGCCCTACGTCAAGCACCACGCGGTGGACAGCTCGCTGTACAACACGACTTCGATGCTGCGCACCATGGAGTTGATGCTGGGGCTGCGGCCCATGACGCAGTTCGACGCGGCGGCGCGGCCCATGTCCGCCGCATTTCAGGCGGCCGCGGATCCAGCGCCCTTCGTCGTGGAAAAGCCGCGCGTCCCGCTGGACGATCGCAATCCTCCGCACACGGCGACCGCGGCGCGTTCGGAACGCCTGGATTTCAGCCAGGAAGACCGTGCCGATGAAGACGAGCTGAACGACATCCTCTGGACATCCATCAAGGGTAGCCACGCGCCGCCGCCCGCCCATAGTTTCTTCGCGCACTAGAGCGACACGAATTCAAAAGAACATGGCGCACATCTACCTCTGTTTCCTCTGGCACATGCATCAACCGTTTTACAAGGATCTTGTGTCCGGCGAATACAAGCTGCCGTGGACCCGGCTGCACGCCCTGAAAGACTACTACGGCATGGTCGACATGCTGAAGGAGTTCCCCAATGTGCGGCA
>JBEKUO010000445.1:0-6329 GCA_049514955.1 Bryobacteraceae bacterium | reverse complement strand
CCAAAATAGTCGCGCTAACGTCTTTGCCGACCCAGGCCTTCCCAAGCCCGAACAGGAACAGGTCAAGGCGCGGCCGACCTTGGAGATCTACCGCATTATCTGAGCGCGCAAGCTCACCCAGACGCAGGCTGGGGACATCATCGGCATTGCCCAGCCGCAAATATCCCTGCCGATGCGCAACCGATCCGGCAATCTCTTCGTCGAGCGCCTAATGACCTTCCTGACCGGATGAGCAACTGGCCCGTTAGTAAAGCGACGCGGGTCCTGGCTGCGTTGGAGAGGATCGGCTGGCGCGTGAAGAGTCAGCGCGGCTCTCACCGGTTGCTGACATGACCGGTGTGGATGGACTATGAGTTCGCCTATTACGACCAGGACGAGATTGGACCGCGCATGCTGGCGAGAATCGCCAAGCGGACTGGTTTGAGCTCAAAGGATCTGTGATGCCTGGCCTTCCGGCGTTGGTCGCGGGCGGTAGCCCGGACCCAGCATTCGAAAGGTGCATCTCAACTTCACAGGCACATCCATGGATAGCGCGTTTACCGTCAAGTGACAAGAACGTAGAGTCGCTGGCTGCGATGTAGTGTTCCTATTGCTTCGTGTAAGCAACGGGCTGCTACGCGCATGGATGTCGCGCAAAGAGCAAAAGCGTTCTTTGGCCGGTCGCCGCTCACAGCCGGACTGCTTTGTTTCGCTGGAGATGCTATCTTCGGTCAATGGCACAAGATCGGGGAGTATACGTCGAGATTCAGATCTGTGCTGGTGTAGACGAAGTCTGGCGCCGTACTCAAGTACCCGATCTGCACGAACTCTGGGATCTGCGCTTTACTGCAATTGACTACCTGCCGCGGCGCTCGGAGGAAGAGCCACAGCGATTTCGTTACTCGACGCGGCTTGGCTTTGGACTCAGTGTCGATGGCGAGGGTGAAAGTACAGGGGCACACGGGGACGCTGCCGGGCTTCGTACGTCCGCCCTGAAATTCTGGTCCGCGGACCCAAAATCGTTGATCGAAGAGGGCTCCGGATATTGGCAATACATTCCAACGGCTGGGGGCGTGAGGTTTCTAACTTGGTACGACTATCGGACGCGCTTTGGCGCAGCCGGCCGGCTGATCGATCGGCTACTGTTCCGCCCCCTGATCGGCTGGGCCACCGCATGGAGTTTCGACCGGCTTCGCCTTTGGATTGACCGTGGCGTGCCACCTCAATTCAGCATGCGAATGGCACTGATTCACGCGCTGGCACGATTGGGAATCGCCTTCACTTGGCTGTGGCAGGGACTTGTGCCGAAGCTGCTGTTTGCAAATGTTGACGAACGGGCGATGATCGCGGCGGCGGGCCTGCCGCCCGGGTTCTTGCCGGCTCTCGGCTTGCTTGAGCTGGCATTCGCCGCTGTCACCCTGGGACTTTGGCGGTGGCGGCCGTTTTTTCTGTTGAATGGCTTGGCCATGGCCGGGGCGCTTATAGCCGTCTCTCTGAAATCGCCATCCTATCTTGTGGGCGCATTCAATCCAGTGACGCTGAACGCGGGTGTGGCGCTCCTCTCGATCATCGGTTATTTTTCGGCAGCCGAGATTCCTTCGGCCTCTCGTTGCCTTCGGCGTGCTCCTAAAGAGACCCCATGAAGTCCATCTACGAGCGCGCTCTCGGCTCCGATTTCGCCCGGCTGCACCCTGAAATACAGCGCCGATTCGGTTTCTCCAGCAAAGACAACACCGCTTGCATAGGGACCGGCGTGATGGAGGAAATTTGGCATGGGCCACCGTACACGCTGCCTTTCTTGTACTTGGGTTCAGCGCGCCGCATTATGTTCCCAGAGAGCGGTCGCGACATACCTTTTCAGATCGTGAATTATGGCTATCTGGATGCCCTTGGGCGAGAGACGATTACGTGGATCCGCACATTCCATGCGAAGCGTCCCCGGCGTTTTGACGCGTACATGATTTACAGCGAGCAACGGCAGTGCATCGTCGATTATCTGGGGACTCATCAACACCTGGCGGTGGATATCGATCTTAGCGTCGCCTCCAATGGTGGCTTGCGTTTGCGTTCCGGCGCACAGCGCTTCTACGAAGGGCCAGTGGGGCTTACATTCCCGATGCTCTTTTCGGGCGTTGCGGACGTTTGCGAATGGTACGACGAGACCGATAACCGCTTTCGGATCGAAGTCGTGGTCAAAAACCGGACCTGGGGCCGGCTGTTTGGTTACAAGGGGCACTTCCAGGTTGAGTGGAGCTCTGTCGTCGCGGGCGTTCCGGAGGCGCTTTTGCCACGGCGGACCGAGCGGCGCGAATAACAGGACCTCGCAGGGATCGGCTCGGTGCCGATCCGGTCGTTGACGGTGTCGCGCAGTCGCTGCTTGCACCCGAGATACTGCTCCGAAACTGTCCACCCGGCCGCGTATACGGCATCCCGTTCAATTGCTCGGCAAGATCTCCATCATGCATTATCAGCCGCAAGTCGCGCCGCGCTTTACGAGTGGAGACCGGGCCACTTCACCGGCGTTTGCATTTTCGGTCGGTAGCACTGTCCCAAATTAGGCCGCCCGCCGCCGCCGCTTCCGCAGCTCATCCACCGACACCGCCAGAATAATCACCGCGCCAATGATCGCCTGTTGCAGATACGGCGAGATCCCCACCAAATCGCTGCCCTTCGAGAGTGGCCCCATCGTGAGCGCGCTGAACGCGCCGATTAGCGTCCCGATCACGCTGCCCTCGCCGCCGTGCAGGCTGCCGCCGCCGATCACCACTGCCGCGATGGCCTGGAGCTCGTAGCCGTTGCCCGCCGCGGGCTGCCCGGTCATCAGCCGGGAAGCCTCGATCATCCCCGCCAGGCCCGTCAGCATCCCGCCCAGCGCGTAGACCGCGGTGACGTCGAAGGATGCGCCATCCTGGAGGAGGCGAATGGGCCACCCCGTGGGAGTGTGATCTTGGAGTGAATCTGACGATTGAGTTGGACCGCGAGGAAGATGGTCGCTGGATCGCCGAAGCCCTGGAGATTCCGGGCGTAATGTGCTATGGCGAGACTCGCGACGAGGCCATCGGCAAACACCGAGCGCCTCGCGATCGAAGTCATCGCGGACCGCATCGCCCACGGAGGCGGCCGCTGCCAGCCAGCGGCGAATTCAGTTTGACAATTATACCATTATATACATAACATTATAGATAGAGGGTCATTTGAAGCCGGCCGTGTGGGTGGGGTCGTCGCGGAAGGACCTGCGGGCCTTTCCGCGGCAGGTTCGCTCCGATATCGGCCAAGCAATCTACGCGGCCCAGATGGGCGAAACCGATCCGGCGGCAAAACCTCTCAAGGGCTTCGGCGGAACACGAGTAATGGAAATCGTAGACCGGCACAATTCGAATACAGACCGTGCGGTCTATACGGCGCAGTTCTCCGGCGTCATTTACGTGCTCCACGCCTTCCAGAAAAAATCGAAGCGGGGTATTGCTACGCCGCGGACGGATATCGAACTCGTCCGCCGCCGGCTGGCAGAGGCCGGACAAATGCACAGGGAAAGGCAAAACTGAAATGGCCACGGAGAAAAAAGGCAGGATCGCCTATGAGAAGAGTAGCGGTAACGTCTTTGCCGACCTCGGCCTGCCCAAGCCCGAACAGGAACTGCTCAAGGCGCGGCTGACCTTGCAAATCTACCGCATTATCAGAGCGCGCCATCTCACTCAGGTGCAGGCAGGGAACATTATCGGCATTGCCCAGCCGCAGGTATCCTTGCTAATGCGCAACCGTTCCGGCAATTTCTCGGTCGAGCGCCTGATGACCTTCCTGACCGCCCTCGGCCAGGATGTTGAAATCACGGTTAGGCCGACACGCAAGGAACACGGCGCTATGTCGGTTACGCTTGCCTGAAGCAGTCGGGAAAAGACATGGCTCAACGCCGCCGGGTTGGCCCGCAGGCTTGGTGTGCCAGTGAACCGCGTCACCACTGGACAGAAGAGAGCCGGCTCTGAAAGGCTGGATTCCCATGCTTCAGACGCCTACAATGGTAGGGGCCGTTCCCGATGACTGCCAGACATTCATACGCCATCCCTTTTGCGGTTGCTGTACTGGTGCTCTACCCCGCACTCCGAGCCCAGGACAGTCGGTTTGTGGTCTTTGAGGGCGGACAACACGGGTACATCAACCAAAAAGGGGTGTTAGTTATACCAATCAGTCTTGAAGTTACGTACGTAATCAATTTCAGCGAGGAGCGCGCCAGCTTTGCGGAAGCGGTTAAGCCGACGCCAGCGAAATACCCTTATCTGGATAAGAACGGAAAGCTGCGAATCTTTCGTGAGGAAAAGTGGGGGTTCATCGACATGAGCGGGGCCGTTGCCGTTCCTCCGCGATTCGATGCCGCTATGGACTTCTCCGAGGGGCTCGCCGGCATCGCCTTTGACACTGACAGAACCAGCTACAGCTGCACTGACTGCGATAAAAACCAGCATTGGGGGTTCATCGACAAGCAAGGCAAGGTGGTGATTCGGGCACAGTATCATTCCGTGCGCTCGTTCTCAGAAGGGTTCGCGGCCGTGGAAAGCGACGATGGAAAATGGGGGTATATAGACACGAAAGGTAACTTGATCGTTCCGTTTTACTTCCAGGCTGCTCGGAGTTTTCACGAAGACCTTGCTGCCGCCGCCGTCGATAAGCAGGTTGGATACATTGACAAACACGGCAGCTTCGCGGTCAAGCCTCGGTTTGCCATTGCGGGCGATTTCTCCGGCGGATTGGCAGCAGTGAGGGTGGGCGGCAAAACGGACTCGATCATCGTTGGTCCCGCGGGCGGCAGGTGGGCATTCATCGGAAAAGATGGGCGGAACAGGATTGATTTGCCTAAGAATGCGGAACGAGCCGAAGGCTTCGCCGAGGGACTCGCGGTTATCGAAGTTCACGGCCATTGCGGGTATATCGACCCCTCAGGAGCAATTGCCATCCCGTTGAAGTTCTCCTATTGTGGAAGTCTTTCAGAAGGCTTGGCCGATGTCGGCAAGGATGGGACTTGGCAATACATCGACAGGAGCGGGCAAGTAGCCATCGATGTACCGTACAGCGGCATCCACCCTTTCAAGAATGGGTTGGCCGCCGTCGAGGATGGCGCCGACGGCCCGACGCAGAGGTTCGGGTATATCGACAAGCGCGGCAATCAAGTATGGAAGCCTCGGCCGGCGTTATAGCGGAGAACCTATAACTCGACAAGGATCGAACGAGGACTTGAGCCGCTCACCATGACCGCACGCTGCCTTACCGCAAAAGTGCCTCCATTAGGTGACGCCGTCCATCTCCTGCCCGAAGATACTCGCCGCCAGCTCCGGATAACGACGGATCACCCCTCCGCCCTGCCCCGCCGCTTCCGCAGCTCATCCACCGACACCGCCAGAATAATCACCGCCCCAATAATCGCCTGCTGCAGATACGGCGAGATCCCCAGCAGATCGCTGCCGTTCGAGAGCAGCCCCATGATGAATGCGCCGATCAGTGTCCCGATCACGCTGCCCTCGCCGCCGTGCAGGCTGCCGCCGCCGATCACCACCGCCGCTATGGCCTGCAGTTCGTAGCCGTTGCCGGCCGCGGGCTGGCCGGTCATCAGCCGCGAAGCCTCGATCATACCCGCCAGGCCCGTCAGCATCCCGCCCAGCGCGTAGACCACGGTCACGTCGAATCCCACCGGCACTCCCGCGTAGACCGCCGCATCCGGGTTGCTCCCGATGGCGAAAGCATAGCGGCCCAGTCGGGTATGCTCCAGCATCACGTGTGTCGCCAGCGCGCAAACGACCAGCACCCACAGCACGAACGGCACACCCAATAGCTTGCCTTCGCCCAGAAACGAGAAGCCTTGCGGAACGCCATGCACCGGCAGGCCGTTGGTGACGATCAGGGCCAACCCGCGGACAATGCCCATGGTGCCCAGCGTCACGATAAACGGCGCGATGCGCAGCCGCGTAGTCAGGAATCCGTTCACCGTTCCCCAGAACAAGCCGGTCAGGATGCCCACCAGAATGCCCACCGGGACCGGCAGGCCGTGTTGCATCGCCATGGCACCCAGCACGCCGCTCATCGCCAGAATCGCGCCTACGGAAAGATCGATGCCACCCGCGATGATGATGATCGTCATGCCCAGCGACATGATGTTGATCACGGCGGTCTGCCGCACCACGCTCTCGAGGTTGGTCCCGGTCAGGAAATGGGGCGAGGCGATCGCCAGCGCCACGAACAGAACGATCAGGCTCAGGAACGGCAGCAGCCGCTGCATCATGGCTCGGTCACCTGGTCCAGCGCGGCATAGCGCATGATTTCTTCCTGTGTCGTGCGGCCGGGCAGCTCTCCGGAGATGCGCC
>JBEKUO010000444.1:0-6341 GCA_049514955.1 Bryobacteraceae bacterium | reverse complement strand
ACTTCAAAGGCCTGACCGCCAAAGCTGCCGCGGAAGAGGCCGATCTCGAAAACGCCCTGAGCGCTGCATCTCAAGAGATGGATTTTGACCAGCCATAACCCTTCCCCCCGCCGCGGCGAGATCTGGACCGCGATGCTGGGAATCCCACCGGTGCGTCATTGGGTCTTGATAGTTTCGCTCGACTCCCGCAATCTGAGCGAACGAGTCGACTCCGTTCTGATCGTTCCGTTCGGCAGCCATGGTGCGGACGGCCCAACCACGTTGCGATTCGAGCCCGGCGAGACGGGACTGCCGGGGCCATCCTGGATGAAGGGTCATTTCATTACGACACTCAAGAAATCGCTTCTCGGAGAGCGTTTGCCGCGCCCGCTCTCAGGAGTGCGCATGCGGCAGGTCAGTCAGGCCATTCAGCGCGCGTTTGACCCGGACTCGCTACGTTCGTAAAGCGTAAGGCTCGTCTGCGCGTGGACAAGTAAATCAACTTCAGAAACCGCCAGGCTGGCTTGTGTGTATCCGTTCGCCAATAATGCTTTCGAGAAAATGTTCCGGGAGTAGTCGCTCAAACACTCCGAGTGCGCTTTTCACCAGCGACAATCCTTGGTGCGCGCTCCTTGGGACTGAAAGAAATAACGATCTGGCGTTATGTAGTGATTCCAGGCGTAGGCGAAGGAGTTCTTCCGCAACTACAAAGAGCCCGAAACGCAAAAGTTCATCGGCGCCTTTCTCAATCGTCTTTAGCGTCAATGATCCGGCAGCTCAGCAGGCGGTGCCAACTTAAGCCAATCCACTTCCGCGACATTAGCTTCGTTCAAGGTGGAGGACCACCAGTGCCTTGCCTATCCTACTGGCTGTGGGCGTCTTCCAGATACGTATACCCATGCAGTCCCTCTTCGTAAAACTTCAGCAGGCGCCCGGATTCCTCGTAGCCCAGGCGGCCTTCGCGCAGGGCCACCTCTATATCGCGGCGGAGCCGGCTCACCAGGGCGTCGGACGAGAACTGCACATAGTTGAGCACCTCGCGCACCGTGTCGCCCTTGATCACCGAATCCAGGATCGTCTCGCCGGTTTCGCTTAGGCGCACGTGCACGGTATTGGTATCGCCGAAGAGGTTGTGTAGGTCGCCCAGGATCTCCTGGTAGGCGCCCACCAGGAACGCTCCCAGATAGTAATCGCCGCCGTCAAAAGGGTGCAGCGCCAGCGTGCGCTTCACATCGCGGCGGTCGATGAACTGGTCCACCTTGCCATCGGAGTCGCAGGTGATGTCACCCAGACAGGCGTGGCGCGTGGGTTCTTCCTCCAGGCGGTGGATCGGCATGATCGGGAACAACTGCTTGATGGCCCAGCTATCCGGCATGCTCTGGAACAGGGAGAAGTTACAGAAGTAGGTGTCCGAGAGCATGGCCTCCAGGCCTTCGAGCTCCTCGGGGAAGTAGTCGAGGTCCGCGGCCAGGCGCTGGATCCGGCGGCTGATGGCCCAATACAGGTTCTCGCACTGGCAGCGCTGTTCGAGCGAGAGATAGCCGAGGCTGAACAGGTTCAATGCCTGATCGAGCGCCTGCTGCGCGTCGTGGTAGCTCTCCAGCAGGTTCTTGGTGGTCAGGGAGCGATTGGTTTCCTGCAGGTCGATGAGCGGTTGTTCGGCGTCCGCCGCAACTTCCGCCGGCGCGTCGGACTCGCCCATGCCCGATACGCCAAGCACATTGAAGACCAGCACGCTGTGATAGGCGGCGATGGCGCGGCCGCTCTCGGTGACGATGGTGGGATGCGGCACTCCGACCTCGTCGCAGACGCTCTGAATGTGATAGACGACGTCGTTGGCGTACTCTTGCAGCGTGTAATTGACGCTGGATTCGAAGTCGGTTTGGGAACCGTCGTAGTCGATGCCGAGGCCGCCCCCGACGTCCAAAATGCGCAGGCCCGCGCCGGCGCGCGCCAGGTCCACGTAGACGCGGACGGCTTCGTTCACCGCGGCTTTGATCTGGCGGATGTTGGTAATCTGGCTGCCTAGGTGGAAGTGGAGCAGGTTCAGGCAATCGGCCATGCCGAGGTCTTTCAGCTCTTGGAGCGCCCGCACGCCCTCGCTGGCGGAGAGGCCGAACTTGGAACGATATCCGCCCGAAGAGCGCCAGCGGCCGGAACCGCGGGTGGCCAGCTTGATGCGCAGGCCGATGTTGGGCCGCACGCCGACACGCTCGGAATACCTCAGAATGAGGTGAAGCTCGGTGTACTTCTCGACGACAGGGATGATCTGCCGGCCCATTTTTTGGGCGAGCATGGCCATCTCGATGTATTCGTCGTCTTTGAAGCCGTTGCAGATGATCGGCGTTTCGTTGCCGGCCATGGCCATGACGGCCATCAGCTCGGGCTTGGAGCCGGCCTCCAGGCCGAACTTCAGTGGGCCGCCGAACTCCAGCACCTCTTCCACAACCTGCCGCTGCTGGTTTACCTTGATCGGGTAAACGCAGCAGTATTCGCCCTGGTAGCGATGCTCCGCGATGGCGGTCTGAAAGGCGCCGTGCAACTCGCTCAAGCGGTGCTGGAGGATGCCGGCGAAGCGTATGAGGATGGGCAGCGAGATGCCGCGCAACACCAGCGTATCCACCAGTTGTTTGAGATCGATGGAGCGCTGCGGATCCTTGTCGGGATGCACCCGCAGGTGGCCGTTGGCGTCATCCACCGAGAAATAGCCCTTGCCCCAACTGGCTACGTCGTACAAGTCACTGGCGTGCCGTGGGGTCCAACGCTCCGTCGGCTCCATGACGAGGGAGCCTTTCCTGACAGTTCTCTCCAACTCTTCCCCTCCAAGATTTCAGTGTCCTAATAATCGGAGAGAAGGGCAAGGGGAAAATGAGAGGCGAGGGACGCGGCGACACGGCGACGCGGCGACACGGCGACACGGCGATGCGGGGACACGGGGACGCGGAGACGCGGGGACACGGAGAAAAACTACCATCCGGCCGGTGGCAGGCCTTGGGTAGAGCGAATGTTACAGCGCGGTGACAGTGTCCCACGGGTTTCCGTGTTCCCGCGTGTCTCCGCTTCTCCGTGTCTCCGCGTCTCCCCGTCGCCGCCTACGGCTTCCACTTGATGTTGCAGCCCGCGCTGGGCCTTTGCTGGGGATTGACCGGCTGGCCCGAGAGTACTGCGTCGATCGCCGCGCGCAGGTCGCTACCCGTGACCGGGACTCCATTGCTGGGACGGCTGCCATCCAACTGGCCTCGATAGACCAGCCGGCGGCTCTCGTCGAACAGGAAGAAATCGGGCGTGCAGGCAGCCTCGTAAGCCTTGGCTGTTTCCTGCGTTTCGTCGTAGCAGACCGGAAAACTGAATTCCAGCTCCGCGGCCATCTCGCGCAGGCGATCGGGCGCATCGTCGGGATACTGAACGATGTAATTCGGCGAGATGGCGACGATCCCCAGCGCTTTGCCGCTGTAGTCCTTGCCCAGGCGCGCCAGTTCGTGCTTGACGTGCTGCACGTAGGGGCAGTGGCGGGAGATGAACATCACCAGCAGCGCCTTGGCGCCGGCGAAGTCTTTCAGGCCGACTATGCGGCCGGACACTACCTCCGGCAATTGAAAATCGGCAGCGGGCGTGCCGAGCCCGAGCATGGTGGATTCTGTCATTGCCATAGCGGTTTCCTATGCCCTATCGTAATCCGCTTTCCAGTTTTTGACCGCGCGTTTGATGGCGTCGTTGGTCATGTTGCCGTCCGCCGCTTTCCGGGCGAGGTCCACAAATTCCTCATCCGGGGCGAAGCGCAGCGCGATAATCTGGGACATCGTCAGCCGCCGGTCGAGCAGTTTTCCGGTCAGGGCGAAGTGGCGCAGGTTCTCCTCGGCACGAATCGCGCGGTCTTGCGCTTTGAGCGGAAATGTACGGCAGAAATAGAAAAGCAGACCGCAGCAGATTGTGAGCACCACGATCAGCGAGGCGCTGTACAGCCTTTCGTGATCTCCGAGCGACTTGACGAAATTGACTATCGATCCGACTAGCGTGAACAGCAAAATGCCCGCCAAGACGAAGTGGAACAGGGGCACCAAGCGTGTGTGGTTGGCGTAATTCTGGGTCGTCATGTGGCGATTGTACTAAAGATAGGAGCGCGGGTGGAGCATAATAGAAACGATATGATCGTCGAGATCGAAGGCGTCACCTTGCACCTGGCGCATCCGGACGAGCTGCCTGCCCGCTGGGTGGGCCAGGAAGAAGTGATGCGCCAGCTTCTGGCGGCCTGGCTGGTAGTGAGCGAACAGGACTTGCCGATGAACCCGCGGCTGCTGGGCAAGCCGGGCGTCGGCAAAACCACGCTGGCCTACGCGGCCGCTAAGCGCATGGGCCGCGACGTATACATCCTGCAGGCCACCATGGATACGCGCCCGGAAGACCTGCTGGTGACGCCGGTCATCGAGGGCGAGGGCCGGCTGCGCTATGTGGCGTCGCCGCTGGTGACGGCCATGATCCGCGGCGGCATCGCCATTCTGGACGAAGGCAATCGCATGAGCGAGAAGAGCTGGGCCAGCCTGGCGCCGCTGCTCGATAACCGCCGCTATGTGGAGTCCATCGTGGCCGGCATCAAGATCAAGGCGCACGCGCAATTCCGCCTAGTGACCACGATGAACGACGACGCCTCCACGTTCGAGTTGCCGGAGTATATCCATTCGCGGCTGCAGCCGCAGATCCTGATCGATTTTCCGGAGCGCGACGAGGAGTATCAAATCCTGAAGGAGAACCTGCCGTTCGCCGAGGAGCGCATCCTGACTTACGTAACCGATTTTCTGCAGCAGGCGCACGCGGCCGACGAGCGGTATACGGTGCGCGACGGCATCAACATCGGGCGCTTCGCCATCAAGCTGAAGAGCCTGGCCACGCAGAAGACGCACGAAACCGAGGCGCTGGAAATGGCCATTCTGGAGACGCTGGGAGAAGAAGCACTGCGGTATGCCAGGGGAAATCGAAAACCCTGATCTGCCCGATGCGGGCAGCTTGCGGCGGGGGCGCTTCACGTACCTTCCGGTCGTGCCGGGACGGCTGGAATTCGCCATGGAAGTGCGCCAGGCGATTCTGCGCGACAGGCCGCAAGTGGTCGCGCTGGAATTGCCTGTCACGCTGCAACCGCACTACCTGCGAGCGGTGGCGCGGCTGCCGGAGATCTCCGTCATTTTCTACCCCGACGAGACGGAGGAGGATCGCGCGGTCTATGTTCCGGTAGAGCCGGCGGACCCGTTCGTGGAGGCGATTCGCACCGCTAATGAGACCGGCGCGGATGTAGTGTTCGCGGATCCGGACTCGGGCGAACGGCCGCACCTGAAGGACGCTTATCCGGACCCATACGCCATCCGCCACATCGGCCTGGAAAAATATGTCGAGGCGTATCGCGTGTATCCGCAGCCGCGCTCGGACGAGATCGCGCGGCACGCCGATGGGATCGCCTGGAAATTGCAGGGCTGCGATCCGCTGGCGCGCGTGCTGGTGGTGGTGTCGCTGAACCTGCTGGACCCGGTACTGGATTCGATGGAGCAGCCGCAGGCGCAGCCCATGTCGCGCACGCGGCGCGAGGGTGTGCAGGTGGTAAATCCGCATCCGGAGTGCCTGGCCGAGATTACCGTCGAGTATCCGAATCTGCAGCACCGCTACGAGGAGTTCCGGCGCTTGATGACGGATGCCAACCTGATCGACCGGCGGCATGCGCAACTGGCGGTGTTCCGCGATGCGGAGAAGAGCTACGAGACAAATACCGGCGAGCGGATCGCGCACTGGCAGCGGCGGCTGCTGGCGCGCTATGGGCGGAACCTGGCGCTGGCCGATCAGGCGCTGATCGCCGGGCTGTTCGACCTGACGGTGGCGGCGCGCAGCATCGTGGACGACAACTACGCGTGGGAGGTTTGGGAGACGGCGGGCTTGTATCCGCCGCAGAAAACCGCCAGCGACTTAGTGACGGTGAAGATCTCGGGCGAGGAGGTGTGGCTGGATACCAAGCGCATACGGCTGCGCCGCAGGCTTCCCAGCGCCAAGCGCCGGCTGCGGCCGGTGGGATTGAAGCCGCGCAAGAAGGAGAAGTTTCCGGGCGAGTGGGCCACGCAGTTGGACGGCAACAGCATCTGCTCGTATCCGCCGGAAGACCTGGTGATCGAGGATTACGGCCGGTTCCTGAAGAAGAAGGGCAAGAGCATTCTGTCGGAGGAACGTGCGCGCACGGAGCCTTACACTACGTCGTTGTTGGATGGGATCGATCTGCGGGAAACCATTCGCAACTGGCACGCGGGCAAGATCTACGTGCGCGAGTTTCAGAAGATCGCGGGCGAGGTTGGTTCGGTGATCGTGATTTTCGATGAGGACCGCGACGA
>JBEKUO010000443.1:0-6344 GCA_049514955.1 Bryobacteraceae bacterium | reverse complement strand
AGATCGGTGGCGGAGCAGCCGCGCCGCAGGAGCCTGCGGATGGCCTGGCCCTCCAGGAAGAGGAGCCACGCGAAGGCCAGTGCGGCCAACACTTCGGGACGTATCTCGATCATGTTCGAGCCGGCTCGGGAAAATCGGCGGATGAAGGCGTGCTGGATGCGGTTGGCGTGAATGCGGCGTGCGGCCGCAGATTCAGGACCCAAAATGCGCAGGCGGCCGTGGTAATCGTGTGCAAAGCGTATGACGCGGCGAACGCCATTGCCAGCCGTACAGCATTGAGATGGCTGCCCCAGGCTAACGTGATGCCGACCAGGGCGGCGGCCCAGATGAAATTGAGAGCGAAGCCGGTCCACTGCTTTCCGGAGCCCGCGATGGCCTGGCCTACAATGCTGCAACAGGCGGCCGGTAGGGTGCTGGCCGCCAGAAATACCAAGGCCGGCCACTCGGCCCTGAAGCGAGCGCCAAAAAGCGCCATGATCCAGGGCGACATCAGGCAGACCGGCAGCGCGATGGCGGCCGATACCATCGCCATGAGAACCAGCGAAGTCCGCAGCAGACGCCGGAATTCGGCGGCGGACCGGGCGTACAAATCGGAGAGCATGGGCAGCAAGGGCTGGCCCACGATGGCCGGTACCAGCAGGATGCAGTTGCGGAATTGATTCGCCGCGTTGAACGCGCCCAGTTGGCTGTAACCCGCCGGACGGTGCACCATGATCGCATAGGCGGCCCAGGTGGCCACCACGCTGACATTGCTGAGGAAGGCCGGCAGCGAAAAGCGCCACAAAACTGCGCGCTCGCTCCAGGCTCCACGCCACGATACTGGAACACCAGCGCTGGCGCACGCGCGCTGTACGGCAATTTGACCGAACCAGCATCCCAGGGCCGCCGATGCGACCAGCGCCCAGACAGCGCCCGTCAACCCTCCAAACCATACCGCGGCGACTCCCACCGGCAGAGCTGCAATTCCCCGCGATAAGTTGACGCGCGCCAAACGCCGGAAGGCTTCCAAACCCGTCAGCGTGCCTGTCTGGACTCCGTTCAGCGTCATGAGAAGGAGCAGGATCGCCGCGATCCGCAGTTGGCCGGCCAGGTTCGGCGCCGCGACCGCGTGTGTGGCGAGCCACGGAGACAAAATCCACAGCGCCGCAGCCACGCCGGACCCGGTGGCGAGCGACACGGCGACACTGAGTCCAATCATGCGTCCCGCACGCGACGGATCGCTCGCGCGAAACTCGGCTACATACTTTGTAGTGGTCATGCCGAGTCCTAAACCAGCGAAGGTGCCCAACACGCCGACTGTGCTCTGCACGATCCCGAGGGCCCCGAAGCCCTCTCTCCCCAGCAGGCGTGCCGCGATCATGGACCACACCACGAC
Source organism: Bryobacteraceae bacterium (assembly GCA_049514955.1). Lineage (GTDB taxonomy): Bacteria > Acidobacteriota > Terriglobia > Bryobacterales > Bryobacteraceae > Bog-159. The sequence continues at coordinate 4,969 of JBEKUO010000443.1, read as the reverse complement.
GCTGCTTTGCGATAGAGCCGTGCCGATGAACGCCCAGGAAGCTCCCTTGTAAAACCGGGAGTAGAGGGTGTCGCACGGGGAAGATACCAGCACGCTCCACAGGGACGATCGGGGCTGTTCCGGTTGTTCCAGTTGCGTTACGAGATTTGCTGCCGGCATTAAAGAATCCAAGTGCGCCGCCCGGTATCTTCGCGCGAACGCGCGCCGGTGTGAGAGCGAATGAACCAACAAGGTTGGGTCACTACCCGTTGGATGGCGCGCTCACAAACGCGAGCGCAGGTGCGGCCATTCGCGGCGCGACGCAGTTCCGCGCCCAGCGTGGACGACCCTCTAGACTGCGCTGGAGTCAAACCGTGGAGTGGTCTCGCCGAACTGGAATGCGTGGGCCAACGCGCGCTGTGGCTCTTGGCTGGGGGGCCGGGCTGCCGTGCAAGAGACCTTCGACACTGATGTCTTCGTCAACGTCGGGCCAATGAACCCCCTGGCCGGCGCCGATCAGACGGAAGTTCGCTCGTTGCGCGGGAGTAGCATCTGACAGCCGCCAGGACCAGGCTAGCGGTACGCTGATGACCCGTCCGTCGGCCAGATCCGCTATGATCTCGTCCTTTGTAACGCGCACCCTTTGGATGTTTGGATCGCTATTCGCCACAGTGTTCATGCCACGCCACTAGGATAGCAGCTAAAAATGATACCGCGGATAACATTCAATTCGTGGGACTTGAAACCCTGATTGTGAGGCATTCCCGGCGCTTCATCCTTCACCGCAAACATCCACGACAAACACTCGGCGAACCTGCCACCCCGGCCAAGGTCACTGTGCCATTGCCTCTTTCATAGCGGCAGCTAGAACTTTGGCGAGTACCACATTTCCTTGAACCGTGAGATGTATACCGTCCCCCTTGTAAAGAGTCTCGTTCCACTCGTTAGTCCGTGAGATATCGACTATTCTTGAGCCACACTCATATCCTACTCGTTCCAATTCCAGCCGTTCTGGCAGCCAGTCCCTTCCTTGTAAGGCCGACAGGTACTCAGCCTTCTTGGGATAGAAGAATATCAAGCCATGTTCTTTCGATTTTGCAGCTTTACTGAGCGCCGCGACGGCGGCCCGGAAGTTTGCCAGATGGGTTGTATTGAGAGTTCCGGTCGGCGGCAGTTCGTTCATGTTCAGGCTGACAAGGAGGGGCAAGACATAACGGCGCAGGACGTACCCGCTCGCCCAAACGGGGGTGGATTTGGGAAAAACATATTCCCCACGCCATTCACTAAGACCGCTTAATCCACCGCTCATATATTCCCACATGAAATAATATGTCGCCTGCGCCACATCGGGATTGCGATCTAAATACGCGGTTTCGTTAACATTAGTCCAGCCGCCTGCGGCAATAGGCCAGACAGCATAACGATTGCCTACTTCATTTTGGATCAATGGTCCCAGTTTGTCTTTCTGGTCGTAAGGGTTGCCTCCCATGGCGATGCTGTTGCCAATCAGGAGGATGTTGGGCCGCGCCGACGGGTTCCAGGAATTCTCCGTACCCATGCTGCGGTCGTTGAACACCCAAGCATGACGCCGCAAAAAGGCTCCGTGTTGGTTCGGTTTGGGAATGTACCCGATCCAGTCGTCCACCAGATAGGTCGGAAAGTCCACTGCCCCGCACAATCTGACCGAAGCTTCGGCTAGAACTGCCACGACACACAGCCCAGCCAGCGCCTTGGCGATGTTCTTCTTCATAACTCCTTAAAGGTGTCACATGAGTGGGGCAGCCAATCCTGGCTGCCGCCGCTTTTCAGCCGGCGCTAGGGTTCCTACTCTTTTTCGGCTGGTTTATAGTATCGGTAATACTTGCCATAATAGCCGTAGTAGCGATAGCTGTCGCTCATGTCGCGGGTGACTTCGTTCAGCACCATCCCCACCACGTTGGCGCGCACACGTTGCAGGGTGTTGATGGCGGACCCCACCGCTTTGCGGTTCGTGGCGCCCGCTTTGGCGACGATGACCACGCCGTCCACCGCGGCGGCCATTTGCAAGGGCTCGGGGAAGCCCAGGATCGGCGGCGAGTCCACCACGATCAGGTCGTATTCGCCGCCGGCTTCTTCCAGGATTTGCGGCAGGCGGCCGCCGATCAGGTCGGCGCCCCGGCGGCTCGAAAAGCCCGTGGGCAGGATGTCCAAATCGGCGAGTTCCACCAGCTTGACCAACTTCTCGCGCCATTGCATGCCATTCTGCAGCACGGCGGCGAGCCCCGTTTCCGGATTGATTCCCAACTTCGTGTGGACTCCGGGTCGGCGCAGGTCGCAGTCGATCAGCAGCGTTTTGTGCTTCTGCTGCGCATGCGCGATGGCCAGATGTACGGCAGTGGTGGTCTTGCCTTCGGCCGGTGTGGCGCTGGTGATCATGAGCGACTTCAACTGGCGGTCGAAGCTGCCCAGCAGGATCGAATTGCGCAGGGTGCGCACCGCTTCTTCGAAACCGGTGACGGTGCGGTCCCGGTCTGCAGGAACGGATTCGTCCGCGCGCACCAGCGCCGTGCTGCCTCCTTCATTGTCAAGCGCGGAGATCGGGCGGCGGCGCCAGGTTTTCACCATCGGCAGGCTGCCCATCACCTCGGTGTGGAACAGCGTCGCGATCTGTTCGGGGTCGCGGACCGAGCTATCCAGCACGTCGCTCAGCACGGCGGCGCCCACCGCCAGCAGCGTGGAGAACAGGAAGGCCAACGCTACGTTCAGCGTCATGTTGGGGAAGACCGGCTTGATGGCCGCGCGCGCCGGATCGGCGATGCGGATGGCGCTGTTTTGGAATCCCGCGTTGATGCCGGCTTCCTTGATCTTGCGGACCAGTTCCTCATACAGCGACTTGTCGGCATCGGCTTCCCGCTTGAGCGCCTGGTATTCGAAGCTGCGGGCGTTGAGTCGATCGAACTCGGCCTTGGTCTCGGCCACCGCCTTTTGCAGCATGGCCTCGCGGTTGACCGATTCGCGATACTCGACTTCCACGCGCAGGGCCGCGTTCTTTCGCGAATCGCGCAATTGGCGTTCCACCTCTTCCACCTGGACGGCGGCCTTGCGGTATTCCGGATGGTTGGCGCCGTAGTGCGTTTTGACGTCCGCGAATTTCTGGCGGGCCTCGTCCAGCGTGGCGGAGAGCGTTTTGAGGTTCTCTCCCTGCGTCGAGACTTGCGCGGCTTCGAGTGAGCCGCTCTGCACCGACTTCCAGGCGGATTCCTTGCGAACCCGGTCGGTCTGGGCGTTGGTGTATTCGGTGTTAAGCTGCAGCAGGCGGGCGGAGAGGATGCTGGTCTTTTCCTCGGGATTGATGACATTCAGCTCGCGCTCGAACTGGGCCAGGGCCTCCGAGGAGCGCTCCATCTTGGCTTTCAACTCCTCGAGTTGCTTTTCCATGAAGGTCGCCAGCGAGGCGGAGGAACGGAAGCGGATGCTGTAAGTGTGCTCGACGTACGACCGGGCCACGCCGTTCGCCACATCCGCCGCCAGGCGCGGGTCTGGCGAACGATAGCTGATCAGTAGCAGATAAGTATTGGGCGGGCGCGTGACCTTGAGTTTTTTGAGGAGGATGGGGGCATCCTCGTCGGCCTCGGAAGATCTCTCGGGAGTGACGTCGGAAGCGTCTTTCTCGAGATTCAGCAGATGATACTGCAGGGCCACCGGCCGCAGCACGGAATCCGATTGAATGAGCTTGACTTGTGTGGCGAGAAACTGGTCGGCATCGTTCAGAGGCGTGCGCATGGCATCCTGGCCGATGATGGCCGAGGGCATCTGCCGATCGATATCCACGGTGACGGTGGATTCGTAGATCGGCGTCAGGCGCGCGGAGACGATCAAGGTGGCCGTCACGCAAGCGAAAATGAAGGCCAGAATCTTCCAGCGCTGGCGGCGCAGGATCCAGAGATAGTGCGCCAGGGGGACACCGGGCCGCTCGGGCGGATCGACATCGTAGCCGTACCAGGTAGCGGGGAGGGTTTGGTTGGGGGCGGGGAGAGCTTTAGGATCGGACATAGTGTTGGCCGCGGGAGGAACCGAATGCAAACGAAACTAGCGGATTCCGGCGTAGATGGCGGCAGCGCCGGCGCCGCCTCCAAAAGCCAGGATCTTCTCGAGGGCGCCCAATGTCATACGGCGGCCCTTGTTATCCGGCACGTACAGAATATCGTTGGCGAGCAGCGGCATGTCGGGGGATTTGCGCTCCATGATCTTGTTCAGCGGTATGGGAATCTCGTTCTTGCTGCCGTTGCCTTCCCGCCGGTAGACATAGGCCTCGTTGGAGGCGTAGGGCATCAAGCCTTCAGAAAGCGCCAGCATCTTGAGGACAGTGGATTCGGTGCCGTCCTGCACGGAGAACGCGCCGGGCTTCTTGATGTTCCCTATGACGTAGACCTTGCCTGCTTCGGGAACCCGGATCTCCTCGCCGCCAATCAAAGAGATATTCAATGTGGGATCGGCGGCATCGATCAGACCTTTGACGAGGATGCGCTGGACGAGGGAGTCGATGGTGCCATCGGGACCTGCGTGCATGCGGCTGACCAGGATCTCAGGGCCCGCTTCAGGGGCAAGACCGCCGGCCCGGGTGATAGCTTCGAGCAAGGTGACAGGCCCCACTGCCTGGAACGTGAGAGGCTGCTTGACGGCGCCGGCGACGGAGATGGGACGGCTGTTGTATTCGGCGACGTTGACGGTCACGAAAGGGTCCACGATAAGCTGTTCGGCTTGTAAGGCGGAGGCAATGGCGGATTCCAACTCGCCGGGCATGCGCCCCTCGGCCTGGATGCGCTGCTTGAGCATCGGGAGCCGCATATAGCCATCGGCGCCGACGCGCACCGTGCGGGTAAGCTCGGGAGCGTCATAGACCGAGACAGCGATCAGATCGTTGGCGCCGATGCGATGGGCGGGCAGATTGGCGTTGGGCAGTTCGGGCACGGGCGCCTGGCGGGTTTGCGCGGACGCCACGGAGAGAACC
>JBEKUO010000442.1:0-6358 GCA_049514955.1 Bryobacteraceae bacterium | reverse complement strand
CTATGACTTTCAGCAGTACTATACAGCGGCGACGATATGTACGGCCTCGCGTGGGACGTTGCTAACCGGCTTATACGCTCCGCAGACGGCCACCTACATCAGTGAGCAGATCACCGCGACGGTACCGGCTCTGAATACCGCGTTTCCGACTTGGGGCAGCGCGGTAGCCGAGCTGAATTCCGCTTACGAGAACGACGCGACCGCTACCGGGAACAATTGCTGGTGGTTTGGTAAGTGGCATCTTTCCAACTCTCGGAACAGCACGCCTTTGCAGCCCTACGGCTTCAATACCAGAACCTATCCCGGGGGGCCCAACCACTTTCCCTCTCCCGATGGCTTCCCAAACGAGGGTACCGATGGCGGCGAGGCTGACGGAACCGTATACGCCAGCGATGCCGAGATTACCTCGGATTTCCTCGCGTGGCTGAGCTTCTCACCAGCCGCTCCCTGGTGCGCCACCGTAAGCCTGATCAATCCACACGATGTGGGCTATGCTCCCTGCGCGCTGGAGACTGACCCGAATCCTCCTATGCCAGGGGCAATCAATTTTCCGCCACCCGCCAACATTCCGCCTGCTGGTGGTCCAACGCTACTCACTGCGCCACCCTCGCCCTGGAACTACGAAGATCTTGCCGAGACGCCCAACAAGCCCAGCCTGCAATACGCCTTTCAGAACAGCATGAACAACTCCCTTGGGCCGGTCTCCGATTGGACGCTCTTCCTGAATCAGTACTATTGGCTGCAACAGGCCGTGGATCAGCAAGTCGGGCGGATCTTGGATAACCTCGGCTCTCAGGCCGCCAAGACCATCATCGTGTTCACCGCCGATCACGGCGAGTATGGCGGTTCTCATGGGCTGCACGATAAAGGCTACGCCGCCTATGACGAAAGCTTACATGTTCCGCTGTTCGTGAAATTCCCCGGCCTCCCCGGCCAGACGAGTTGCATCCCCATGCACCAGATGTGTTCAAGCGTGGACTTCTTCGGACTGATCTGCGATCTGGCAACCAGCGGCGGCGGTTACTGGAAATACGGGCCGAAGGCCTACCCCGACCTGGCCAACCGGCAATCGATCTGGAACTTTCTTTATGAGAAAAATGCAACCGAGACGCGCATCGCGCCCACCTTGGGAATTCCGTACATCTTGCACACTTCCGATGTGACCCAGCAGGCCGGTGGCGTCACGAAGACACATATCGTTTGTCTACGTACCAAGGCGAATGCGAGTAACACCGCGCAGCCGGGCGCTAAGCTGGCGATCTATTCGGAATGGGCCAGTTGCAGCACGATACCGGACGGTACGCCGCCGGATTACGAATTCTACGACTACAATCCGGCGACCACCAACAACACGGCCGAGATGGGCAACGACTACTACCCGTCGACGACGCAGACCCCCACGCAGGTCCAGATTACCCAGACCACGATCAACCAATATCTGAACGCCTTAGGAAGTTGGGAGCCGGCGATGGGGTTGATTGGGAGCGAGCTGAATGCGCCACTGATCGGCAACGGGCTGAGCCCAGCGCAGGAGGCCGCACAACAGTCCTACTTCAACTATGTGTTTGGCGTAAACGCGTGCCAGATATGAAGTCACTCGGCCCACGGCGCCAGAAGCAGAGGCCATTGGCGTTTTAGACCGCTTTTTTGGAATTCGCAAGAGACAGTGGACCAGCAAGTCGGACGGATCTTGAGTAACCTCGGCTCTCAGGCCGCCAACACCATCATCGTGTTCACCGCCGATCACGGGCCCTGGATCGCTTCATCGACGAAAGCGTGGCCGAGGCCCTCGGAAACGGGCCGCGCAGGGCGAGGATCGGGGGCGCCAATGGGGATCGCCGCGTATCTGTTGGCGCGCGGTGACCGGCGCGACATGGACGTGATCGGGTAAACGGCGCCGCCCGCGCCCGCACGTGAAGGTAAAGCGGCCTAAATCGGACCTGACTCCTTCATTTCAAATCTCCTCCATTCTTCAGCTCGCCGCCTTCAGGAAGGTCCCCTTCTTCAATTCTTCGAATGCCTGCTGGAGCTCCCGCTGCGTGTTCATCACGATCGGACCGTACCAAGCTACGGGTTCCTCCAGTGGCTTCCCCGAGACCAGGAGGAACCGGATTCCTTCCTCGCCTGCTTCTACCTCTACCTCACTACCTCGGTCGAAGAGAACGAGCGAGCGATTGTCAGCCTCCGACGGTGGCGCCGTATCCAGCCATCCGACGCCTTCCGTGGGAACAGCGAGTGGGCCGGATGCGTTGCAGAACTTTCCCCCACCCGCGAACACATACGCAAATGCGTGGCGAGTCGTCTCCACCGGCAGAGTTTTCCGGCGTCCGGGCGCTACGGACACGTCAAGATAAACGGGTTCCGCGGCGACTCCATCCACCGGGCCAGTCTTGCCCCAAAAGTTTCCGGCGACGATGCGAACGCGTGTAGCGTCGTCGTCCGTGACCTCAGGAATATCCACCGCTTTCACCTCCTGGTAACGCGGCGGCGTCATTTTCAGCGAAGACGGAAGGTTCCCCCATAGCTGGAAGCCGTGCATCCGGCCCGATAGGTCTCCTTTCGGCATCTCTTGATGTATGATGCCGCTGCCCGCCGTCATCCATTGAACGTCGCCAGCCGTGATAGCACCGCGGTTGCCCATGCTATCGCCATGCTCCACAGTTCCCGCCAGGACATACGTGATGGTTTCGATCCCGCGATGAGGGTGCCATGGGAACCCAGCCAGATAATCCTCCGGGACGTCGTTGCGGAAATCGTCGAGAAGAAGGAACGGGTCAAAGTCGGATGTATTGCCGAATCCGAAAGCGCGGCGAAGGTGCACGCCAGCGCCTTCGAGCGTTGGCTTGGACTTGATGAGCCGCTTAACGGGTCGTATGGACATTTGGTCTCCTATACTCAACAGTCTATCCGACAGTGGCGTTTGTAGCCCGAGCTCGGTATAACTGGCCAATCGCATGTGGGGGGCCTGAAAAACGCGATTTTGCGCTACGGCAGCCAAAACTGCCGCCAGGGACGCGCTCGGCGTGCGGCTTGCGTAGGCGTTCGTGACGCAGCCAACGAGAGCGCGTTCCGCTGTGGTTCGGGCAAGCTGCCGGTGCGCTCCGTGCCGACGGTCGTTTCGGCGATGGATCGAGCAAGGGCGAGTTACGGCACCCAGAAACAGCCCGGCCCGCACGCGCCCGATCTACGCCGGCGGAAATCCTGCGAGCGCTTCGGCCGGCACGCCCGCGAGGCGGCGGGCTGCTTGAATATGGCTTTCCTGCGGTCGCCGTCCTTCGCACGCACGCCGTCCGGCAAGGTCACGAAGTATCCGAGATGTGCCCATCCCACCTTCGTCGGGCGCCGGAGTGCGAAAATCATGATGCATGCCAATCACGATCTTCGATTCCGTGCGGGCCTTTTCGGCATATGCTCATTTTTGTGCGTCACTATCTGAGTGTCCTCCGGAGAATTGGACTCGCCAGTGGCAGCCTCGCGGCTCAAATGCTTTGACGCAGGATCTAAATGGCCTGGCTGCTCATGCCTGTGAGAGGCGATCGGATTCCGTGCATAAGCCGGGTATCAGCTATCTATGACATCCAATCCTGCACTCGGCGTGGTTTTTCATTGGCTGGGCGGCCTGGCATCGGGCAGCTTCTACGTGCCGTTTCGCGCGGTCAAGCGGTGGTCGTGGGAGACCTACTGGCTGGTGGGAGGCTGCTTCAGTTGGATCATCGTGCCCTGGCTGCTGGGATCGCAGATGACCAGCGACCTCATCGGCACCCTGCAGGAAACCCCGTGGAGGACCCTTTGGTGGGTGTACTTCTTCGGCGTGCTTTGGGGATTCGGCGGGCTGACGTTCGGCCTGACCATGCGCTACCTGGGCATGTCGCTGGGGATGGCGATGGTGTTGGGCTATTGCGCGGCATTCGGCACGTTGATTCCGCCCATTTACCACGGCGCGTTTTTCTCGAGCGTCCTGCCCTCGCGCTCGGGAGAGGTGATCGTCGCGGGAATCGCGATCTGCATGGCGGGGATCGCGTTTGCCGGCAAGGCGGGCATGTCCAAGGAGCGCGAGATGTCGGAGGAGCAGAAGAAGGCGGTCATCAAAGAGTTCAGCCTGAAAAAGGGTGTGCTGGTAGCCACGTTTTCGGGCGTGATGAGCGCGTGCTTTTCCTTCGGCCTGGATGCCGGCGCTCCTATCCGGGAGCTGACGCTGAAGCGTGGGACCTCCACTTTATGGCAAGGGCTGCCTATCCTGGTGGTTCTGCTTCTGGGCGGCTTCACTACGAATTTCATCTGGTGCCTGATTCTGAACATCAGGAACCGGACGGCGTATCAATACATCTCTTCCGAGATCCGCAATCACCATCCCAGCCGCGAAGAGGAGCTTATCATCGAAACGGCGACCGACGCGCCCAGCGAGGAAGTGGTTGCGGCCATGCCGGCGTTGAAGGAAGAACCGGAGCGGGCGCCGATGCTGAGCAATTATTTCTTCAGCGCGCTGGCCGGAACCACATGGTACTTCCAGTTTTTCTTCTACACCATGGGCGAAACGCAGATGGGCGCGTACAAGTTCTCGAGTTGGACGCTGCATATGGCGAGCATCATCATATTCAGCAGCTTGTGGGGGATCGCGCTGAACGAATGGCGCGGGTCCAGCACGCGGACCAAAGGATGGCTGGCGCTCAGCCTAGCCGTGCTGGTGGCTTCGACGGTGATTGTGGGATACGGGAATTATCTGGGCACGCTGCCGCAGACGGCGTCAAGGTGAGGACTCACATGGCGGAATGGAGCCAAATGTAACACCCGGAGGGGCGCTGAAAAACGCAGTTTTGGCGGACTTCTACCACGGGCTGCCAGGCCAGCCAAGACGGCCGGCACGCACGCTCACGATCCACGCCGGCGGAAACTCCGCTAGCGCCTTCGGCCATGCAGTAGAGTATACTGCATGCACCAATTCCCTCAGTTCGATTTGCGTGGGCAAGTAGCGCTCGTGACGGGCGCCGCGCGCGGTCTGGGTCGCGCCATTTCGCTGGCCCTCGGCCACGCCGGCGCGGATGTGGCGGTGGGTCTGCGCGACGTGCATGCCCACGACGGTCTGCCGCAGGAGATCGAAGCCCTGGGGCGGCACGTTTTACCGATACAGATGGACGTCACCAGCCTCGACCAGATCCGGCGCGGGGTGGAAGGCGCCGCCGCGCATTTCGGCCGGCTCGATATTCTGGTGAACAATGCCGGAATCGCGCCCGGAAATCCAGCCGAAGACGTGAGCGAGGATGACTTCGATCTGACGGTGCGCGTGAATCTGAAGGGGACGTTCTTTGCCAGTCAGGCCGCGGCGCGCGTCATGATCAGGCAAAACGGCGGGCGAATCATCAACATGGGATCGCAGGCGGGCTTTGCCGCGCTGCCGACCGAGTCGGTGTACTGCATGACCAAGGCCGCCATTGCGCACCTGACCAAATGCCTGGCCATCGAATGGGGCAAATACAACATCAATGTGAACGCCGTGGCGCCTACGTTCATCTTCACGCCGGGCACCGAGGAGGCGCTGGCCGACCCGGCTTTCCGCGCTGACGTTGTGGAGCGCATCGCCGCGCTGCATCGCATCGGCGAGCCGATGGAGGTCGCCGGCGCGGTCGTGTTCCTGGCCTCCCCGGCTGCGTCGCTGATCACCGGCCACACCATGCTCATTGACGGCGGGTGGACGGCCCGGTAGGCGTGGTATTGAACCTCCGAGGCCGTGGCGCTTTCGCGGTACCGTGGGCGCGCGCCAAGCCGAGCGCGTGCTGGGCTGGGCTGTTCTGGCTGTCTTGCCGAGGCTTCGTGCATCCACGACGGCGGAAATCCGGCGAGCGCTTCGGCTGGCACACCCGACGTAACCCGTGAAATCAGGATCAACTTGAGCGGGCCGGTGCGGATGGTCCATCGCCGAACGGCAGCGCACGCAAACAACTCCGTTCGCTCGCCGGTGGCCTCAATGTGCAGGTAGCTTGCCATCGACCTGCCCGGCGTCCTTCGAACTCCCAATAAACGTCATTCACCCGCCGGCGCGTATCGGCTATGGAGCGGTCGGTGTGGAGGTCAGCGCTACATTCGAGATAGCGGTCGTTCCATTCCCCGTGCTCTTTATGAAAATCTGTAAAGGCTGGCCCAATTGAGCCGGGGTGGCCCCGGACTGGTAGTCGATCACCTCGGTTACGAACGTGCCGCCCACCGGAGTCGCATGATGGCCGGAATTCAGCGTCACGTTTCCGGCCATGAGCTTAAGCTCGTAACCCGTAAATACTACGTCGGCGCGCGCTCCCACTTCCGCACTCAGAACGTACGTCGTATTGGCCTGAACAGTAGCGCCAACCGTTTGCAAGATAGAGCC
>JBEKUO010000441.1:0-6365 GCA_049514955.1 Bryobacteraceae bacterium | reverse complement strand
CCGGTGATGGGGACTGAAGCAGGGGCGGGACACTGATCCCACTTTGGCTGCTGCCCATCGCCTCATTCGTAATTTCGTTTTTTACGTCGATGGCCGGCATCTCCGGCGCGGTCCTCCTGTTGCCCTTTCAGATGAGTGTGCTGAGTTTCGTGGGTCCTGCCGTCAGCCCCACGAACCTGGTCTTCAACATCGTCGCCATACCCAGCGGCGTTTATCGCTACCTTCGCGAGAGGCGCCTCCTGGGGCCGCTGGCTGTGCTCGTCGTAGCCGGAACCGTCCCGGGCACCATATTGGGCGCCCTGATCCGCCTTTTCTGGCTGCCCGACCCTGTACGCTTCAAGGCCTTCGTGGGCTGCGTCCTGCTCTACATAGGCGCGCGCCTTCTGCTCGACGCCCGGCGGAAGACCGCGGCGCCCAACGATCGCCGCTACCAGATTCAGGTAGTCGAGTTCACGCGGCGGCGCCTGGCCTTCGACTTCCAGGGCCGGCCGTATCATGTCAATACAATAGCCATTCTCGGGCTTTCGCTGGCGGTCGGAATTGTAGGCGGCGCTTACGGAATCGGCGGCGGGGCCATCCTTGCTCCTTTCCTGGTCGCCATCTTCGGACTGCCTGTCTACGCGGTGGCCGGCGCCACCCTGCTGGGAACTTTCGTGAACTCGGTGGTGGGAGTGGCGTTCTACAGCGGCCTATCCGTTGCGCCGAACTGGAAACTGGGGTTGCTGTTCGGCTTGGGCGGCATACCGGGCATGTACCTCGGCGCGCGCACGCAGCGCTTTGTGCCAGCGTTTTGGCTCAAGGCGATGCTGGGCCTGATCCTGCTGGCCCTCGCATTAGGCTACCTTTACTCCTGGCTGCATGCTGCCGTGTAGCCGGTTTCGGGCGGATAATATAGCCAGGAGTTGACGGCATGAAAATCCGAAACGTGTGGATTGCCTTCGCCGTGGCGCACTGCGCCTTGCCTCTGGCCTGGGCGGTGAAACCTGGCGAGGAGGCCCCCGACCTTGCCCTGAGAGACTGTTCGGGATCTGAAGCGCGGCTCTCCGCCTACCTCCACAAAAAGTACGTCGCGGTTCTGGCGCGAGCCCCCGAACGACGCTGCCTGCGGCGGTTCTCAACGATGCTTGCCGCCGCCTCGAGGCGCTGAATACCGTCCTCCTTTTCCTGGCGAGTGACTCGCCGGAAAGCCGGAGCTTCCTCGAAAATACGGCATCCGCCACTCTCTTCATCGATACGGGCGGCGTGGTGCGCCGCGTGCTCTCCGGACAGGTTCTGACCGGGCCGGAGCTTGCCGCATTTGTAAAGCTCTGGCAATCCGGTAAGATCGTCTTTGAGACCTCCTGCGCCCGCTGCCACGGCGCGGATGGCGACCTGAGCATCTGCGAGGACGTGAAAAGGCTGGCGGGCATCGGCAAGCGCTTGACGGAAGCCGAGATTCGCGAACGATTGCGAATCGGACAGGTCAATGACCGCGACGTGATCGTCCGCGGCCAGATCTACAGCCGGCTGGACGTGGATGCGGTGGTCGCTTATGTAGCCGGCCTGTAGGGCGAAGGCGCCGGTAACGATTCCCCGGTACTAGACACGCCCTCGCCCCCCACCCCTTGCACCGAGCGCATCGGGTCTGGTATAAGGACTAACTGACTTACTCGCTGAGCTGCTGGGCCCCGTCATGCCCGTAAAGAAGAAGACGCCGACGCCGAAGAGTGCCGAAAAGCGCGTTCCGAAAGCCTCGCCGACCCAAATGGATAAGAACGGCCAGACCCCCCGCAGGATGCCCGCCGCTGTGAAGAACACGGCCGCGGCCGCGCCGCCCACGCCGGATCGCAGCCAGATGGATTCTTTCCAGAAGGGCATGCGCCTGTTCCATGCGCGCCAGTTCCAGCAAGCCAGGGAGTTGTTTCTGGCGGCTATGAAAGGCCCGGATCGCGCCGTATCGCACCGCGCCGGGCTGCATGCCAGCATGTGCGAGCGTCGCCTCGATTCTCCTCGCGTGGTCCTGAATACCCCGGAGGACCACTACAACTATGCCGTCACCCTCATCAACTCCCGAGACCTCGCAGCGGCTCAAAAGCACTTGCGAACCGCTCTGGATGCCGATTCCGGAGCCGATCACGTGCTGTACGCGCTGGCCGCCTGCCAGGGTCTGGCTGGAGATTTGCCGGGCGCTTATGAGAACCTGAAACGTGCGATCGATTTACAACCCCGTAACCGGCTGGCCGCCCGTCAGGACCCCGACTTCGCGGCCCTCGTCGACCAGCCTGCGTTCGCCCGGCTGCTCTACCCGGACAAAAAGTATTAGCGTTCGCGGCGTCGCGGCGTCGCAGTGTCGCCCCGTCGCCCGCTCGCCCGCTCATCTCCGTGTCTCCGTGTCTCCGTGTCCCCACGTCGCCGTGTCTCTTCGTCGCCGCGTCGCAATCCGCCATGCCTGACTTAGGACCATTGCGCGTGGTCGCCATCGGCGGGGGCACCGGCCTGTCCGTCCTGCTCCAGGGCTTGAAGCATTACAGCTCGCCCGCCCGCCGTCCGCTCGTGGACATCACGGCTGTGGTCACCGTCACCGACGATGGCGGCAGCTCCGGCCGCCTGCGCCGCGACTTCGACGTGTTGCCGCCGGGCGATATCCGCAATTGCATGGTGGCCCTCTCCGAGGACGAAGCCTTGCTCTCGCGCCTGTTCCAGCACCGCTTTCACACGGGCTTGGGCCTCAAAGGCCACAGCTTCGGCAACCTCTTTCTGACCGCGCTCACCCAAGTCATGGGCGACTTCCCCGAAGCGGTCAAGGCTTCCTCCGAAGTGCTCAAGATCGTGGGCCGCATCTATCCCGCGACGGTTGCCAACGTCTCGCTCGAAGCCATCCTCGAAGACGGCACCCGCGTGACCGGTGAGACCCGCATCAGCAAGAGCCGGAAGCCGATCCGCACCATCCGGCTCCGGCCCCGCAAGGCCCGTCCCCTGGCCGATACGCTTACTGCCATCGCGCAGGCCGACCTGATCACGCTCGGCCCCGGTTCGCTGTTTACCAGTGTGGTTCCCAACCTGCTTGTGGAGGGAATCTCCGCCGCCATCCGCCGCTCGCCCGCCATCAAGGCCTATTTCGTCAACCTGATGTGGCAACCGGGCGAAACCGTGAACTATACCGCTTCCGACCACATTCGCGCCGTTCACAAGCATGCCGGCGGCAAATTGATCGACTACGCCATCGTGAACGTCCGCCCCATTCAAATGGCTCTCCGCAAGCGCTACGCCAGGCAACAGGCCTTGCCTGTGGAGAATGACCTCGATCGCATCGCCAAGATGGGCATCAAGGTCGTGAAGGGGAATCTGCTGCTGGAATCCACGAAAATCCGCCACGATCCGGAACAGACCGCCGCGGTGGTCGTGCGCCTGGCTCAGGAGGGCCGGCGGCAACGGCTCCGCTCGGGAAGGAAAAAATAGAAGCCATGGAAACGCCTTTGACGGTTGTCATTCTCGCGGCCGGACTGGGTACGCGCATGAAGTCGCGCAAAGCCAAGGTGCTCCACCGGGTGGGGGGCCGCAGTTTCATCGAGCATGTGGTCCGCACGGCGCAGGCCCTCGCGCCGCCCGAGCGCATTTTTGTCGTAGTGGGCTACCAGGCCGCCGACGTTCGCGCGGCAGTCGAGCAGGTCACGCCCGGTGTCGGCTTCATCGAACAGCGGGAACAGAAAGGCACGGGTCACGCCTTGATGGCTGCGGCGGAGAGCCTCTCGCACGTGGACGGCCTGCTCGTAATTCTTTACGGCGACTGCCCGCTGGTGCGCGCCCAGACCCTCCAGGGCCTGGTTGCCGCGCAGCAATCCTCGGAGGCCGTCGGTACCATCCTCACCGCCATCATGGACGATCCCACCGGCTACGGCCGCGTCATCCGCGATAGCCAGGGCCACGTCACCGGCGTCGTGGAACAGCGGGTCGGCTCGCCGGAGCAACTCGCCATCCGCGAGGCCAACATGGGCCTGTATTGCTACCGCGCCGCGCCGTTTTGGAAGCACATTCGGGAACTCAGGCCGGACAATCCGGCGCACGAATATTATCTGACCGACATGGTCGAGGTGCTCCGCCGCGCGGGCTACGGCATCAACGCCTACCGCATCGACGACCCGCGCGAAGTGCTGGGCATCAACGATCGCGAAGAACTGGCCGCCGTCGACCGCCTCCTGCGCGAGCGCAAAGTGCGGGAGCTGATGCTGGCGGGCGTCACGATCGAGAAGCCGGAGACGGTGACGGTGGATCCCGATGTGCAGATCGGCATCGATACGATTGTCGAGCCGTTCGCGCAGATCCTCGGCCACAGCACCATTGGAGAGAACTGCCGCATCGGCGCCTGCGCCATCGTGCGCGATTCCGAACTGGCCGACGAAGTGGAAGTCGGACCGTTCACGATCATCGGGGCCTCGCACCTGGAGCGCGGCGCGCAGGCCGGCCCCTACGCCCGCCTGCGATTCGGAAATCACCTCGAAGCCGGCGCGCACGCCGGCAATTTCGTCGAATTGAAGAAGACCCGCTTGGGCGCCGGATCGAAGGCCATGCACCTGGCCTACCTCGGCGATTCCCAGGTCGGTCCGCGCGTCAACGTCGGCGCAGGCACGATCACCTGCAATTACGATGGATTCGGCAAGCACGCCACCAAGATCGGAGCCGGCGCCTTCATCGGCAGCAACTCCACCCTGATCGCGCCGGTGGAAGTCGGCGACGGCGCCTACCTGGCGGCAGGTTCCGTCATCACCGACAACGTCCCCGCCGACGCTCTGGCTGTCGGCCGCGCCCGCCAGGTGAACAAAGACGACTGGGCCAGGAAGCGAAGGCACCTTGCCAAGCGTGACTGACGGCCATTTGCCCAATTCCGTAAGGTAGGCGAGCAAAATGCGCACAGCCATGCGGCCCCTGCAAATTCAGCTACTTGGGCTTTGATTGTCAACGACGGGGGGCAAGCGCGGCGAGCCAACAAACAAAACCCTGCCCCCCGACCCCGCCCCCGGCAGAGCAACGCTCGCCTAAATGGCGTATAATTCGGAAACACGTACATCGCAACACCCAAGAGGGAAAAATCCATGTGGATACGAAAAGGACACCGTGACCGTCTGAAGGGCGTTGACTCGCCCGTGCCAACCCAACTGGTTTCCAACGAGGAATACATTCCGCGCCCCCAGTCGCAGAAACAGAAAGAAGTCGAGTATTGGACCGGCCAGATCGCCGACGAGAAGTCCAAGAAACTCGGCATGGACCGCCGCAAGTTCATGGCGACCCCTATGGGACTGGCCACCTGCTTCCTCGCCTCCAACAAGGTCTGGGGCAAGGTGTGGGACGTCGACGAGGAGGAAGCCGCCGACCAGGGCGCTTACGAAGAAAAGTTGCCCAAGGGCGAGTACTTCGTGATGGATGTGCAATCGCACTTCACCAACGGCGTTCCCATCGGCCTGCGCGGCCAGATCGGCCAGATGGAATTCTTCAAGAACATGGGTTTCAAGCTCAAGGAAGACAAGGACGCCTACAGCTTCCACAATTTCATCAAGGAGATGTTCTTCGATAGCGAGACTGACATGATCGTCATCTCCGGCGTGCCTGGCAAGGAACTGCAGCGCGATAAGGATGGTAAGGTTCTGGAAGGCGCCGCGCGCACGCCCGGCCTCAACATCCTGCCGAGCTGGCTCATGGCCCAGTCGCGCGACGAGATCAACGCGCTCGCGCAATCCAAGCGCGCGCTCAGTCAGGGCAACCTCGCGCCGAATCACTACTGGGATCGCGTCAGCAACAAACCCGACAAAGCCGCCACCATCGAACAGATGGAGCGCGAGCTGAACCTTTACAAAATCTCTTCCTGGAAATGGTATTGTCACACCGATCCGGGCCGTTCCGGTGGCGGCTTCCAGTGCGACGATGAAAACGCGCAGTGGTTCATCGAGGAGTCCCGCAAGCGCGGCATGAAGACCTTCAGCGTGCACAAGGGTTACTCATACCAGTCCCGTCTTCTGGGTCATCTGGCGAATCCCAAAGACATTGAAAAGGCGGCCTTGAACAATCCCGATATCACTTGGGTAATCTATCACTCCGCCATTCAGCACGGCTCCAATGAGCCTAACTGGGAGGACGCTAATAAGTACGATCCCACGACCGGCGACTTCGCCTGGCACAACATACTCATCGATATCAAGCGGCGCAATCCGAAAATCGACAACGTGTACCCGGAGCTCGGCAGCTTCTTCGGGCCGTTGGCTATCTCCAACCCAACCATGGCCATGCATGGAGTGGGCAAGAACATCAAGTACTACGGCGTGGATCATGTAATCTGGGGAACTGACTGCCTGTGGTGGGGCTCGCCGCAATGGGTCATCGACGCATTCAAGCGA
>JBEKUO010000440.1:0-6382 GCA_049514955.1 Bryobacteraceae bacterium | reverse complement strand
CCTATGGGGCGCCGACGCCGCCGTTCTGCCGAGCGCCATCTATACCGCACTGAACAACGCCACTATCACCACGGCATTCACGGACATCCGTCCGGAAGACGCGAAGTTCGCCAGTTGCCGGACGCTGAACGAATTGAATACCACCACCTACGCCGGCCTGGGGTACGGAACTGGAACAACCTGCACCACCCTGATCGGCACGCAGATCTTCAGCACCGTATCGAGTGCGGTGGCCAACCCGGTGAATTTCAACATCAAAGGCACGGATCCCTTTACCTCGGAGGCGATTCCGGCCTACACCACGGTGGATGTCGGAGCTGCCCCCATCGTGTTCATCGTTAACCGCTCGAACCCCAACGGTTTGGGTTACGGCGGAGCTACGCCCGTGATCACCAACCTCACCCTGCCCATCGCGCAAACGCTATGGAACGGCACCGAGTGCGACACCAACGCGTTCCTCGCCGCCGGTCCACCGACGGACGTTCCCGTAACTGTGTTCCAACGCGAACCCATGTCCGGCACCATGAATACGACTGAGTTCACCACGTTCCGCTGCGGAAAGACCACGGGTGGTTGCCCGATCACCGGCAACAGCGAAAATAATTCGCAGGAAAAGGGTGTGAATCCGACGCTGGGGGGCGCTAACGACCCGCTCAATCTGCCATGCACGGCTGGCGGCGGTTCGCGCAAGCGCGGTGTCGGCACCGGCGATCTGGTCAACAGCGGCGTCTTTCCCACGACGGACTCCATCGGATACACGTTCTGGAGCTTTGGCAACGTTTCGAAGCTTGCCGGCAGCGCCAACTACGGTTACTTGACACTATCCGGCGTCGATCCGATCCAAGCCGCCTACACCAACGGCGAATTGCCGGCCTGCGTGAGCAGCACTGGCGTAAGTGGCGTGTGCCCGGCCACGCCCGGCACCAGCTTCCCGAATCTGCGCAACGGATCGTACACGGCCTGGTCGGTTCTGCGCGTGGTAACCAACGCATCCGGAGTCAATCTGACCAACACGAAATTGCTGGTGACTGCGATTCAGGACAATGTCAACACCACGGTGCCGGACTTCGTTCCGTTCGTCGCCACTGGTGGCGACCCCGGGTTGAAGCTTTATCGCTCGCACTACCTGCAGTCCGGGGTTTCGCCTAACAACGGACTCAGCGGCCAGAAAGAAGCGGGCGGCGATGTGGGCGGATGCATCGAGACCAAGGGGACCGCGCCCGGTATTCTGAGCTGTCACCAGTAAGTTGCTTTTGATCCTAGTTTGGATCGCGGCAGACCGGCTTCCAAGGCTGGCCTGCCGCTGCTTTAGTTAAACGCGTGCTTGCGAGTCAAGCCCTTGTGCTATGTCAGCCTCAGCAAAATCAGTTACCGCGATTGCAATCCCACTATTATTTCTAAGCGTCTGTGGCACCGCGCAGCAGCCCTTATCCGGGAGTGGGGCGCGCCAGGGCGCCGGCCAAAACAGTTCCATGCCGCTCTCGGCTGTCAATAGCGGTCTAAAGATACAGGAAGCGCTCCTCGGCGAACACGACGACTATCCGACCTTTACCCGCGATATGATCCGGCTAACGTGGCGTACGGGAGACCCGATCGATTTATTCCTCATCCTCCCCAAGGGGCAGACTAAGCCGCCCGTTATTCTCTACCTCTATAGCTATCCCTCCGATACCGACCGTTTCATGAACGACGATTTCTGCCACTTTCTGGCGCAGGGCGGCTTTGCCGCGGCCGGATTCGTATCGGCCTTGACCGGTCAGCGTTACCACGATCGGCCTATGAGGGAATGGTTCGTCAGCGAGCTACCCGAGGCTGTCGGTAATTCGGTCGAGGATGTGCAGATGGTCTTGAATTTCCTGGCTGCCAAGGGTGATGTGGACGTAACGAGGGCAGCCATGTTTGGGGAAGGGTCGGGCGCTGCCATCGGCATACTGGCGGCCGCCGCGGACCCACGCATCAAAGCGCTAGGCTTAGTGGATCCCTGGGGAGACTGGCCGGACTGGCTCGCGAAATCGAGCTTGGTGCCGGAAGATGAGCGTTCGGATTACCTAAAGTTGGAGTTTTTGAAGAAGGCCGCACCCCTCGACCCACTCCAGTGGTTTGGCCAACTGAAGATTCCGGTGCGGCTGCAATACCTGAAGGATCCGGCAGTGACTCCGCAGCTTGCCTGGGAGCGCATCGCCGCGGCCGCGCCCCGGCAGACCAAAATCATCGCACATGAGGACGCCGTGGCGCAGTACAAAGCAGCGAACTTGAAGTTCTTCGATTGGATCAAGGACCAGCTTCGGCCGGTACCCGCACAGTAAGTACCCGGAAAGGTAGGAACGACGATTTTGAAGATAGCAACCCGCGTTCCATATGTACTCGCGCTGATCGCCGGCTTCTCTCTGCCGGCTTTTGCACAGCTCCGCCGGCCGCGACGGGGATAACGGGCATAGTAACAGATAAGAGCGGCGCGGTCTTTCCGGGCGCCACCGTGACGGTCCTCGGCGCGGCCAAAGCGCCCCAAACGGCTGTCACAAATGAGCGGGGGGAATACTCGGTTTTCGATCTGCCGGCTGGATCGTATACGGTATCCATCTCGGCGCAGGGATTCAAGAAGTTTGAAAAGGCCGGAGTCAATGTCGCCAATGGAATGACGGCGCGGGTGGACATCACCGTGGAGCCGGCCGGGGCCAACACTTCGGTGGAGGTGGCGGGCCAGAACGCTGCCGGCGTCGTAACGGACACGGCCCAACTTTCCGGCACCATTACTCAGAAGGAAGTCGTGGAAACCGGACTCAACGGCCGCAATTTTACGCAGTTAATTGCGCTGGCTCCTGGTGTGAGCAACCAGACCGGCCAGGACGAAGCGAAGGTGGGCGTGGTCGGCAGCACGAAGTACAGCGTCAATGGCGGCCGCGTCGAGTACAACACATTCGATGTGGATGGTTCCGACCTGCTAAATGTGGGTATCAATGGCTCTAACAGCACGCTCATCGTGTATCCCAGCCTGGATGCCATTCAGGAAGTGAAGGTATTGACCTCCAACTACGGCGCGATGTACGGCAGGACGGCTTCCGGTACGGTCTTAGTGGCCACCAAGGCAGGGACTCAAAACTTTCATGGAGACGGCTATTACTTCGGCCGTAACGAACTGTTAAACGCCAGAAACTTCTTCGATGAGACTCAAGGTGCGCCGCTGTATCGCCGTTCCGACCTGGGTGGCACCATCGGGGGTCCGCTGTACATCCCCAAGCATTACAACACCAAAAAGGACAAGACCTTTTTCTTCTTCTCCGAAGAGTACCGGTTGGAGAAATCGCCGTATCAGTACAATCAGGCCGTCCCTTCCATGGCTGAGCGCAGCGGCGATTTCAGCGACGTCTGTCCGGCGCCCGGAAGCAGCGGTTTCCCAAAATTTCTGCGGACCAAGTATCCCGATTGCCCGAGCACCGTCACAGTCGGCACCCTTACCAACCCCACAACCGGGTATGCATTCCCGAACGACCAAATCAACAGCTATGTCTCGTTGCTGGACCGGAATGCGGTCGCCATCCTGAATACCGGCGTTATTCCCGCGCCAAACGCCACTTCCGGCTGCAACTCGACCATAGGATCATGCTACGACACCACCGTGTCCCCACCAACACACTGGCGCGAGGACCTGTTCCGCATCGATCATAACTTTACCGACAAAACTCGGCTGATGGTCCGCTACATTCACGATTCGTGGGACACGGTCGTGCCAACACCGCAGTGGGGCTCCATCCAGAACAGCTTTCCGACCATCGAGAACGAGTTCACCGGGCCGGGCATCAGCATGGTGGCCCGTCTCACCCAAACCTTATCGCCTACTTTGCTGCAAGAGTTCTGGTTCAGCTATACGAATTCCACGATCTCGCTGGCGGATACCAACGGTCCCGGCGCGCAGTGGCAGCGGCCCGCCGCACTGGACGAACCATGCGCCATGGAAACTAACTCTTTCGGTACTTCCGCGAACCAGTGTCCGATCGGATACCTGTTTAATAACGGCTTTGGCGGAAAGATGCCGGGCATCGTGATCGGCGGGACCAACGCGGAGTACGGTGGCGCCGGCTTCGCGGTGGATGCGGGCTACATGCCCTGGAACCATACAAATCCCATTTACAACTTCGCCGACCACCTGAGCAAATTGTTGGGCAAGCACAACCTCCAGTTCGGCGCTCAACTGCTTCTGTATCATCGGGATCAAACGAACTCCGCGATCGGCGCAGTCTCCGGCGATGTGCAGGGTGTTTTGACGTTCAGCAACGTTGCAAATGTCAATACCACGGGCAACGCGTTCGCCGATTTCCTGTACCATGGGGCCCCCGGGGTGACTAGCTATGTCAAGAGCTTCTCGCAGGATAGTGCCCAAGGCGTCTATCACCAAAGGTACCAGGTAGCCGAACCATATTTTCAGGACGATTGGCGGGTCAACTCCCGTCTGACAGTTAATGCGGGCGTACGGCTGAGCCTGTTTGGGAGATATTATACGACGAATCAGAACGAGTATAATTGGGTCCCAGGCGCTTTTAGCCAGTCCATCGCGAGCTCAGTAATCGTCAATAATTATACGGGAGCTTTGCAGTACAGCCAGCTAGATCCGGCGACTGGAGCGAACGACCCGGTTCCGCTGAACCTAAACAGCCTGGACCCCTCGATCACTAACGGCCTGGTACACTGCGGCAGCGGCCAGGGCGCGCTGGCCAACCCCAGTTCCCAGATGACCCTTCCTGCCAGTTGCATGCAGGGCCACTTATTCAACTGGGCGCCGCGCGTCGGCTTTGCTATCGACCCTAAAGGCGACGGGAAGACTTCCATCCGGGCCGGCTACGGGATCTTCTACGAGCACGGCACCGGTAATGAGGCCAACACCGGTTCCTTAGAAGCGAGCTCGCCGCTGGTGCTGAACATGACCCAGAACTACCCCCAGGGCTACGCCTGCATCGGCGGCGTGGATACCAACGATTGCGCGCCGGCGGCGGCTTTCCCTCCGAACGTCACCAGCATTCCAACCAAGGCCGTCTGGCCTTATGTGCAGCAGTGGAGTCTCAGCGTGCAACGCGAGCTGCCGGGCAAAATGGTGGGGACGTTTGCGTATGTCGGCAGCAAAGGAACACACCTGACGCTGGAGACCAATTTCAACCAACTGCCTCCGGTGGCGGCTTCGCAGAATCCCTATAACGCGGGCGAGCCGTTCATCCCGCTGGTGAATTTCTATGCGAACAAAGCGAGCGCCGTGTCTGGCGATTGCGTGACCTACAGCGGAACCAACATATTCACGCTGACGAACGGAGCCGTCATCGCTCCCGGATCCCCCGGCTATCTCAACATGCAGGCGGCCTGTTACGGCCAACTATTGCCAGGCGAATTGCCCGACCCGAACAGCCTGCGCCCATATCCCGGCCTGGGAAATATTATCGCGCTGGAGAACGTCGCCAACTCGACATACAACGCCTTCCAGACGACCCTTCGGCGGACGGCCGGTCGGCTTACATTGGGCCTTTCTTATACCTATAGCCACTCTCTCGACGACTCCTCGGACCGGTCCGACGCCACATTCGTCAATTCTTACGATCTGGCGTCGAACAAAGCGAGCTCCAATTTCGATCAACGCCACCTCTTGAACATCAGCTACATTTATGAGCTTCCGTTCCTGCAGTTTATCGCCAGCCCGATAGGACAGATGTTCTCGAGCGATGGCACAGGCCAGGTTTCCGAGTCCATGCAGAAGGTTCTAAAAGGTTGGGAATTGTCGGGCATTACCACGTACCAGTCGGGCACCCCTTTCAGTGTGATCAATGCGGGCAGCGGCTTTAACGATATTTCCGTGCCAGACAACGCCGGCGTGGTGAATAATCTCGGCTCAGGGTCGTATCCGAATATCGTGGGTAACCCCTACGGACCGGCCCCGGCGGGCGGCAACAACGGCTATAGCTTTGGACCGCTGCTTCTGAATCCGGGCGCCTTCGCCCCGCCGACCGGGCTGACCTTCGGAGACGCCGGGCGCAACGCACTCAACAATCCGAGCCGGCTGAACTTCGACATGGCGTTGCTGAAGCACATCAAGGTTCGCGAAAGATCCGAGCTGGAGCTGCGGCTGGAAACGTTCAATACTTTCAATCACACCCAGTTTCGTATCTACGATTCGAACCTGGGGAATCAGGCGAACAACACGGTCAGTTGCTACGGTGGTGCGACCTCGGGGTATTCCGCCGCGGGCGGCGACGGCGTCGACTGCCTGACGGGAAGCGCCTTCTTGCATCCGGTAAACGCTCACCGTCCACGCACGGTGCAGTTCGGTCTCAAATATGCATTCTAGGAAGCGGATATGAGCGCGACCAAAGTTAGACCAGCGAAAGAAGGGAGACACCATGAG
>JBEKUO010000439.1:0-6397 GCA_049514955.1 Bryobacteraceae bacterium | reverse complement strand
ACTGGACTACGTGGAAGCGCAAGACGACTACGTGGCGCTCAAAAGCGAGAAGAAGACTTATCTCAAACAGCAAACTATTTCCAGCCTGGAGACCATGCTGGATCCGGCGCGGTTCATCCGCATACACCGGTCGCATATTGTGAACCTGGAGCGCGTGGCCAAGATCGAGGCTTACACGAAGGACAGCAAAATCGCCGTGTTGCGCGACGGCACGCAACTGCCGGTTAGCCGTGCGGGGTACGCGCGATTGAAGACGCTGCTGGGAGAGGGGAGCTGACGCGTGAGATAGGCGTCCGGACAAACCCCTGATCGCAGCTTTGGGCCTCCCGCCGTTATTCAATCGTGAAGCTCTGCGTGGTTGTAAAGCTGCCGTTGGGCGTTGTGATGGTGATCGGACCGGTGGTGGCCCCGCTGGGCACCCACGCCCAGACACCCTGGCTGGAGGCTACCGCAAAATGCCCGGCCGCAGTCCCGTTGAAGCTTACGGCCGTGGCCCCTAACAGGCTCTTCCCCCACAGCAGCACACGCTGATCCACGGCGCCGGCTTGCGGGATCACGCTCTCGATCCGCGGCTTGGGCGGCGGCAGGCCGGCGTCGAGCACCCAGATCGTGCCCCCCTGGTATGTCCCTCCTCCCTCGGTCACTCCGTAGAGTTTGCCGTCGCTGCCCTGCACCACGCTGCATTCGCATTCGCCCAGCGCCTGATCCCTGAAGTTGAAGATCGTTTGGAACTGGCCGGTGGTGGGGTTCAGCCGGAAAATGCTGCTGTACCCGTGGAAGCCAGCCGCATACCGGCCGCGCGCCGTTCCATACAGCATGCCATCGCTGGCCTCCAGCAGCGTTTCGGGAATGCCCAAGTTCACCTGTGAAAACTCGTAGAGCGTGGTCATCGTGCCGGAGGGCGTGACCTGATAGATGCTGCCAGCATCGGCAGTGCCGCCCTCGGGCAGGGTGCCGTAGAAATTCCCATTGCCCGCCTGCATCAGGGCGATGTCGTAGGTTACACCGTTG
The DNA here is from genome assembly GCA_049514955.1 of Bryobacteraceae bacterium. Lineage (GTDB taxonomy): Bacteria > Acidobacteriota > Terriglobia > Bryobacterales > Bryobacteraceae > Bog-159. Next base: position 5,386 of record JBEKUO010000439.1, on the reverse strand, counting down.
GTGGGGAAGCTGGGTACCAACCAGGAGAAGGAGCCTGCGGGCGTGAGGCGAAAGATCCCACCGTTCGACGTGCTGTTAGTGAGCGAGAGGCCGTAAAAGCTGCCGTCCGCGCCCTGGAAAATCAAGGGTAGCTCCGGAGTTCCCGAGAAGGTATAAAGCGAAGTGGGTTTCCCCTGATAGTCGAAGCGCGTGAAAGCCGGCGGGTTGCCTAGGACGCCGAAGAACCCGTAGAGATAGTTGTCGGGGCCTTGAACCAGGTATCCGGCTCCCCCCTGGGTGGTCCCATTATATGGGTATGCAGTCACCTTACCATTCCCTGCTATCGAGAAAAGCTCAGAAAATGTTGTGACCGGTCCGAGGTTTGAAGAGGCTCCGTAGGTTTGTCCGTTCAGCGCCGGCGTCAGGCCGATGACGGAAAGGCCTGAAGAATTGGGCGGAAAGGTGTAAAAGAATTGGTAATTTCCGCCAATCGTGATGGAGAAGAGCCCTGGGCTTGTTGCGGTAGTCCCAAGGAAAGTACCCGGGCTCACTTCGACAATCGCAGTGGGCGTTCCTCCCAGGGCCTTAAACGTGTACAGTACCTTCAACGTGGGCTGCGAACTCGGGACCTGCGCCGCCAGACGGTCGGCCGCGCCGAGCGTGGAGAGCAGGCAGGCCGAAGCTATCAGCGAGAAGGACGAATTCGGTCTCATATCAGTCATTCCTCCTTGAGGGCGCCGGCGGCATCAGAAGCCGTAAACTTGGACGCCGCTCAACGTGTAGCCGTCGACAGCAATGCAACCGCCGCTGCTATTGAATTGCTTGCACAGGCCGTAAGCCGGAACATAAACGTCACCACGATTCCCGGCCCATCGGCGTTCCCCACTCTGTCTCCGAATGCCGATTCCTCGCGGTGATCCGCGATACCAGTTGCCGCAGCTCATACTTGCGACGGGCCGATCGCAATACGATGCTGCCATCTGTTGCAAGATTCAGCGTCAGCCGATCGCCTTCAGCAAGACGGGCCTCTTTCGCAATTCCGCGTGGAATCCGGACAGCCAGGCTATTTCCCCACTTGGAAACCTGAGAGTGGTTCGACATACGTATCTACATGGAATATACATCGCATGGGGCCCGCAATCAAACTGAACGAGACTCCGGGGTACAGTAAAGGAATGGTGCCCCGCATGGCCCGCTGGATAGCCGCCCTCGCGGTAATGCCCCTATTCGCATCCGTCCCGCCGCCTTCCGCCTGGGTCCCTGCGCGCTGGACTTGGACGAATCCGAAAACGCTCGACCTGCTCTCCGGCACGCCCATCAACTGCCTGCTGCTGGACTCGTACACGGCGGATTTTGCCAGCCGCGCGGCGGCGCGCGGTATCGTCACGCTGGCGGTGTTCAGGCCCGGCGCCGATCCGGCGGATGCGGCTCGCAAGGCCGTGGGTGCGGGTATGCAGGGCATCGTGCTGGAAGGCGATTTCCCAACCGGGACGGCGGCCCGCGTGCGCGACGCGTTGGCCGATAAGCACGCTATCGTGATCGAACTTACCTCGCGTGCGCGCATGCCGCTGGGCGGGCCGGATCCCATCGTCGGCACTTATCAGGGCGTTTGGCCCGGCGTGCAGGTTCTCGAAAACGGCGCGGCCAAAGCCGGGCCATCGGGCTCTCTGTGGATCGACACCAACACCGGCTTCATCCGTTCGGTGCGTGCCTGGGGTCCTGCCGCAGTCTGGCTTGGGTACCTGCCGCCGACCCGCAGCGTGATCACCGGCGAGCGCTATCTGGAAGCCATCGGCGACGCGGAGTTGGCCGGCGCGCGCTGGATCGTGGCGCTTGACGACGATTTCCGCTCCCGCCTGGAGCGGGGCGATCCGGCTGCCCTGAAAGACTGGCGCGGGATGGCGGAGGTGCTTGAGTTTTTCGAGGGCCATCCCGACTGGCGTACGCTGCGCTCTTACGGCAAACTGGCCATCGTGCAAGACCTCGCGGACGCGCTGCTTTCGGGCGGTATCCTCGATATGATCGGCGCTCGGCACACACCGGTGCGCGCCATCCCCGGCCAGCGCCTGACACCCGAATCGCTCCAGGGCGCAACCATGGCTGTAAACCTGGACGTCGAAGCGCTCACGGCCGAGCAGCGACAAATCCTCAAGGATTTCACGCGCGCGGGTGGAACCGTGCTCACCGCTCCGCCCGGATGGAAAAGCCAGTCCGTGCGCAAGCCCGATCAGATCACGTTAGATAACGCCGAGCTGAACCGGCTGGACGATATTTGGCACGACGTGCAAACCATGATCGGCCGCAAGAACCTCGGCGCGCGGCTGTTCAACGTCTCGTCGATGCTCTCGAATGTCGTGGCCACGGAAGACGGCCGGCAGGTGGTGGTCGAGCTGGTGAACTACTCCGCCTATCCAACCGACGACGTCACCGTACAGGTGCTCGGAACCTTCAAACACGCGAGCCTTCTGACGCCTGCGGGCATCCAAAAGGACCTGCCGGTTTACGCGACCGACGAAGGCGGCACGGGCGTGGATCTCGAGCACGTTTCCACCTGCACCACAGTCTTGTTTAGACTAAAGGAATGACCCGTAGAGAATGGATTGCCCTGGTGAGCGCGGCGCCCTTGCTGAAAGGCGCGACGAGCTCCCCAGCCGCCCCCGTCGCGATCGCCAAATGCGCATCGTATAGCGAGGACGTCACCGCGCGGCTGGCCGCCATGTTCGATCAACTGGGCGGCCTCGATCGCATCGTGCGCGGCAAGACTGTGACGATCAAGCTCAACATGACGGGCAGCCCCGCGCTGCGAATCCAGGGCCGGCCACCCGGAGTCACGCATTACGTGCATCCGAAACTGGTAGGAGCCACAGCTCACTTGATGGGTCAGGCGGGTGCCCGGCGTATTCGCTTCGTAGAGAGCGCCTGGGCCACCGGCGGGCCGCTCGAAGATTATCTGCTGGATTCCGGCTGGAACGTGCGCCAGTTGCTGGCCGCGGCATCCGGCGTGGAATTCGAGAACACCAACGCTTTGGGCAAGGGCAAGAAATACGTGCGATTCAAGGTGCCGGGCGGCGGTTACATGTTCCCCGCTTACGATCTCAATCATGCTTACGAAGATACGGACGTCTTCGTCAGCATGGCGAAGCTCAAGAATCACGAGACCTGCGGGGTGACACTTTCACTCAAGAATTGCTTCGGAATGCTGCCCGCATCCATTTATGGCGATGACGCGGGCGTGGATGAGCCGAACGAGGACCCGAGATCCGGGCGCGGCAAGACCATGCACGACGGCCAGCGCCAGCCTTCCAGATCCGCGCCGGCGGAACTGGACCCATCCTCCAGCCGTGAACCGGGCTATCGCGTGCCGCACATTGTGGCCGACCTGATAAAGGCACGGCCCATCGATCTGGCGATCATCGACGGCATCGAGTCGATCGCGGGAGGCGAAGGGCCCTGGATCAAGGGCATACGCCCGGTGCAGCCTGGAGTGCTGCTGGCGGGATTGAACCCCGTCTGTACGGACGCGGTGGCTACGGCGGTGATGGGATACGATCCGCGGGCGGCGCGCGGGACAGCGCCTTTTCAGACGTGCGACAACACGCTGCTGCTGGCGGAGCGCCACGGGATCGGGACCGCCGAGCTCCGCCGCATCGAGGTGCGAGGGACGCCTATAGAAAAGGCGGTCTACCGTTATGAAGGTTGACCATCGTGGGGCAGGCGCTTTCGCCTGCCAACCAATTTATTGCGCGGTCTCACTCATGTTACTGGGGGCGGCCGCGTTAGCGGGACAATCGCGCCCCACCATGTTTCCTCCCGTGCGCGGCACTCACGAAATGGTGGGCGCGGCCAATAACCTGGAAGTGGATGCGGGGATTCGCATCCTGACCGAGGGCGGCAACGCGGTGGATGCGGGCGTGGCTACGGTGCTGGCGGCCGGAGTCACCGAGTTGGATCACTTCGGCCTCGGTGGCGAAATCCCCATCCTGATCAAGCTCGTGGGAAAACCGGTAGTGGCCATCAGCGGCATCGGCACGGCGCCGCAACGCGCCACAGTCGACTTCTATCGAACGCGCAAACCCGATCCCTGGGAGGAGCCGCAACACATGATGCCGATGCCCGTACAGGGCATCCTGGCCGCGCCGGTTCCCGGCGTATTCGACGGATTGATCCTGGCCCTGCAGCGCTACGGCACTATGTCGTTTGCCCAGGTGGCGACGCCGGCCATTGAATACGCCGATGGATTCCCGATCAGCGAGGTTCTCGCCGATTACATCCGCGGCACCCTGCCGCTGCTCGAACTGTGGCCCTCCTCGCGCGACTTCTTCGTTCCCGGCGGCGTGCTGCCCCGCCGCGGCGAGATTTTTCGTGAGCCCACTTTGGCCAAGACACTGCGCGCGCTGGTTGGTGCCGAAACCCAGGCCCACGGCGACCGTGTCGATCGGCTGCGCGCCGTGCGCGACTACTACTACAAAGGTCCGGTGGGCCACCAGATCGCGGACTTTTCCGAGCACAACGGCGGCCTGATCGGTTATGAAGACCTGGCCGGCTTCCATGCGGAAACCGATACGCCGCGCACTGGCACATATCGCGGATACGAGATCTACAAGCCCGGATTCTGGTCGCAGGGGCCGGTCATGCTGGAAACCCTGAATCTGCTGGAGGGCTTCGACCTGAAGGCCATGGGCTCCAACAGCCCCACTTATATTCACACCGTGGTGGAAGCCATCAAGCTGGCGTTTGCCGATCGCGACCGTTACTATGGCGACCCCAAGTTATCCGAGATCCCCGAACAAATCCTGCTTTCGAAAGACTACGCCGCCGAACGCCGCAAGCTGATCGATCCCAATCACGCCTCTCTGGAGCACCGCCCCGGCGTGTTGGGTGGTTCGCTGGTGGAAATGCCCGCCAGACCCGAGTCGGCGGGGGGATCGGCACGGGACACCACCTGTGTAAACGTCGTGGACCGGCAACGCAACATGTTCTCGGCGACTCCCAGCGGCGGCTGGCTGCCCTCGGTGATCGCCGGCGACACCGGCATCGCGCTGAGCGAGCGCATGCAAACGTTCGTGCTCACGCCCGGGCACCCCAACCAGTTGCAGCCCGGCAAGCGGCCGCGCGTGACACTCAGTCCCACCATCGTTCTCAAAGATGGCAAGCCTTTTCTGGCGCTCTCGACTCCCGGCGGAGACGTGCAGGACCAGACGCTGCTGCAGGTGTTTCTCAACATCGTTGAATTCGGCATGTCCCCGCAGGAAGCCATCGAAGCGCCACGGTTCAACAGCGAGCACTTGTATGCCTCGTTCGACTTCCACGGATTTTTCCCCGGTAAACTCGATATGGAACACCGCTTCCCGCAAGCCACCATTGACCGTCTGGTGGCGATGGGACACAGGGTGACGGTGATTGGCGA
>JBEKUO010000438.1:0-6401 GCA_049514955.1 Bryobacteraceae bacterium | reverse complement strand
AATATGGTTTTCATGGTTCCTGCTGCTATCATAGCGGCACATCTTTGTACGAGTAACTCGTGTCGATGGCGGTGTATTTGCCGCCATCGACTTCGACGTACGGATACACGAAATAGTTCAGGGGGCCGGCCTGCTGCGGCGGCGCCAGGAGCACGTCGCGGCCTTTGCTGAACTCCACGCGGTTCTCGTCGTGGGCGCCGAAGAAGTATTCGCGCCGGGCCGGATTCTTAGCGGCTTCGGAGGCATCCACAGGGACCCAGCCGATACCCTTCGCATAGAATTCCGCCCAGCAGTGATACCCGGCGATCTTGCCCGCGCCGCGATCGGCAGGCAAAGGAAAACCGATGGCGAAACGCGCGGGAATTCCGACGGCGCGCGCATAGCCGATGAAAATGGCGTGAAAGTCGGTGCAGTTGCCGCGCCGCGCATCGCAGGCATAATAGATATCGCCGTTGCCCCATCCCTTGCCGCTCTTGTCGTATTTCACGGTGGCGACGATGTGGTTGTAAATGGCGCGCGCCATTTCGAGATCGGTCCTGGCGCCGGCGGCCTCGACCGCCTCGCGCGCCCAATGCCGGATAGTGTCGTCCAGGGGCACCAGGCGATCGGGCTTCAGGTAACGATCCATGCCGTCTGGCAGCCCAGCGCCATTTGCGGGTGAAGCCGCCGGAAGCGGCTGAATGTGCTCTTTCCGCACCGCATCGAAGCGCATGCTGACCGGGATGACCCCTTCTTTTGGCTCCATCACCTGGATGTGCAGAATACGGTTGTCTTCCGCGCCGGCCGCGATCTCGTACCGGTAGGGCGTCTCCACCCGCAAGTTCGCGACGCGCTGAAACGCATCGTCATGCGGCACGGGCAGCCAAATATCCACGCTGTGCGCGCCCGCCGGCAGATCCTTCACGTCGACCGCGTATTCGAAAGTGAACGAACGCTCGCGCGGCGCCGGAGCGGACGCAAAGAACAGCAGGAGCAGGGGAAGAGTGCGCATACCCTTATTGTATGGTTGCCGAAAGCCTGTGGCGAACCGATCGACCGGAGCACTTGCGGCCCTTGATGCTAGGCGGACGCTTCGTTCACGAAGCGATCTCCGCGCAGTACGGGCGCCGACGAACTCGATGCGTACTCGGCGGCCAGCTCGACGTCGCGGACGAAGCCGCGTTCCAGCAGTTCCCGGCCGGAGCCGCAGCGGGCCAGCACATCGTGCAGATTGTGGCGGAAGCGTTCGAACGCAGCGACTGCCAGTTCCGCCTCGGGCGAGAGCCGGCCCGGCAGCTCGGCCAGCACGGCTCCGGCGCCGATCAAATCTTCGATGGCGGGGCGGAGGGAGCCGTCGCTCCACTGCTCACCGGCGGGAATTACGGCGATTCGAGGTCCGAAGGCACGTGCCCGGGCAGCCACCGCAGTGGAGTTCCGCAGGCAGGTTGTGAGGATCATGGACCCGCTCGTGTCCAGGCAAAGCGTGCTGCCGTTCGGCGAAGGCAGGACCAAAGCGGTCTGTGCGGGGATCGACTGCAAAGATGCCGGCGAGAGCGAGTACTCGCCATGGGCGGAGCGGGGCGCCGCCAGCAAAGCGACTTTCGATGCGGCGAATGCCTCGGCGGAGTTGTCCCGCCAGCGATACGGCAGCACCGACGCGCCGCGCGCGACGGCTATATCTACGGCGGTGGAGAAGGACAAGATATCCACGATAATCAGGGCGTCGCTGACCGGAGCGAGGATGGTGACACCGTGCAGGCCCCATTCGCAGCGAAGCTCGTAGTCCGTTTGATGAGATAACACTTGAATTACAACTCCGCTATAAGGTCGGGACTTGCGATATCGGATAGCAGCATGTAGATAGCGTGCGATGCCACAACTAGTGCAGGCGGGGCTGATTTATCATTCCCTGCCACGCAAGATCGCGGCCATCACGCGTGGGCTGCGCCTTCCGTGCATCACAGCCACAACCTACAGTGGCCGTTTATCCGGCGCGTAGGCTATGAGAAAATTCCCCGCGGTGGTGAAACGCAGGGGACGCGCGGTTAAATCGGCGCGCCGGTGGCCTTGATGGGGAAAGGGGACAAGTGCCTCGATGGCGTCGATCATCCGGTCAGCCGCCTGAAGACTGTCTTCCGCTATGAATTCCCAAATAGCGTGAAGGTCAGCCTCGGCCTCCGGGTGAAACCGGTAGCCGCTCACGGATGCTCGGCTCTGCGGGCCGCGCTCTTGGCCCGGAGCTTTGCGAAAACTTCATCGCCCGGAATAGGCGTGACACGACCGCTTTCCAGCTCGTCGTAGCGGGGGTCAAGCGTGTCCCGCGTGAAAGCGATGTCGTCAAAAAAATCCGTCACGACGTTTTCGACCAGTTGATCGCTCCGGCGTCCGGTGGCGCGCGCCATTTGTTCAAGCTTCGCCTCTACGTCGGGGCTGAAATGCACTTCCATGGCTGGCTCTTTCCTTTCAGGATAACGCTGTTACTTTAGCGTTCAGAATAACGCTGTTACCTTAGCGCACCGGGGCATGGGAGCGCAACGGTTCGTGGCCGCTAAGAACGGTAAATGGGCAAGGCGGTTGCCATTCAACCTCCGGGAAACAGCGTGAAATAAACCTCCAGGAATTCACTGTTTTCACAAACGGCGTTTTTCAAGCAGAACCCGACATAGAGCCCGCTCTGCGGCGACGGCGAACCGGAACGAAGCCGGCGGCGTGTGGAACACTACTTCACTGAACCCGCCGCCGTCCCCCGTTCGCCCAGCCGCGTGAGCCGCACGGCGCCCTCAGGAAATATGGCGCGGATCTCCAACTCGCCTCCCATGGCGCGGATGAAATCCCCCAAAGTGCTAACGTACATGTCGACCCGGCGCTCCAGCTTCGAGACTGCGGATTGATTCACACCGAGCAGTGTGGCGAGATGCTCCTGGGTCAATTGCCGCGCGGCGCGCAGCTCGTCCAGGGACATCTCTTCGATCATGTGCTTCGTCTTGGCTTCACTACGCGCCCGCGACTCCGGGCTCATTTTCGCCCGAAGCTCTTGAAATTTTCGTGCCATATAACTACCCACTCCCTTGGGTTACTACTTACTCTTTTTCTTGACAGCTCGGAGGTTTTCGCTGAAAAGGCGAGCCGCTTGTGGCACGAGCGTTTCGTACCAGCGGTCGTTCCCCGTCTTACTCGCCGCCCAAAAGCAAAGCGCCGGCCTGTTGGGATCGAACGCATACAGCACCCGGTGGCCACGCCCGATGAGTGCGGGAATTTCAAAGCTGGTCCGTATTTCTCCAGCAGCCCTTCACTGGCAGCCACGTCCCCCTGTTCCTCTGCGGAAAGGCCGTCCCACCACGCACCAAACTCGTCCGTAAATTCAACGGACCATTCCATGCAGGGAATTATTACATATATGGAATAGTAGAGCAAGAGGGAAGAAGTTGTTCGAGTTGGCGTCGCGACTTGCATTTCCCCGTAGCCGCGCTACAATAGGACTTGGAGTGTCGAACCAGTCGAGTGGGCGAAAGCCCACTTTTTTGTTGGTTCGCCGTTTTTGGAGCAATGCGGCCCGTGATATCGAACAAAATCGAGGCGATCGCCGAGCGGGTGGCCCGGTCCGAAGGCATCGAAGTGGTCGAGGTGGAAGTCAAAGGCGGCGGGAAGAATCAGTTTGTGCGCATTTCCATCGATAAGCCCGAAGGCGTTTCGCATGCCGATTGCGAGCTAATCTCGCAGCAGGTGGGCACGATTCTGGATGTGGAGGATGTGGTGCCCGGGCACTACACGTTGGAGGTCAGCTCGCCGGGCGTCGAGCGCAAGCTACTCAAACCGCGCGACTACGAACGGTTTCAGGGAAAGAAGGCCAAGGTCACGCTGCGCGCGCCGGTGGAGAACCAGCGCCATTGGGAAGGCACCCTGGCCGGCTTCGCCGACGGAGTGATCAGCCTGGACGCCAACGGCAGGCAGATCCATTTCCCGTTCGAACAGGTGGAAAAGGCGAATCTGAAGTTTGAGTGGTAATTCCCTCCTCGCCACCGGGTAAACAGCCAAGCGACAGAATGGAAGAGGAACACTTTGGAAACGATTTTTCAGTCCATCGAGATACTGAGCAAGGAAAAGGGCATCGATCCGCAGATCGTCCTGGACGCCGTCAAGGACGCCATGCTGATTGCCGCCCGCAAGCATTTCCGCACCACGGAGGACTATGTCGCCGAGCTGAACGACAAGGGGGGCCTCCTGCTTTTCGCCGTGAAGAAGGTGGTGGAAACGGTGGAAGATACTTCCAAGGAGATGACGCTTGGCGAGGCCAAGCGCATCAATCCGGAAGCGGAGATCGGCTCGGAGATACGCATCCCCAAGAAGACCGACCTGCTGGGCCGGATCTCGGCTCAAACCGCCAAGCAGGTAATCTTCCAGAAGGTGCGCGAGGCCGAGCGCGAAACGGTCTATAACGAGTACTCGGGCCGCACGGGCGAGCTGGTGAACTGCACCGTCAAGCGGGTGGAGGGGCCGGATTACATTTTGGATCTCGGCAAGACCGAAGCGCGCCTGTCGAAGAAAGAGCAGTCCAAGCTCGAAAGTTACAGCGTGGGAGACCGCGTGCGTTGCGTGATTCGCATCGTGGACAAGTCCAGCAAGGGTCCGGGGGTGGCGGTGTCGCGCGCCGCGCCGGAGTTGGTGATGCGCCTGTTCGAGCAGGAGGTTCCGGAGATCTACGACAGCACGGTGGTGATCAAGGGCTGCGCGCGGGAAGCCGGCGAGCGCACCAAGATCGCCGTGCAGAGCCGCGATCGCGACGTGGATAGCGTAGGCGCTTGCGTGGGCATGAAAGGCATGCGCGTGCAATCCATCATTCGCGAGCTGCGCGGCGAAAAGATCGATATCATCGAATACTCCGAGGATCCAGTGGTCTTCGCCACGCATGCGCTCAGCCCGGCTAAGATCAGCCGGGTCACCATCGTCGACCCGGTCGAAAAACACATGGAAGTCATCGTGGACGATTCGCAGCTATCGCTCGCGATCGGCAAGAAGGGGCAAAACGTCCGCCTGGCGGCCAAGCTGCTCGGCTGGAAGGTGGATATCAAGAGTGAAGAGGAGAAGCGCCAGGAAGTGGAGTCCGCCATGGCCGCTCTGGTTAGCCCCGGCGAGCCGGTTTCGGCGCTGATCGACTACGGCCTCAGCGACAGTCTGGCCCAAAAGCTGGTGGAAGCCGGAGTCGGCACGATTGAAAAGCTTGGCGGTATGACGCCGGAGCAGTTGCAGGAAATCGCCGGCATCGATCCGGAGATGGTGGAGAGCATTCGCGACTCCGTGACCAGCTATTACGCCCAGTTTGAAGAAGGCGCGCCGGTGACAGAAGCCGGGGAAGAGATCCCGGGAGCCGAGCGGACGGCGGAAGAAATCGATGTATCCGCGGAGGCCACGGCTCAAGCCGAAGTCGAAGTTGAGGGAGTGCAGGCCGGGGATCTGGAGGTCGAGCCAGGTTCGGCGGCGCCGGATACCGCGGCTGGCGGGTCCGCCGCGGAGGAAACTTCCCAGTCCTCCAGCCCTCCGGCAGCGGAGGAGAGCCTCGTGCCCGGCTTGGCAGCCGAAGAAACCGCGCCGCGTGAGGAGCGCCGGGACGTCGAGCCGGCGGGCGAGTCTGATACCATATAAGACGACCCCGGGACTTTCGACGAGTCGGAGATTAGCGGTTCGTAAAGAGGTTCAGGTGCGTCTGCGCGACGCCGAAGTTTTGTAATTATGAAGAAGATTCGCATTAACGAGTTGGCTCGGGAGCTGGAAGTCAAGGCACACGAGATCCTCGACAAGCTCACCGAACTGGGCGTCACCGAGAAGAAGACCCACTCCAGCTCGATCGATGAAGATGTCGCTATCAAACTGCGGCGGCTATTCGGTCACGAAGGTCCCGAGACGGCGTATGAACCCGAAATACACACCGAAGTATCCGAAGAGCCGGCATCAGTGATGGTGGAGACCTTGGCGCCACCGGAAACCGCACAGGGCGGAGTGCAGACTTCCGCTGTTCTCGAGGAACAAGCTCCGGAACCGGTAACCGAAACGGCGATTCTGGAACGGCCGGCGGGCCGCCCATCGCATCCCATCCGCCCGCCGCTGGCGGGGACCCACCCGCCGGGCGCCCCCGCGCATCCGGCGCCGCATACTCCACCGGTGGCAGTGATAGCGCCAGGGCGTCCGATTCCGCCTGCGGCCAAGCCGGTTCCGACGCTGAGACCGGGCCAAGTGCTGTCGGGTCCGCGGCAACCGATGCCCGCAGGCAGCGCTGACGCCGTGCGTCCATCGTCGCCGGGTCTGGCGAGGCCGGGAATGATTGCTCGTAGCACGGCGCTTCCAGGAAGCCCTGTGGGTTCGGCTGCTCCGGTTGTTTCCGCGCCGGGAGCCGCCGCGACTCATGTGCCCGCAGTGCCGAGGCCGCC
>JBEKUO010000437.1:0-6411 GCA_049514955.1 Bryobacteraceae bacterium | reverse complement strand
CGGGCGGGATATCGTTCCTGCCTCGCGTGGGCGTGGGCGCGCGCTGGCGGCATCCTCTCGGTGCCGACGACAAGGACGATTCCTTCCAGCACGCCATCCGGCAGCAGCTCAAACAGCGCGAGAAGGAGGAGGGCCATCGGCTCCTCTATGTGGCGATGACCCGCGCGGAAGAGCATTTGGTCTTGTCGCTTTCGAGCGGCGGCAAAAAGGCTCAGAATTGGGCCGCGGTGTTGAAGGAGAGCCTCGGACTGGACCTGGAGACTCCGCGCGACCAGATCGTCACCATCGCGGCTCCGCACGGCCAGCGCGTTCCGATCCGGGTGCGATGCGTGGATGCGCCACCGGACCGTCCGGCGCGCCGCGAACTGGATCAAGCGGCCGTCTCCGTGCAGTTGCTGGCGCGGCCGGTCCTGACCGAACAGCACGACTCGCAGGCCACCGTAACCTCTATTACGATGTTTGCCGAATGCCCGCGGCGTTACTTTCTTTCGCGCTACCTGGGATTCGAGGCCACGCCGCGCGCCGACTGCAATCCAGATGGCGCCGCCGGCGATTCGGCCGATCTTAGCGCCAGCGATCTCGGCAAACAGGTGCACGCGTTGCTGGCCGGCGCCGCCGTGGAGTGTCCCGATCCGCTGGCTACGAAACTGGCCGATGCATTCCAGAAAAGCCCGCTAGGCCGGCGTGCGGGCACCGCAACAACTATCGAGCGCGAATTCGATTTTCTGATGGAAATGGAGAACCTGGTGCTCCGCGGCCAGCTCGACCTTTGGTTCGAAGAGCGCGGCAAAGCGGTGCTGGTGGACTACAAGACCGATCAGGTCAGCGCCGCCGATGCCCCGGCCCGTGCGGAACGCTACGCGCTTCAGTTGCGCTTGTACGCGCTGGCACTCGAACGGCTCGACGGCCGCGCGCCGGATGAAGCGTACGTCTGCTTCCTGCGCCCGAATCTGGCCGTGCCGGTGGATCTGCGGCCTTCGTTGTTCGACACGCCCGAGCTGGCTGTCCGGGAATTCCGCGAGGCGCAGGAGCAGATGCACTTCCCGCTGCACGAGGGCGAACACTGCCGCACCTGTCCGCACTTTGCGGGGCTGTGTCCGGCCGGCAGCGGACCCTGAACGAGGGCGAGCACTGAAGTGCCTACACGCACTACGCAGGACTGTGCCCGCCGGCAGCAGACCCTGCACGAGGGCGAGCATTGCTGCGCCTGTCCGCACTACGCAGGAGTGTGGTCAACAGCGAACTGAAGTTCGCTGTTGGCAGGCGAAAGCGCCTGCCCCACCAGCAGGGCACTCTTTGGGAAAATGTAGAAACGCCAGGTCCAAACTCCGCGGGGGTGTTGCAGCGGATCAGGGATGAGCGATGTAGTCCATGCGCCCGCCATCCACCGTGAGGATTTGCGCAGTGATGAAGCTGGCGCCAGGCGAAACCAGGAAGGCGACGGCGTGCGCGATATCGTCCGGCTGGCCGACCCGGCGAACCATAGCTCGTGAAGCCATGCCGTCGATGGTGGCCTGCGCTTCCGCGGGACTACGGCCCTCGAGCGCCATATCGGTCAAGATAAATCCGGGCGCCACCGCATTCACGGTGATGCCATAAGGGCCCAACTCCAAGGCAAAGCGGCGCGTGAGGACGACGACGGCGGCCTTGGTTGCGGCGTAGAACGTGGTGCCAACGAGGGCCGTCCCATGCGCGGCGACCGAGGTCAGATTGACGATACGGCCGAAACTTCGCTGCTTCATTCCGTCCACCACGGCGCGCGTCACGTGGACCAGGCCATCCACATTCGTCCGCCGCATGCCTTCCATCTTCGTGTAATCGAAATCCGTGAGGTCGCCCTTCACCAGCGCGCCGGCATTATTGACCAGGATATCGATGGGACCAAGTTCGGCTCCGATGCGCTCCACCATGGCGCGCACCTGTGCGGCATTGCCGACGTCTGCCTGCACGGTAATGGCGCGGCCCGATTGCGCGCGTATGAGCGAAACCATATCTTCCGCTGCTGCGGCGCGGTGCTGGTAATTGACCGCGACAGCGGCGCCCTCGCGTGCCAGGCGCAAGGCGATGGCGCGTCCCAATCCGCGGGAAGCGCCCGTGACGAGCGCGGTTCTGCCTTCAAGATTCATGACGCACCCGACCGTCCGGCGATTGCCGCTCCCGCTTCTCCCATCCGGGCTTGAATAGGGGCAGGTAATTCTCCTGTTGGTACGGATGCTTCCGGATCTCTTCGATGTTCAGGTCGATGCCCAGGCCCGGGCGGTTGGGAACTTCGATGTAACCGTTGACCTGGTGCACGGGATGCGTCACGATCTCCCGCTCCCACGGCTCGTTGAATTCGTCGAAAAGTTCATGGATGAAGAAATTGGGAATGGAAGCGTTGAGCTGCACACACGCCGCCGAGCAAACCGGCCCCTGCGCGCTGTGCGGTGCGAGGACGCCGTAGTGCGCGTCCACCATGTCCGCGATCTTGCGCGTGGCGAACAGCCCGCCCAGGTTCAGCGGCTCCGGCTGCAGGATGTTCACCACGTCGTACTTCAACAGCTCCGCGAACTGCTGCTTATTCGACAGGCTCTCGCCGGTTGCAATGGGCACCGGACTGCGGCGCGCCACTTCGACCATGGCCTGCACGTTGGTATGCGGCACCGGCTCTTCGAACCACGCCGGCCGGAATTGGTGGATCGCCTCGGCAAACTCCACCGCGGTGGCCACGTTGAAGCGGCTATGAGCCTCGATCAACAGATCCACGGACGGCCCCACGGCGTCGCGCACCGCGCGTATGATGTCCACCGCCAGGTCGAAATCGTAGCGCGAGAGGATGCGCCAGGCTGAGCCGAACGGATCGAACTTAAGCGCGGTGTATCCCCGCGCCGCCACCAACTTGGCCTTCTCCGCGAAGCTCTCCGGAGTGCGCGGACCGCGATACCAGCCGTTGGCGTACGCGCGCAGCTTCTCGTGGCACTGCCCGCCCCACAGGTTGTAGACCGGCTGATTGCAGGCCTTGCCGATGATATCCCAAAGCGCGATCTCGATGGCCGCCACCGCGCACATGTGGATCTGCGCGCCGTCCGAATACACGTCGCGCACCAGGCGCTGCGAAATGGTCTCCACCTGGAACGGGTCCATGCCGATCACCAGGGGCTTCAGTTCGTGGATGGCAGTCTCGACGGTCTTGCCGAAGTAGTTCAGCGTGCCCTCGCCCACGCCATGTATGCCCTCGTCTGTAGACACCTTCGTGAACACCCAGTTCTTCCAAGGATTGCCCGCGATGTAGGTGTCGATGGCGGTGATTCTCATGAAGGGGATTGTACAACGACTGCCCCGGCCGAGGCGTGCACGTCCGAAAGGCCCAGTTGGCATCCGGCGCAAGCGGAGCCAACGCCAAAATTCACGGCATCCCTACGCCACCCGTCGTGGTTTCGGCGATTTCGGTTTGGCAGTCTGGACGAAGCGGATCTCGATGCGTTTGCCCAGGGCTTCCGCGATGCGCCGCAACATCGCCAGCGAGTGTCCCTCA
The DNA here is from genome assembly GCA_049514955.1 of Bryobacteraceae bacterium. Classification (GTDB taxonomy): domain Bacteria; phylum Acidobacteriota; class Terriglobia; order Bryobacterales; family Bryobacteraceae; genus Bog-159. Next base: position 2,897 of record JBEKUO010000437.1, on the reverse strand, counting down.
TAGTCGGCGTCCTCCAACCGGCAGATCACCGAAGCAGTGGTGCCGGTCGCCTTGGCCAACTGTCGTTGTGTGAGGCCGGCCTGTGTACGCATTTCGTAAATCGCGCGGGCGACATCGACGTCGGCAGCCGCTTGTTCGTATTCCGCGATGCGCGCCGGATTCGCGCCGATGTAGCGGTCCCAAAGGTATTGCAGCGTGTTGGATTGATACCGTCTCGAACGAGCCATGTTCATACCTCCCTGGGAACGGGTCTACGTGTGTAGCGCTCTCGGTCGAACTCCGCCAGCGTGTGTTGGCCGCGGGTTTCAAGCATGTGGCGCAGTACGAACTTGTATTCCATGCGGGGACTCGACAGTTCCTCCCATTCCGAACCGGCCCGATCCGTACTCAGGAGCCACCTGAGTACTTTGGTAGACATTTCCACTCGTTTGGTACACAGCGCCGGTCGCTGCAAGTCGCAGAGCCGGATAGTCTCGTTCGCACGATGTGTTTGGTCCACATCAAGGTTCGGATGCGGTTCCAGTTTGCCCGTATCCGGGTGAATCCAGAAGTACGGCTCGGGATCTTCATTGTCAGGCTTCAGAAGGCTGTTTTTGTGGTCCTCCTCGCCCTTCGCGTTATTGCATAGCTGGCACGCCGGGAGAAGATTGGTCCATTCGAAGGCCAGATCTGACGCGACAGTCTTCGCCACGTAGTGCTCGATTTCCAGATATCCTGTGACCTCCAGGGCGCTTTCGCAGTAGACGCATTTACCGTGAGCCAGCCCACGCAGCGCCGTACGGAGAACCCTCTTTGCATGCGACGTTGCCCAATCGCGCTGAGAGCCGGACTTTCGAGCAGCCTGGAACCGGGCTGTCCATTTCGTCCTATGTTTGACGAGTTGAGACGGAGGCGGCAACGTGCGCGGCGTGTGGACCATGTGCGCCTACGCGCGTTTCTTCCGCTTGACCTGATGCGGCTTCGTTTCGCCTGCTGTGAGCGACCGAAGCACGCTCTCGGGAATCGTGAGTGGCGAGGCGACAATCGAACGAAGCTCCTCGCTTCTGGCGGCAAGAGTAGTTGTCAGTTCCTGAAGCCGCGACTTGTCCGCTGCCGGCAGCGAGTCGCGGGCCTCTCGCTTTTTCAGGGTGTTCCATTCGTCAAGTTGCTTCTCGGTTAAGACGTCGAACCGGCTGTCGACTCCGAAGATCTCCTTCAACGTTGTTGTGACAGATTCCCCGATCGGGGAGTCAGCCGGCGGTCTTGTATGCGCACGCCCGCTCTCGTCAAGTTCGAGAACATGCACGCGGGCGTTGGGACAAGAAGAGATCACGAAGGGTGAGTGTGAGGTGACGAGTATCTGCACGTCCGGGAGCGCCTCCCGCATCGCGGGCAGGAGCTTGCGCTGCCAAAGGGGATGGAGATGAGCATCGACCTCATCAAGAAGTAGCACGCCAGGCCGCTTATCTCCCAGCGTAGCGCTCCACTGGACGAGATCCTGCCTCATCATGAAATCCGCGATCCATCCCACGGTGCTGCGCACGCCGTCCGGCAACTGGGAGAAGTCCAGATTGCGACCGAATGCTTTGAGACGTGGCTGAAAGCTTGGTTCGATCTCCACGTCAAATGAAACGCTCTGGCCGTAAAGCAGCCGCAAAGCATTTTCGAATCGATCAAGAGAACGCGTGTATTGGTCCCCCGACTGACGACGCTCGCGTGCGATCGCCCTCTTGCTGTAAAGGCCTAATAGCCAGGATTGGACGAACTCGTTTTGGACTGTCGATTCGAATGCGAACGAGTTCTCCTGAGCGCTGCCGAGCTTTTTGGTGAGGTCGACCGCCGCCACGTGCCGTAACGCCCTGGATGGCGAATAAGCGGCGCCATTAAGTCGTACGCCGCCGCTGTACGGGGTGCCCTTGTCACGCGAAAAAATCCGCGTGGCTCCATGAGGCGCGTGACTGTGGGCAGCATGGGGGGGGCCGACATCAAAATCGCCGAATTGTCGCATGTCGAAACCCCTGTTACTCAGCGCTGACTTCGCCCAGATGGCCAGTTCCGCTTCATGCCCCGCGCCGGCCCCTTTGCTGCAAGCGTAGACTAAGGCGCCCGCCGCTGCCGTCTGCGGCTGGATCACGACCAACGCGCGGGACTGTGCGTATCCCGCGGTTAGATGCGACCAGTCGTCTTGTGGGAATCCCATGTCACCCGTGTCCAACACCCACGCCAAGGTCCGCAAGACCGTCGACTTGCCCGACCCATTCACCCCGGCGAAAATATGCGGGCCAAGATGCGGGTTGCCTTTGCCATCGGACAGGTCGATATCGAGATGCTCGAACGGCCCAACTCCCTCGGCAATCAGGCGCAGCAGCGGCATGCATCCATCATAATCCCGTGGCGTGCGGACCGCTTGTTATACTGGCCTTTTAATGCCAAGAGTCCGCTTCGCGCCGTCTCCCACCGGCTTTCTCCACATTGGCAGCGCGCGCACGTTCATTTTTAACTGGCTGTATGCGCGCCGCAACGGCGGCACCATGATCCTGCGCATCGACGATACCGACGTCGAGCGCAACACCCAAGCCTCACTCGATTCCATCTTCGACGGACTGCGCTGGCTCGATCTCGGATGGGATGAACAGTACCGGCAATCCGAGCGCCTGGCGGTGCATCGGCAAACGGCCGACGCGATCTTCCGGGGCGGCATGGCGTATCGCGACTTCACCCCCGCGCAAGCGGACGCCGCCGATTCGTCACGCACCGAAGGTGCTTGGTTGTTCAATCCGGGCATGCACGAGATCCCGGCCGAAGAGAGCGACCGGCGCGCCGCCGCCGGAGAGCCTTTCGTGCTGCGCTTCCGCGTGCCGCGCGATCGCGTCGCCACCGTCTGCTTTCGCGATGCCGTCTACGGCGAGCAAACCAAG
>JBEKUO010000436.1:0-6412 GCA_049514955.1 Bryobacteraceae bacterium | reverse complement strand
AGAGGAGAGGAAGCGCTCACCTACCTGCCTACGCTGTTCTTAGAGTGGCGCGTGGCGGCGCGCAGTACGGATCCTGGTTGGGCCGAGTTTGACATTGATTTACCATGGCATCCACAAAAGCCCTCGGTCTCGCCCGCGCTCAGAATGAGCATGGCTCGGTCTTGAATTGTACGTTAGGCTTCCGCGCTGTGTAGGTCGGTCATCGTTCGGCCAGCGTCGAAGCGGTACGCCTTCGATTTTGGCGTCTTTCGTTTTCCAACAGGGACATGGCTTATGGCCGATCGTCTCCTGAAATGGTAGTGTGCGGTAAACGCTGGCTGCCGAGGACGCGGCTTGCAGCCGGCTCAGACCCAACCAGGGGTGGCTAGTCCGAACTGGAGTTTGCCGCGGCGCGCTGAAGCTCGCGCGGCTGGCTGCGCCAGCAGGCGACCGATTTCGCGCTGGATCTCTTCAGGCGAACGGTCGCCATTCACCAGGTGGTAGCTCGCGCTGCCGCGGTAGTGAGCGATGACCGGGCCGGTGAGCTTCTCGTAAGCTGTAAGCCGCTCGTGAAGCACCGGCTCGGTGTCGTCCTGGCGGCGGATCAGCGCGGCGCCGTCCTCATCGCAGACGCCGGCCGCTTTGGGGGGCTGCCAGAGGAGATTGTAGATGCGGGAGCACTCGGGGCACTGGCGGCGCATCGCAATGCGGCGCACCAGCATGTCCATGCGAACTTCCAGGTGAATCACGGTGGGCTCGGGGAGGCCCTTCCGGCGCAACAGGCCGTAGAGGAACTCGGCTTGCGCCAGCGTCCGCGGATAACCGTCCAGGAGGAAACCTGGGAAGCAGTCCGGTTTACCGATGCGGTTCGCCACCATGTGGTTGACGATCTCGTCACCCACCAGACCTCCCTGCGCCAGAATCGAACAGGCCTGCTTACCAAGCGGTGTGCCGGCTTTGCACTCCACCCGAAATATTTCACCGGTCGAGATAGCGGGAATGGGATAACGGCTGGCGATGAAAGAAGCCTGCGTGCCTTTGCCGGAACCGGGTGGTCCGAAGAGGAGTACGATCACGAACACCTCCGAGCGCGGCTGGGCGTAGCGATCATCGATATCTTCCCCGCCCCATCTTAGCCCCGCAGGCAAGGAATAGGACAGGCTGCTAGTCCAGTTCGGACCACTGGTCCGATTTGTCCCAGCAGTTTGGTTGGGGAGAAAGAAGCGAAGCTGGGCTCATCTGTGGCCCCATTGTCGCTCAGTAAGTTAGCGGCCTCATTCGACACCAGTTTCCGGACAGTAACTCCGCTTGCGCGAACAAATGCCAAAGCCTGGCGAGCTTAGCTCACCCGCGCCGACAAGAGTGTCGGCGCGGCAGGCGGGAGCGCCTGCGCCACAAGGCCAATCACACGGGGTCATACCCGTGTTCAAACCGGCGCAACCGGCGGCCCTCCTCAAGCCCAGCCCCCACCACTCCGACCCAAATTCCCCAATTCCCCAACACCCTGATATGGTGAATCGAGAGTGATTGGAAATACTCCTCCAGACCCGCGCGCCCTGCTGATCGAAACCTTCGGACCAGGCGGCGAGGCCGGTTTCGTCTCGGCACCGGGGCGGGTCAACCTGATCGGCGAGCATATCGACTATCACGGCCTGGCCGTTTTGCCGATGGCCCTGCGGCGCTCCATTCGGGTGGCGTTCCGCGCCCGAGCCGATCATGGCATCCGCGCCGTGAGCCCCGGCTATGGCATCCGGGAATTCGCCTGGACCGACACGCTCGCGCCCAAAGCCGCCGGCGATTGGGAAAACTATCTGCGCGCCGCGGCCCGCGCGGTGGGCCAGAAGTGGGGGACCGGTCACGGCGTGGATGCTGCTATCGTCTCCGACCTGCCGCCGGCCGCGGGACTCTCTTCCTCGTCGGCGCTGATTGTGGCGTTCAGCTTGAGCCTCCTGGGGGCGAACGGCCTTCAGCCGGGCTTCGAGGAACTGATGGAGGTTCTGCCGGAAGGGGAGCAATTCGTGGGCACGCGCGGAGGCGGCATGGACCACGCGGCCTCGTTGGCATCGCGCGAGGGTTGCGCTTCGTTGATCGAGTTCGATCCCGTCGCCGTGCGCGCCGTGCCTGTGCCAGATGATTGGGCGTTCCTGGTGGCACACAGTCTGACGGCGGCGGAGAAATCCGGCGCTGTGCGGCAGCAGTACAATGCCCGGCGTGCGGCCGGCACTGCGGCTTTGGCGCGGCTAGGATTCGGCAGCTACCGGGCGGCCCTCGCCGGACGCCACCCCCTGGATCTGGAAGCGATCGCGTCGTCGCTGGATTCTCCCGACGAGCGGGCTAGTTTTCTGCATGTCGTCAGTGAGGCGCTTCGCGTCCGCGCGGCGGTGCGCGCAATGGAGCGGCGCGATCGGTTGGCCTTCGGAGCGCTGCTGCTTGCGTCGCATGCCAGCCTGCGCGACGGCTTGCGGGTGAGCTGCCCTGCGCTCGACAGGCTGGTGGACACCGCCATGGAATCGGGAGCGTGGGGCGCGCGGCTGACCGGTGCGGGCTTCGGCGGCTGCGCGGTGGTGTTCTGCGCCAGGCAGGACCTGGCGGCCGTGCGCCGTGGGCTGATCGCGCGCTACTATGCCGGATTGGCGGAATTCAACGAGAGCATGCACCTGATCCATGCCGAACCCGGACCAGGCGCGCTACAGTCGATTAAGGAACCTCATGCATCTCCACACACTTGACTGGATCGTCGCCGCGGCCTCGATCCTCATCTGTTTCGTTCCCGCACTCTTTTTCGCGAAGCGCTCGGGCAAGAGCACGGCCGAGTTCTTCGCTTCCGGGCGCTCCGTGCCCTGGTGGTTGGCGGGGCTCTCGATGGTGGCCACGACTTTTTCCAGCGACACGCCGAACTTGGTAGCCAACTTCGTCCGCACTGAGGGGGTCGCTGGGAACTGGCAGTGGTGGGCTTTCACGCTCACCGGCGTGGCCACGGTCTTCTTCTATGCGCGGCTGTGGCGGCGTTCCGGCGTTCTCACGGACCTGGAGTTTTATGAAGTGCGTTATTCGGGAACGGCGGCCATGGCCGTGCGCGGCTTCCGCGCGGTGTATCTCGGCTTCTTTTTCAATTGCATGATCATGGCCACCGTGGATCTGGCAGCCTGCAAGATCGCCGCGGTGCTGTTCGGCTTCGACCGGTGGCAAACTCTGCTGGCCGTGGGATTGCTGAACGTGGTGTTTGCAGCGCACTCCGGCCTATGGGGCGTGCTGGTCATCGACATGATCCAGTTCTTCATCAAGATGTCGGCGGTGATTGCGGCGGCCTATTTCGCGGTGATGCTGCCCCAGGTGGGCGGAATGCACGGGCTGGTAGATAAACTCTCGCACCTGCGCGGGCCCGGCGGAGTGAACTACCTTAACATGCTCCCGGACTTCACGAATAACTGGGACCTGGCGGTCGCCATCTTCATCATGCCGCTCGCCGTACAATGGTGGGCCGTGTGGTATCCCGGCGCGGAACCGGGGGGCGGTAGTTACATCGCGCAGCGCATGCTGGCTTCCAAGTCGGAGAAGGATGCGCTGGGCGCTACGCTGTTCTTCAACATCGCGCACTATGTGTTGCGGCCGTGGCCCTGGATTCTCGTCGGGCTGGCCTCTCTGATTGTTTATCCGCAGTTGTCCGATATACAGAAGTCGTTTCCGCATCTCGATCCCAGTCTGATTGGCCACGACATTGCTTTCCCGGCGATGCTGCGCTTCCTGCCGGTCGGTTGGATGGGACTTATGCTGGGCGGCCTGATTGCGGCTAACTCCTCCACCATACTTACACACCTGAAGTGGGGCGCATCTTACTTGGTGCATGACTTCTACCGCCGGTTCCTCAATCCAGGCAAGGGTGAGAAGCATTACGTATTGGCCGGCAGGCTGGCGACTATCTTGCTGTTCGTGGCTTCTTCGGCATTGGTCTTCGCGCTGGATACCGCTAAACAGAGCTTTAATATCATCTTGCAAATCGGCGCCGGCACGGGTCTGCTATATCTGATGCGCTGGTTCTGGTGGCGGGTGACGGCGTGGTGCGAGATCGTGGCGATGAGCAGCTCGTTCGGCGTCTCGCTGGTCTTTTTGATCCTCGCCAAGAACGGCGTGAACATAGACACTTACCAGCAGCTTCTGATTACCGTCGCGGTCACTACCGTGTGCTGGATTACGACCGCCTATCTGGGTCCGCAGACCGATCCGGCGACGCTTGTCGAGTTTTACAAGAAAGTGCACCCGTTCGGACCGGGCTGGCGCGTCATTCGCGTGAAGGCGGGAATTTCGGAGAGCGAGGCCGCAACGTGGGCGCAGCATGAGAACATTCCGCTCTCGCTGCTTGGCTGGACCACTGGATGCGTGATGATCTGGTCGGCGCTGTTCACAGTAGGCAACTTTCTCTATGGGCGGACGGGGTACACGATCGCGCTACTGGCGGTTTTTGTTGTAAGTGGAGCGGTTTTGATACGGGTGATCAACCGGCTCTGGACATAGTGGCGTGGTGACTTATGCCCGCACTTAGTTTTTGATGGCTCTGTGGTCGTTGTCGTCGAGCTGAAGCTCGCCGTTGGCAGGCGAAAGCACCTGCCCCACCTTACACCACCCCCACTGCCCGCACGGGCGATCCATCGCGCCCCACCAATTTCAGTGGCAGCACGATGAGCTGGAACAGATCCGCTCCGATAGCGTCGAGATTGGTCAGGTTTTCCACGATGAGCACGCCCGCGCCCAGCAGCACACGGTGAGCCGGATAAGGCTCCCGATCGACCGAGGGCAGGTCCACGCCGGCGACCTGCACGCCGCAATCGACCAGGAACTGGGCGGCTTCGCTGGAGAGGCACGGATGATCGCTGAAATAGCGCGGGCTGCCCCATTGCTTCGACCAGCCGGTGTGCAGGACGGCCGCGCGCACGTGGCGCAGCGTATCGCGATGCATCTCGAGATGCTCGCGGCGGATGGCGGTTCCCGGTGGCAGACCGCGCAGATCGATTAGCCGCGCGAGGCCCATGCAGCGCTCCAGCCGCACTTGATCGATGGTCTCAGCGCCTGTGAAGAAGTGAAACGGCGCGTCCATGTGCGTGCCGGTGTGGACGCTCAGATCGATGCGGCTCAGATTGACGGAACCTTCTTCGAGGATGGTGACGCGAACCGGGCCATCCCCGGGAAAGGTCGGGGTGTCCGGATTCACCGGCTGGCTGAGGTCGATGATGCGTCCCGGGCTCATCTTATGTCTACTATGTTAGATGAGGGGGGCGCGCATGCGAAAGGTTCTTCACTTCGATTCACCCAGGGGACATTATCATTGCGACGCGGCCGTGGTCTGGTGTTATGACCATCGCTTTGAACCGGCATTTCGAAAGCTGCTGAAGCGTCTCAACGTGACGCGCTACGACGCCATCCGCATTGCGGGCGGCGCCAAGTGCCTGGCAAGTCCGGAGCAGGAATCCGAGCGGGAGTTCGTACTGGAGCAAATCCGAAAATCCATGCGCCTGCATGGCACGGATCGCGTGGTCCTCATGGTGCACTCGGATTGCGGCGCTTATGGAGGGCTGGGGGCGTTTCGCGGGGATACGCAGGCCGAATCCCGGCATCATCAGGACGAGTTACAGCGCGCGGCGGGGGCTCTGCGCGGGAGTCTTCCGGGCATCGCGGTAGACTGCTATTTCGTTGATTTCGAGGGGGTTTGGGCGGTGGAAGAGGAGGCCGCGGCGGGTTCATAGGCTTGATGACTTCCTTAGGCCTGTCTTATGCGTTCTTTATCGGGCGGAGCTTAACATGGGTTCATGATCGTCATGAAATTCGGCGGCTCCTCGTTAGAGTCCGCCAGCGCGATTCAACAGGCAGCCTCGATTGTGGAGCAGCATTTGAGCCAGAATCCGGTGGTGGTGGTCTCGGCTATGGGAAAGACCACAGACCGGCTTCTGGAAGCGGCACGCTGCGCCGCACGTGGAGATTCGTATTCGGCAAGGCAGCATATCGAGTCACTGCGCCGGATGCACTCGAGCGAAACCCGCAGCCTCCTGGGCCAGCGCGCGGAGCCTTTTCTGCGCGAATGCATCGCGCCCATGTTTCGCGAGTTACTGGGGCTGGTGGTGGAGTTGAGTGAGGGCCGCCAGTTTACGCCGGAGATCGAGGACCAGATCGTTAGCTACGGCGAGCGAATCTCCAGCTTGATTGTGGCCGAGGCTTTCCGCCAGTTGGGCATACATGCCGCACAGGTGGATGCGCGCAAGCTCATCGTCACCGACGGCCAGTTCACGCATGCCACGCCGATGTATTGGGATACCTACGCGCGCCTGCGGCGGACGGTGAGCCTGGTGGCGCGGGACCGCGTGGTGGTGATGGGCGGGTTCATCGGATCGACTGCCAGCGGCCTCACAACCACGCTGGGGCGCGGCGGGTCGGACCTGACTGC
>JBEKUO010000435.1:0-6417 GCA_049514955.1 Bryobacteraceae bacterium | reverse complement strand
AGTATAAACAAGGCTCTTTCCGAAGGAGAAGCCTTGGGTACCGTAACCGTTTCGTAGCCAAAGTCCCTATATATATCTACAAGGTCGTTGCCGAAGGCTTGGGCCTGATCAAATGACATTTTTCGCTCATCGTCTGTCTTGTATATGTCCTTCCATGGCGGGGTTATAAATACCACTCGGTTGTATCTGTACGTCACGGCAGCGCTTTGTGCAGCTTTTTGATCGATACCGAAAAGAGCTGCATACCCGATCATATCAGGGATGCCGCGATCGAACAAAATTGGGGAGGTATGATCCTGAAATTGTTTAAACTGCTGAACGGCTCGCGATAGCATTAGTTCGGTGAAGAGGTCCGGATTCGTTTCCGGCACTCCGTTCCCCTTGAAGCTTCTTTGTTCGGACAATATTTCCCGGGCAGGTTCGTCAATCACGGTCAGGTTTCCGGCCTTTAGTTCCCGCAATATGGTTGATTTTCCGCTTCCCGGCGCCCCTGTCAGAATGTAGAAGTTTGGCATTTCAATCACGGGAATCTCAGAACGTAGGTGGAAACCAGCCCACCATTGTTATTGGCGCGAGCGGCACCATATAAAATCGGTCATTCATAGCGCAGTGCGATCGTGGGGTCGATCCTGCTGGCGCGGCGCGCGGGTATGTAACACGCGAGCAGTGTAACGGCCGCCAGCACGCCAGCCATCGCCAGGAACGTGGCTGTATCGAGCGAACTGACCCCAAACAGCAGGCCGGAAAGAAAGCGGGTGAGGGCGAAGGCGCCCAACGCACCGGCCGCGATTCCGGCGAGCGCAATACGCAAACCGCTCGCGCAGACCAGCCGCAGCACATGTCCGGTTTGTGCGCCCAGAGCCATGCGGATGCCGATCTCGGCCGTCCGTTGCGCCACGGCATAGGAGATGACGCCGTAGATTCCCAGCGCCGCTAATATCAGCGACAGGGAGGAAAACAGCGTCATCACCACTGTGAGAAATCGCGGCCGCGAAACGGCCCTCGACATCGTCTCCTCCATGGTGCGGAGACCCGAGATGGGGATGGTGGGATCGAGCGCGCGAACCTGTGCCCGCACCGGGTTTGCCAGCGACATGGGGTCGCCTTTGGTGCGGATGAGTAGAGAGGCACTGGGAACGAAATTATTCGTGACCGTCGGAACGGTGGACTTCTGCTGATAAGGAATGTAGAGTTCGGTACCGCTCGGCTGATCGAGGCCGTTGTTCTTGACGTCGGCAACCACGCCTACGATGGTGTGCCATTGCGCCCCGCCATCAGATTCGGTCTTGACGCGGTGGCCGATGGCGCTTTCGCGGAGCCAGAAGGCGCGCGCCATCGTCTGGTTGATGACCGCGACGGGTGGCGCGCGCCGCCCGTCGCCGGAGTTCAGCAGACGCCCCTCACGCAGCCGGACGCCGGCCGACCGGAAATAGCTGGAGTCCACGAAGTTCCAGTAATCGATGGTGGGCGGGAAGCCGTCGGGACCGTTCGGTACGCCTTCCATCGGAGTAGTATTCGCGTTGATTCTGCGAACGGGCGGGAGGCCGGCAGCCAGCGAGGCGGATTCAACGCCGGGAAGCGCATTCACACGCGACAGGAGCGCAGCCCAGAAACCATGGGCCTGTGCCTCAGTACTGTAGCTCGAGGCGGGTAGCGAGACCTGTAAGGTGAGCAGCCGTTCCGGGGTGAGACCGGAGTTCACCTCCTGCAATTTCCAGAACGCTTTCACCATGAGACCCGAGCCGATTAGTAGGACCAGCGCCAGAGCCAGCTCGGAACCCACCAGGACTGCGCGGAAACGGTTGGCCGCCGCGGAGTTGGTGGCGCGGCCGGCTGCGGATTTGAGGATCTCGAGCAAGCCTGCGGGGCGCACATGGAGAATCGGCGCCAGGCCGAATACCACTCCCGTGGCGAGCGCCAGCACCAGCGCGAACAACAGCACACGCCAGTCGATACCGATCTCGTCCGCGCGCGGGATGTTGCCGGCATTGCTGGCTGCCAACAGGCGCAGACCAGCCAACGCCAGGAGCACGCCGAGGAACCCGCCAGCGGCCGACAGCAGGATCCCTTCCGCGACGAACTGGCGGAGCAGGTTGCCCAGGCTCGCGCCGATAGCGGCGCGTACGGCGATCTCACGGCGCCGGGCTTCGGAACGGGCCAGCAACAGGTTGGCGACGTTCACGCAGGCGATCAGCAGCACGAACGCCACCGCACCCAGCAGCACCAGCATCGCCGGGCGCGCGGAATGTACGATCTCGTCCTGGAAGCCCGCGAGCACGATCGGATGCTGGACGGGATCGAACGGATGTTGTTGGCGCGTCAAGATCTGGCTGGAATGAATTTCATAACGGTGCATTTCAGACTGGGCCTGCGCCATGGAAACGCCGGGACGGAGGCGGGCCAAGATGGAGAGATAATGGCTGCCACGGTTGCCTGGTTGTGCGGGATCGAGTTGGAGGGTCGACCATAGCTCGGACGGATTGACCTCTCCAGGCGGAAAATTGAACCCGCGCGGCATCACGCCAACTATCGTGCAGGCGCCGCCATTGAGCCGGATATCGCGGTTGAGAACGTGGGGGTCGCCGCCAAAGGCGCGCTGCCAGAGATCGTAAGAAAGGACGGCGGTGCCGGGTGCATTGGGGATATCGTCATCCGGGGAGAGGAGGCGGCCGAGTGCCGGACGCCCGCCGAGCATTTCGAGCAGGCCACCCGTCACATAGGAGACCGTGGCGCGTACCGGTTCGTCGCGGCCAGCGATGTTGGCCGGACCATTCACCCAGCCCTCGAACATCTCCCACGATTGGCCATCGCGTTTCAGATCGAAGTACTCGGGTGGAGACAGCCAGAAGTGCCGGAAGCCCGATGGGTAAGTGCTGGAGACCTGCGTGGGGAACTCAGTGAACACACGGATCAGACGGTTCGCGTGGGCGTAGGGAAGCGGCCGCAGGAGCACCGCGTTAACCACGCTGAAAATGGCGGTGGTTGCGCCCGTGCCGAGCCCCAGGCAGAGAATGGCGGCGGCGGTAAACACCGGATTGCGTGCCAGCATGCGCAGGCCGTAACGGAAGCCCATAAGGTTGGTGCGACGTTAGACGCGCGACAGCGCGAATCGTTAGAAGGCGAGCAACATAGCGTGAGCGGCATCATGAAGACACCGTGGAGTTTGAACAATGGAGGCTCGTGTGTCAAGGAGCACCGAACTGGCGCGCCGGAGCAAAGCTGATTTCTGAGAGCCGAACCGCGCCACAGATTCGGGCCAGCCGCTCAAGACCGCACCGCGCCAGAATTGCAGCGTCCGGAGAAAGCCGAGCCTTACCGGCAATAGCTCCTGGAGCTTTTCGGCTGAGAATGAGAAGCCCGGAAGCGGAATAGCGTCCCTCGCGGAGGCAGTACCATGTTCCGCGAATTGGTACCAGTTTGCCGGGTCCGTGGCTATAGGGCATGATAAGCTGCGTGGATCGAAGGAGCGGGACTGATGAAGATTCCAGCAGCATTGCTCTTGACCCTGCCTTTAGCTTTGCCGGCAATTTCGCTGGCGCAACAGGTGGCGATCGGCGAATACGCCATGCCCGACTCTATCAGCTACGTCACCGACATGATTCCCGGCCCGGATGGCGCGGTTTGGTTTATCGATGGAGGCGACATCGGGCGGATCACCCCGGCAGGGCAGATCACGCTATTTTCGACAAACACAGGGTGGGATGTTGGCGGGTTCACAACGGGTCCGGACGATGCGATATGGTTTATCGAAGCGAACGGCCAGAAGATCGGACGGATGACCGGCGCCGGAGCAGTAACGCAATTTCCGCTGCCCAACCCCAACAGCTATCCCCAGTACATCGCCGCGGGATCGGATGGCGCGCTGTGGTTCACCGACTACGGCACCAATGAGATCGGGCGCATGACCACCGCCGGCGTGGTGACCGAGTTTCCGGTTCCCAGCCCAGGGGCCGGTCTCTTTAGCATCGCCAGGGGGCCGGACGGCGCGGTGTGGTTCATCGAAGCGTACGCCAACAACATCGGGCGTATAACCCCCGCGGGCGTGGTCACCGAGTATCCGGTGCCGACAGCCAATAGCGGCATGTCCTGTTGCATCGCCGCAGGGCCGGATGGGGCGGTCTGGTTTACCGAGTATTTGGCGGACAACATCGGGCGCATCACGACCGACGGGGTAATTACCGAATACCCTGTGACCTATAACAGCGGGCCGCAAGGCATCACCGCGGGGCCCGATGGCGCCGTCTGGTTTACCGAATCCAGGATGGGCACCATTGGGCGAATTACCACCAGTGGGACGGTCACCACTTACCTGGTGCCCCAGCCTAACGGCGTGAACTATATCGCGCAGGGACCCGATGGCGAGTTGTGGTTTAGCGCCATCACAGGGTATGGCGGCGTGTATACCCCCGGCATGATCGGCGAGGTCGTTTTTGTTACCGCAAACCTAAGTGTGACCCCAGCCCAGGGCTATTACCACGAGACCCTCGATTTTGTGGGCAGCGGGTTCGCGCCCAACGAGAGCGTCCAGATCTATTCGAGCGGCGTGGGATCCAAAGTGCTGGCCACCGCGGTCGCGGATGCCAGCGGTTCGCTTACAGCCTCGGCTCTGGCGCCGGAGTGGTTTTATGCCTACGGCAATCCGCGGATTTTTCTAGCCAAGGGGCAGACCAGCGGGAAGCTGGGAGCGGCCAGCTTTACGATGGAACCGCACCTGATGCTGACTCCGAATTCGGGCGCGGCCGGTAATACGGCCACGGTCGCGGGGTTCGGCTATGGTCCGTTCGAGACCGTTAGGCTTTTCTGGGACAACCCCCGCACGTACCTGGGTACCGTATATGCGGATGTTTACGGCACCTTTAGCGGTAGCGCGGCTCTCCAGTTCGCGGTGCCATCGGGCGCGACCCCGGGTGCTAACGGCGTGATCGGACTGGGCTACTACACCTACGCTACCGGAACTGGTCCGTTCACCGTGGAGTAGATAATGGAGGCAACCATGCGCAAACTTCAAAAGCCTGGAATCGCATGCAGAACGCTGGGGATGGCTCTACTCCTGTTTGTTTATGCCCCGGTTCAAGCATCGGCGCAGAAGCCGAAGACGCTGTACCGCTTCAATGGATCGCTCCCCAGCCCCTATGGAGGCGTGGCGATCGGCCCAGGAGGGGTGCTGTACGGCACCACATATGATGGCGGAGCTAACGGTAGCGGCACGGTGTTCTCGTTGACCCCGCCTGCATCGCCCGGCGGCGCGTGGACCGAACAGGAGATCTTTGAGTTTGGGAGCACCGGCCCCATTGGCCCCATGTCGGGTGTGACGACCGGCAAGGGCGGAGTGCTTTATGGGACCACCTACGCCGGCGGTGCACTGTATCAAGGAACGGTCTTCTCATTGACCCCGCCCGCCGTTGCCGGCGGCGCCTGGTCGGAAACCGTGCTGCATAGTTTCGCCGGCGGCAGCGCCTCGGATGGCGCCGTGCCTTGGGCCGGTGTGGCGATCGACGAGAACGGGAACCTCTTCGGCACGACCGTGGCCGGGGGAGACAGCCTCGGTTATGAGTGCTGCGGCTCTGTCTACGAACTGACTCCGCCTTCTTCCCCCGGAGGAACGTGGACCGAAACCATTCTCTGCAGCTTCTCCGACGGTGACTACGGCCTCGACCCATCGTCGCCTTATGGAGGCGTGGTGATCGGCGAGGGCGGGGTTCTGTACGGCACCACCTACAGAGGTGGCACCTATGCCGCTGGCACGGTTTACTCGCTTACCCCGCCTGCGTCCGGCGTGGGCCCTTGGACGATCTTCACTCTTTATAACTTCAAGGGTAAGGGCGACGGGATAGGTCCCTACACAGACCTGACCATCGACAGCAAGGGGGTGCTGTACGGGACTACGTCGTCCGGCGGAACGGGGACGGCTTGCTCAAATGGATGTGGCACGGTCTTCTCGTTGACGCCGCCTTACTGGACTGAGGAGGTGCTGTATAGCTTTACCGGAGGGAGTGACGGTTGGAATCCCCAAGGAAGGCTGGCGATCGGCAGCGGCCTAGTACTCTACGGCGCCACAATAGGGGGCGGAAATCCGAACGGCGGGACAATCTTCTCTTTGACGCCGCCGCCTCCGAGAGGCACCGCGTGGACCTGGAAGCCTCTCTTCGCCTTCAACGGCACTACGAACGGGGACTGGCCCAGCCCTCTGGCGATCGGCACGAGCGGGACACTGTACGGCACCACTTACGGTAGCCCAAGCACGGCCTTCGAACTGATTCCTTAGTGCGCTGCTCTTGGACCGCCGGTGCGGGTGTGCAAAGCCGTACAAGACAGAGGGGATCCCTGAAGCGTATCAGTAGGTCGTAGCGTGAACCTCGAGTAATACGCACGCGATTTCAGCGAGTTTCATAATGACCGCTATCCCTTTCTAATTAA
>JBEKUO010000434.1:0-6418 GCA_049514955.1 Bryobacteraceae bacterium | reverse complement strand
TGGCAAAGTCTAACGATATCGAAGCAGCCGGATCGGAGTGCCTGTCGTGGAATTGCGCCGAAACTACAGCCTCGCTTCAGAAACTTTCGAACTACGTCGAAGAGGAGGCGCAAAAAACCATCAGTTGGTACTGGAGAAACAAACGGGCGAAGTCGTTTTTCTCCCAGTGGACCCAGTTTCTTGCCGTAGCGCTGACGTCGACGGCGGCAATTACTCCGATAGTCGGTCAGCTTCTCCCAAACGGTGTGTTAAGTACGTTGAAGCAGCCATTGTGGGCTTCTCTATTGGTGGGCTTAGCGGCTGCCCTGCTCGCTCTGGACAAGGCATTCGGTTTCTCAAGCGGATGGGCGCGATATGTTATGGCAGCCACCAACATCCGGAAATCGTTAGAGGAGTTCCGAATGGATTGGGCGGTGCTGATCGCGAAGGCTGGCCCGAGCCCCACTCCGGAACAGGTGGAGGCGCTCATCCAGCGCGCAAAGGAGTTCCGCATCGCCGTGGAAGGTATGGTATTGCAAGAGACCAAGGATTGGGTCACAGAGTTTCAGAACAACATGGCACAGCTTGAAAAAGACGTCATTGCGCAACTCGCTACCCTGAAAGCCCAAAGTGAGAAGGCCACTCAAGCCCGGGATGCGGCTAGCCAGGCCGGCTCGATCCAGTTGAGCGTGCCCAATGCGGACAAATGCGATAACGCGACGATTCACGTCAAACTGGAGGGCGCGGCGGGAACGGTAGCCGACGACGCCGTGACGGGGTCGAAGACCTGGGTTCGGCTGAACCTGTCCCCCGGCCACTACCAGGTCACTGTCAGCGCCGCAGTAAGCGGCAAACCGATCTCGGCGACAGCCGCGGTTATCGTGAAGCCGGGCGAAATTGCGCAATCGGAGATTTCGCTTCCGGTTTCGTGAGCACTCTGGAAGTTATTGATCGCGGACTGAAGTCCCGCTGCAGGCTGAAGCCCGCGCCACCAGGAGAAATAGCTCTCAGTACGCCCAGCGCCACAAGCTGGCGCCCGCCGTGTAGCCTGCCCCCACGGCCGCGAACATCACCAGGTCGCCCTTTTTCAGCCTGCCCTGCGCGATGGCATCCTGCGTAGCCAACGGCAACGTTCCCGAGGTTGTGTTTCCGTAGCGGTCGATGTTGATCAGCACCTGCTCCGGCTTCAAGCCCAGACGTTCCGCCGCTCCCGTAATGATGCGCCGGTTGGCCTGATGGGGGATCAGCACGCCAATGTCGGACGCCTTCAGGCCATTGCGATCGAGCACCTCGGCGCAGAGCTCGTACATCTTTTTCACGGCGTACTTGAAGACCTGCTGGCCTTGTTGCTTCACGTAGTGGAGCCTTTTCTCCACCGATTCGTGGGATGCCGGTATCCGGCTCCCGCCCGCCGGCATGCACAGGAACTCGCCGCCCGAGCCGTCGATTTCCCCTATAAAGTCGATGAAGCCCACGCTATCGTTGGACTCCCCGGCCGGCTCCAACAGCATGGCGCCCGCGCCATCGCCGAACAGGATGCAGGTGCCCCGGTCCGTGTAGTCGATGATCCGGCTCATGGTATCCGAGCCGATCACCAGCACTTTCTTGTGCAGACCGGACTTCACCAGGGACGCCCCCACCGTCAAGCCATAAAGAAAACTGGAGCACGCGGCGACCAGGTCGAATCCCCACGCGTGATGTGCGCCCAGCCGATCCTGGATCAGACACGCGGTGGAGGGAAACAACATGTCCGGCGTCACCGTGCACAGCAGGATGGCATCCAGCTCCGCAGCCTCTACGCCGCCCGCGGCCAGCGCTCGCCGGGCAGCTTCGAATCCCATGTCGGAGGTAGCCACCTCCGGCGCGGCGATGTGCCTCTCGCATATCCCCGTCCGTTCCACGATCCATTCGCTGTCGGTATCCACCATCCGCTCTAGATCTTTGTTGGTTAACACGCCGGGCGGTACGTAACAGCCGAGCGCGCTGATTTTGACTCTGGACAAGTTTCCTCCAAGGTGCCCTGACCTTGATCGTGTTAAATTGTTGAGAAATGCAAGACCACGGCTCGGGTCTGGCCGTCTCCGGACTTCAAAGCGCCCTGCTTTTCGAAAGCCCGCAAGAAATCTACGCTCGCGTCTTCCGGGACTTCAAGCCCCGCACTCCACTGCCCTCGATCCGCGTGGAGTTCTGCCGTTTCGCGAACGCCGACAGTTTCATACGCCTCGAGGCGGGCGAGATCCATGTACGCATCTCGGATCTGCTGGAGGGAGCTCCGGCCCCCGTCCTCGAAGCCCTGGCTTATATCCTACTGGGCAAACTCTTCCGCCGCCAAATTGCCCGCATCTACGCTCACCGCTACCGCCTCTACCTGAACCGGCGGGACGTCCGGCGCCAGGTGCACCTGGTACGCCAGATCCGCGGCCGCAAGTATGTCTCCGGCCCACAAGGTAGCCATTATAACTTGGAGGCGGTGTTCGAGGCGCTCAACGCCGGGTATTTCCAAGGCATGCTGGCGCGGCCCCAACTAGGATGGAGCCGGGGGGCGTCGCGTAGTATGCTCGGCCATTTCGACCCGTCGCACAACGCCATCATCATCAGCCGGATTTTCGATAATCCGGGGGTGGAGGAGTTTGTCCTGGAGTACGTGATGTTTCACGAAATGCTGCACTTGCGGTATCCGGTGGAACACCGGGGCGTCCGCCGGCGGGTACACACGCGCGAATTCCGTCAAGCGGAAAAGCAGTTCGTGAGATTAAAGGAAGCCAAGGAAATCCTGAAGAAGCTGTGAGGAAGAGACACATCGAGCGCGCTGGCTGTCGCGTGCCCCAACTCCGCCGAAGCGGAGATTACGCGGCAGCCGCGCTCTCGGCGGGGATCATTTGCCGCAGCTCCACGCGCATGTGCTCCATCGCGCGCACCAAGCCGCTGACATCCACGGTTCCCAAACCGCAAGCGTGCAAGACCAGATGCCCCTGAACCTTAAGCATGCCGATCGCAAACAACGCCTGTTGCTTGTAGAGTATGCCCGCCAGATCCGGACGATCCTGGCTGGAATACATCATCATGAGCCGTAGGGCGGCGCCCACCAGGCTGAAGTCGCGGCTCAAGCAGGCCAGATAGCCTCGGAACAGATGCCGCCGCTGAGACCGCATGCGGCTCAGCATCTTTCGATCACAGCCGGGCTGGCTCGCCAGAAACCGGTAATCCTCGTCGCTCAGCAACCTTTCCATCGGTCGGTACTGCGCCGAAGAAAGGTCGTTGATCCAATCTACTGACACCGGGAGGGATTTCGGCCCCGTTATCAGCCTCCGAAATAGAAACACCAGAGCCGCGCCTACTGCCAGGCAGATAAACGCGGCCAAGCCAAGGATGAAATCCATGCTCTCCTTTCAACTCCTGAGCGAGGATACCCCGGAAGGTCCCGAAAAACAATCCTTACTAAAGTTTACTTTCGCGTGGCCCGCAGTAAAGCCGCGTTCAGACTGTTCAACTGGCCGATGAGCTCCGCTTCCCGGTCGGCCGGCATCCAGGCGGGACGCAGTTTCACCTTGTGCTTCTCACCGGCGGGATTCAACAGGAGCAGCCAGGCTGCCAAAGACCCGATGGTCACGGCCGAAAGCACGTAGCCGATCAGGTGGGTGACACTCTTGCCGACCATGCTGAGCACCAGGAAGATCACTGTATTGCTCAGAAAATAAACCGAGTACACCACATAGTGCACGACGGTGTTCCGGTTCAGGGTAACCGGAAACCGCATCAGGAAGAAGAGGATGCTGAGCAGAAAAACGACGAGGCTGAAATAGATGGCGCGCTCGGCTACGTAATAATAAGGCAGCAGACGCGATTTGGGCATGGGACCCGAGGGAGGCACCACGCCCAGGATGGACGCGAGCAGCGCGATCGCCAGGGCTGCGTATAACACCCAGCGGCCCATGGTCTGGATTCCCTTATGGTCTTCCAAGACCAGGGAGTACAGCTCCAATAGCAATAGAATGTAGAAGATCCATTCAATTGGCTCGGTTATCATCCAAATCTTCTGGTACCAGCCGCTGCGGGGGTTGACGATCAGGAGAACGATATTCTGCAGGGTCGCAAAAATGAGGTAGTAGAAGAACGCCTGATATCTGCGGTAAAGACCAGAGATGTACAGCCGGACACTGAGCAGACCCGTGCCCCCTACGACCAATAGTCTCAGTACTAGATCGGCCATAGCTCGATAATAAAATGCCCGGCCTGATTGTAGCATCAGACCGGGCAGATTCGCACGCCTAAAGCGCCCAGCTTCAAGCCGGCCAGGGGGCCAACCCAGGTTTTAATTCACCCATGGGCAGGGATCACACTCCGGGGGCGGTGCATGACCCTGAATCCCCAAGGCTGCAAAAAACGACAGCGCTAACAGGGCGGCCAGCAATGCTTTCTTCAGCATAGGGCTTTTCTCCTTGCTAACTAAGGTAAATACGACCTTAGATTATCCCCCCTGCCCGGCCATGGGGGATGTCGGACCAAGATTTTCCAAATTTGGAACAAAGTTAACCATCGATAGCGGAAACCGTTGGCAGGGTGGTCGCGGGTGTACAATCGGGAGGGAGCCAAACGGGGGCCTGCGAGGTCCGCCGGGCGGACTGTGCGGAGCGCGAATAACCCGATTTTTACAGATCGCCTTGCACGAAATTACTTTGATCGCGAAATTACTTTGATTCGGCTATGAACGCGGAAAAACCGAGCCCGGAAATGGGCTCCCACGAGGGACCGGCAAACGACGTTTGGCGGCATACGCTGGCGCGAATCTCAACCCTGTTCGGCCGGCTGGTTTATCTCTCATCGCTGCGCAACCAGGACAGCGGCCTATACGAGCACCACGGATTGGCGCAGATGTTCGGCGACGAGCAGACCGCCGAGACTTTGCGCCGCAGTCATGCGCGTGTATTCCAGGAATGGCTGTGCCTCAACCTGGAACAGCAGAAGGCCGACTTGCAGGAATATTTGTCTGAATTGCCGGGGAATCCCGCAGCAGTGCTGGCGACATGGCTGCACGAGGCCCCTTACCGCAACCTGGTTCCAACGGCGGCGCAAAACGTCGAGCGCGAGCTCTACCTGGCGGACTTGGAAACGCTGCTGACGCTACTTAAGCACGAGTACGGCGCCGCTTCCCTTGATCCAGAATCATAGCCACTCCGGAGATTTGCCCGAGCACGTCGATTTCCGCAGGATAGGCGTACACTTCCGGCGAGCAAAGGGACGCCGGATGCGGCTGCACCACCAGTTGGTTGACGTTGAGTGTGCACCACCCAATGACAAACCCCTGGCGATGCTCCAGGAAATAGATGGGCCGCTCGAACTCCGAACTCCAGCCGGAATTGACGATTTTGCGGCGGTTTTCGTCGATCAGCACCAGCGCGCCCGGCTGCACCAGCGGATACATGGACCAATCCTCCGAGCCGATGAATGCGTAACGGTGATGCTTCAGATCCAGTCCGTTCAACAGCGACAGCGGGAGTTTTCCCCATCGTTGGATGGTGCGGCTCAAGTAGGTGGTCTTGCTTAGATCCACACCCGAATCGAGTGCCAGGGGCACCTGCACCTCGCCGTTGCCATCGGATGTGAAACCGATCATGTGAGTGCGCTCCATGGGGATGGCGGCCGCGTCCGCAGGCATAGCCGCCACGTCCACCCGGTACCACTCCAGCACCTCCAGTAAGTCCAGCCGGTATATGGCGCACAACGTATACAGGCGGTAGATGGTGGGAACCGTTCCCTTGTTCTCGATATCGGAGAGGCGGCTCAAGGCAATGCTAAATTCTTCATTCTGGTGCCTTTCAGCGATTTTGGCACCGGCTTCCTCCACATCGCGATAGCGCAGATTGAGCCGTTCCCGCGCCCGTTTTAGCTTCTGTCCTGCATCCTCCATGCTATGATCCAGAATCTAGGGACCTTTTGCTTAGCCGACACGTGCTGGAACCGGTACTCATATGACGATCGACGATGCTTGTGATTATACCCGGACACGGTGCCCGAGGCAAGCCTTCTTTGGTCTGTTTTGTTCCGAATTCAGAACAGACATTCGCGCGAGGAGACGATTTTGAAAATCGTGGTGGGTGTCGCCGGCGCGAGTGGCGCGATTTATGCCGTCCGGCTTCTCGATCGCCTGAGCCGTCATCCGGGCGCCGAAATCCATCTGGTGCTCACTCGCGCCGGCGAAAAGACTCTTTTCCTGGAGACGGGAAGCCATGCTGCCGATTTAAAAAAGATGGCCCACTATTCTTATCCGCTGGAGGATATTTCCTGCCGGCTGGCCAGCGGATCCTTTCCGGTGGATGCCATGGTGGTGGTCCCCTGCTCGATCCAGACCATGTCCGCCATTGCGGCCGGCGTCACTTCCAACGTTCTGCTGCGCGCCGCGGATGTGACCCTGAAGGAGCGCCGCAAGCTCGTGCTGATG
>JBEKUO010000433.1:0-6420 GCA_049514955.1 Bryobacteraceae bacterium | reverse complement strand
GGACCGCTGGCCGCCGTGCGCTCCCACAGAATCTTGCCGGTCTTGCGATCCAGGCAATATACGTTGAAACTCTGCGCGGGTTCCCCCTTGACTGGAGCGATGTCGCCATAGAGGCCGACCTTGAGAGACGACTCGCCGGTCGCGGGCACTGCGCTGGTGATGAAGATTCGATCTCCCCAGATCACCGGGCTGGAGTGACCCAGGCCAGGAATCGCGGTTTTCCAAAGGATGTTCTTACCGGATTCGACGTTCCATTCGATGGGCGGCACGCCCGTGCCGGTCCCGTTAGCGGACGGTCCGCGAAAATTGAGGCCAATTCAAGTCCGCCGCCAAAGCGGCCAGAGCCACAAGATACACTGTGCAAAGCTTCATAGGATCTAAGTTTACCCCGTGGCGCAGGCACTCTTGCCTGCCGCGCCGACACTCCTGTCGGCGCAGGCGAACTTCAGTTCGCCGTCCCTACCTCCCCAAATCATACGCCGCGATAGTCTTCCTATCCCGCAGATACAACCGCGTGCCCACTAGTGTCGGCGGCGTCCAGGCGATACTCTGCAGCACCGATGCCTTCGAAAGCAACTCGAACTTCTGAGGAGTCACCCGGCAAAGAGCCAGCGTTCCATCCTGGTCCGCGACGATCAGCTTCCCATCCGCCCACAGCAATTGCGCTTTGGCAAAGCTGCGTTCCTGCCACGTGATCTTACCAGTCTTCAACTCGACCGCACTCAGGAAAACCGGTCCGTCGTAGCCTCTGGACATGTACACATAACCATCCCGCTGGATCGCCGTCCCGATATGTAGTTGCAGGTGCGGATCGTACCAAAGCTGCTTGACCGTGGTCTTCCCGGCGGATTGGGTCAGTTGCAGCACGCGCGCGCCGGTTCCGTATGCCGAGGCCACGAAGAGGAGATTGCCGGGCGCCCACACGGGCGTGCTGACCGCCAGGCCGTAGCTGGTCTCGTGCTCGTGGCTCCACAGCAGTGTGCCATTGTCCGGATTGAAGCCGAACACAGTTTTGGCCGCGAGTACTACCACCTGCGGCTGGCCGTCCACGTTGATCAGCAGTGGCGACGAATGCGAGTTCGTGAACTGCAGCGCCTTCCAAACCACCGCTCCGTCGCTCTGCCGGAACGCGATCACGCCGTCGCCCTGTCCCCCAGCCTGATAGATCAACATGTCCTTATACGGCAGCCCGTGGCAGGAGTAACCGAATTGTAGATGGCTCGCATGGAACTCGCTATACAGATCGTGCGACCAGCGTACCTTCCCGGTTTTCTTGTCGAGCGAATGGATCTTCCCCGTGCCGCTGGCTGTAACCACGCGATCGCCGATCACCTGTGGCATGGCATAAGGGCCCGGACCCACCGCCTCCGAGTCAGAGTTCGTGAATGGGTTCTCATATTCATACTCCCAGAGAGTCTTGCCGGTCGCCGCGTCAAGCGCGGTGATCACGTCGCGGGAATTCCGCCGAAACCCGGTGTACAGGACGCCGCCTTCCTCGGCGACCGCCGAATAGCCGTCCCCCAACGCGCGGCTCCAGATCTTCTTCGGACCCGCCGCCGGCCAGGAATCCGCCAGGCCCGATGTGTTGACCATGAAATCGCGGTTCTTCCCGCCCCACACCGGCCAGTCCTCCGCGACCGCCGCTGGCTTGGCCGGAGCCGTCGCCTCCTTGCCCGCCGTGCGCTTTTGGGCGGTCTGCGCGGAAAGCATGACCCCCAAGGACAGACATATAGCTATGCCGGAACACCGCATGTCTTGATTGGACGCTCGAACCCGCCGAATGTTCCGAAATCGATGGCCGTAGCCTCACAATCCGGATGTGCCATCATTGGAAGAGGTGACCTGGAGGGACGAGCTAAACCGCACCAGAGGGTGATGTCCGGCCAACGGTGTGGGAGGCTCTCACGATAATCGAATCGCTCGACTTGACAAAGCCATGATCGGAAAGCAAATCGGCAACTACCGGATCGTAGAGAAGCTCGGCGAAGGCGGCATGGGCATCGTCTACAAGGCGATGGACACCGCTCTCGACCGTCCCGTGGCCGTCAAAGCCCTCAGCGCCGCACTCTCCCAAAACCCCGCGTTGGTCGAGCGATTCCGCGGAGAGGCGCGCGCGCAGGCGCAAATGAACCACCCCAACCTGGCGACGCTTTATGCCTTCCTGGTCGAGGACGGTGCCGCCTACATGGTGATGGAGTTCGTGGAGGGCGAGAACTTCGCTCAGATCGTAGCGCGCCGCGGTCCGATCCCCGCGGCGGAGGCGCTGCCGCTATTCCTCCAGGCCCTCTCGGGCATCGGCTATGCGCATCGGCTGGGGATCGTGCATCGCGATATCAAGCCCAGCAACATGATGCTGAACCGCGATGGCATCGTCAAAGTCATGGACTTCGGACTGGCCAAAGTCATCGGCGACCGCGGCCTCACGCGCACCGGAGTACAAGTGGGAACCGTCTGCTACATGTCGCCCGAGCAGGTCCTGAATAAACCGGTCGACATACGGTCCGACATTTACTCTCTCGGGGCGACCCTGTTCGAGATTCTGACCGAACATTTGCCCTTCAAAGCGGACAGCGAGTTCCACATGATGAACGCTCATGTGAACACGCCGCCGCCCCCGCCCACGGGCTTCAATGCCCGCATTCCGCAGAGCGTGGAGGATGCCGTACTCAAAGCGCTGGCCAAGGATCCGGACGCGCGATTTCAAACCGTGGAGGAGTTCGCCGCGGCGCTGGGGCATCCCCAGGATTTCCATGCGGCGGTCACCAGGGTCGATGGCCCGCGTGCCGGAGCGGACAGCGTCATCGAGCCGCCAACCAGCCCCGGGATCGCCCCTGTCGCGCAGCCCAAGCCTGCCTTCTGGACCCGTCCGCGCAAGTTGACGGCCGCTGGCGTGGTTGTGATCGTTGCCCTGCTCGCGGGCTGGCTGATTTTCCGTCCAAAGCCTCAGGCCGCTCCGCTGGCGCCGCCTTCGACGGCCGTGGCAGAGCCTCCGTCAGCAGTGACACCGCCGCCGGCAGCGGCGCCCGCGCCGCCTCCTGTTCCTACCCAGACCATACCCGCCGGAACCGTCATTACCGTGACAACAGTCGATCCCATCGATGGCAAGAACAGCGCCGTCGGCCAGGAGTTCCGAGCGACGGTCGCTGTGCCGGTGCTGGTGGGGGGGAGCGAAGCGATTAGCCGCGGCGATGACGCAGGCCTGCGGTTGCAAGAGACCGCCAACGCGGGCCACTCCAAGTCGGAACCGATGCTGGAGTTAACGTCCATTACCACGGGAGACAAGAAGTACCAGGTAAGTACAACGCCGTATCTTATAAAGAAGCACGGCATTCGTCGCAGTGAGCGCGTCGATAAGGGAACCCGGATCCAGTTCAAATTGCGCTCGTCAGTATCCGTCACCTTGCAACCGTAAGGCCGCCTGCCCGGCGCGTCAATGCGCGTGCGATTCGTAGACTACCCTTCCACCACCATAGTCAGCAACACCTCGGTCTAACCTGTCTGCTCAGGCTTCACGTCGAATAGGTTCTGCGAAAGCACGATCAGGTCCGCCAGCTTTCCCGCTTCGAGCGAACCCTCCGTCTGCTCGCGCCGCCCGGCGATCGCGGGAAGATTTCAAACGGTCGCTGGCCATTGCCGCACCAGGATCAATACGGTAAGCTTGACCAAGTGTGAAGACCTGCCCCACGTGCTCGGCTAGCTACGCCAACGACGTTGGGTTCTGCCCTCGTGATGGCTCCGCATTGCGCTCCAGCGGTGGCTTGGAGCCCGGCACCGTAATACGGAAAAAGTACGAGATCCTCAGCGAGATTGGACGAGGCGGTATGGGCGTGGTGTATCGGGCGCGGCATTTGATCTGGAACGAGGAGAAGGCGCTTAAGGTGCTGCTCGCGCCGGTTCCGGGAGAGCAGCAAGGGCTCAAAAGGCTCATGGCAGAGGCCCTGGTCATGCGGCAGCTTCAGCACCCGCATATCGTGCGCGTGGAGGACGCGGACTACACGGAAGACGACCAGTTGTTCGTGGTGATGGAGTATGTGGACGGGCAGAGCTTGCGGCAGAAGCTCGACCGCGGGGGTCCGTTGGCTCCCGAGCTTGCATTGCAAATCGCCGCTCAAACGTGTTCGGCGTTGTCGGCTGCGCACCAAAAGGGGATCATTCACCGGGACATCAAGCCTCAGAACCTGCTGCTGGCCAAGAGCGCGGATGGTGGCGAGTCGGTCAGGGTTATCGATTTCGGGATTGCAAAGGTGCGCGAGGAAGCCGGTCTCGGGTTCACTGGCATGGTGACGAGCACGACCGGATTATTCGTGGGCACGCCTAGGTACGCGTCGCCTGAGCAAGCGCTCGGCATGCGCGGGAGTGACTTGGATGGGCGCACGGATCTGTACTCGCTAGGGCTGGTGCTCTATGAGATGCTGACCGGGCGGTTGCCATTTGCGGCGGATACGCCAGTCGCGGTGCTGTTGCAACGGTTACAGGTTCCGCCGATACCGCTCGATCTGGCGTGCCCCGGTGTCAGTTTCCCGGCCGATGTTTCGAGACTCGTGATCAGAGCGCTCGAGAAGGAGCGGGAGAACCGGTATCGATCGGCCGAGGAGATGGAGCGAGCCATCATGGTGGTGCTTCAGACGTGGCGGGCAGAGCGAGAGCGGCAAGAACCCGAGAGGGCTGCGGCAGCCAGACTGGCGGCAGATGCCGAGCGGGAGCGGCAGGAGCGGGAAACGGTCGCGTTAGTCAGTCAGGTGCTGCGCGAGAGTGTTGGCCAGCCCAGCGGAGCGGAAACCGTCATCGAACCGCCAACGACCCTCGGGACCGTTCCTCCAGTGCAGCCTAGGCCTGTGTTGTGGGCCCGTCCGCGCAAACTAATGGCCGCCGGCGGAGTGATGATCGTAGTCTTGCTCGCCGCCTGGCTGATTTTCCGTCCAAAGCCGCATGTGGCGCCTCCCTCTGCGGCAGTGGTGGCGCCGCCGTCAATAGCGGCGCCCTCGGAAGTGGGGTCCGCGCTGCCTCCCCTTGCTACCACGACCATTAGCGCCGGGACCGTCATAACCGTGCGCTCGGTCGATACCATCGATCCCAAGAATAGCGCGGTTGGGCAGGAGTTCCGAGCGGCGGTCGCCGCGCCGGTGTTGGTGGGGGGCAGCGAAGCGATTCACCGCGACGATGGCGCACTCCTCCGGTTGCTAGAGACCGCCAGCACCGGCGACCCCTCGGGAAAAACGGATATGATTCTAGAGTTAGTTGCCGTCACCACTGGAGGCCAAACCTACCAGATAAGTTCAACGCCATATCTGATAAAGGGCGGCTTCTTACGCAAGAAGCTGGTCGCGTTGGGGACCCAGATCCAATTTACCTTGCGCGCGCCGGTGTCCGTCGCGCTGCAGCCGTGACGCGCCTGCCGGGCGTATCAATGCGCGGGTGATTCGTAGACCACCCTACCACCCACCATAGTCAGCAACACCTCAGTCTGACCTGTCTGGACGGGCTTGACCTCGAATAAGTTCTGCGAAAGCACGATTAGGTCCGCCAGCTTTCCTACTTCGAGCGAACCTTCGGTCTTCTCACGCCGCCCGGCGAACGCGGCGCCCAGCGTGTAAGCCTTGATGGTGTCCTCCAGGCTTACGCGCTCCTGCGGCAACCAGCCGCCGGGAGGGTCGCCCTCCTTGGTCTGGCGGGTGAGCGCGTTCTGCACCCCGGGCCACGGACTCAGCGTGACCACCGGCCAGTCGCTCCCAAACGCCAGCCGCCCGCCGGTGTTCTCGATGCTGCGCCACACCCACGCGCGTTGCGCCCGGTCTGGTCCGGCATTTCGCGCCCAGACCTTCAGCGTGTCGTCATCCGGGTAGGCGTGCAGCGGCTGGAAACTGGCGATGACGCCCAGCTTGCCGAAGCGCGGAATGTCCGCTGCCGTTACGGTTTCGATATGCTCGACTCGCGGCCGCGCATCTGTCGTGTGGTTCTGGCTCTGCGCGGCTTCGAAGGCGTCCAGCGCCAGGCGCACGGCGCGGTCGCCTATGGCGTGTGTGAAGATCTGGAAGCCGCGGCGGTCGAGCTCCGCGACCGCCTGCTTGTACTTTGCGGGGTCCCAGAACAGCTTCCCGCTTTGCGTAGGATCGTCGCTGTAGGGCGTCAGCATGGCAGCCGTATGCGCTTCCACCACGCCATCCAGCATGGTCTTCACCGCGCCGCAGGAAATCCAGTCGTCCTTGTATGTGCGCCGCGCCTCTTCCATCTTCTCGATAGCGGCCGGTGTCAGCTCCGGCGGATCGAGGAAGTACGAGATGTACTGGCGAACCGTGAGATCGCCGTTCCGGCGCAGTTCGTCGTAGAGGTCCAGCCACTCGAAATCGCCGCTCGCGCTGTGTACCCGCACCAGTCCAACCCGGTTCGCTTCGTGCAGGCCTTTGCGCAAGGCCATCAGCC
>JBEKUO010000432.1:0-6425 GCA_049514955.1 Bryobacteraceae bacterium | reverse complement strand
AGTCCCATGGAGTATCACGGCTGGGGAGTACGCTGGGGGCCGGAGGGTAGGGCATTCAGCGTCATTGGCAACCGGGGCGTGCGCATTCAACTAGCGAGCGGCGGCAACCTGCTGGAGGGTTCGCAGCGCGCGTACGAGTTGCCCAGGCAATTACGGAGCGGATCGGCGCGCGCGGCCACCCGGCCTGCTACAATCCTTAATTCATGGTTAAGCGGGTCTCGATATTCGTCACCTGCATCGTGGATCAGCTTTTTCCCAAAGTCGGTTTAGCGATGGCCGACGTGCTCGAGCGCGCCGGTTACGCCGTCGATTTTCCGGAAGACCAGACCTGCTGCGGGCAGCCGGCCTTCAATACCGGCTATCGACGCGAAGCGCGGCAGGTGGCGCGGCACTTCCTCAAGGTCTTCCGCGACGCCGAATACGTGGTGGTTCCTTCGGGTTCGTGCACTTCGATGATCGCGCATCATTTCCGGGAGCTGTTCCACAAGGATCCGGAGAGCCTGCGGGCGGTTGAGACGCTGACACCGCGGGTCTGGGAGTTCTCGCAGTTCCTTCTGGAAGTGGCGCATGTGGACGACGTGGGCGCGCGACTCGACGACGTGGTCACGTATCACGACAGTTGCCACGCCTTGCGCGAATTCGGCATCCAGGATGGGCCGCGCCGCCTGCTGGCGCACGTGCGCGGATTGGAACTGCGCGAGATGGATGCGGCCGCGGAGTGCTGCGGTTTTGGCGGAACATTCTCCGTCAAGTTTCCCGAGGTGTCCGGTGGCATGGCGCGCACCAAGATCGATTCCATCCTGCGCACCGGCGCGAAGACCGTGGTGAGCGTGGATTCCAGTTGCCTGATGCAGATTCAAGGGGCACTGTCGCGCGCGGCGCTGCCCGTGCGCACCATGCATCTGGCCGAGGTTCTAGCCAGCCGGTAGAATTCTATGTCGGCGGCATTCGACGAGAAGATCCACAACACGCTGGCGGACGCGAACCTGCAACTGGCGATCTATGCCGCCACGGGCCGCCTGATAGATCATCGCAAGCATGCTGTTGCCGTCGCCGCGCTGCCGGATTACCAGGAACTCCGCACTCAAGCCAACGCCCTCAAGAAGCACACCATCGACCACCTGGATTACTACCTGGAACAGTTCGAAGCCAACGTCGCGGCGCACGGCGGCAAGGTAGTGTATTGCAAAGACGGCACAGAGGTCGCCGACTTCGTCCTGGGCTTGGCGAAGGAGCGGCACGCCGGGCTGATCGTGAAATCGAAATCCATGACCACTGAGGAGATCGATCTCAACGAGCGGCTCGAACATCACCAGCTCGAATCGGTGGAAACCGATTTGGGCGAGTACATCCTGCAACTCGCCCACCAGAAGCCCTATCACATTGTCGCGCCCGCGCTGCATCTGACCCGCTATGAAGTGGGCGATCTGTTCGCGCGCACGCTCGGCGTGGCCAACGAGACGGTGGTCGAGAAGCAGGCTCTGATCGCGCGCACCGTGTTGCGCCAGAAGTTTCTGGCGGCTGACATAGGGATCACCGGCGCCAATTTCCTGGTGGCCGATTCGGGCGCTGTGGTGCTGGTCGAAAATGAAGGCAACGCGCGGCTGACCACGTCGGCGCCCAGGATTCACATCTCGGTGGCGGGAATCGAGAAGCTGATTCCGCGTGCGCAGGATCTGGCCGTGTTCCTCAAACTGCTCGGACGCAGCGCCACCGGCCAAGCGCTTACAGTCTACACGTCGTTTCTATCGGGGCCGCGCCGCGCGGGCGAGATCGACGGTCCCGAGGAGTTTTACGTGGTGCTGCTAGACAACGGCCGCACCAAGCTGCTGGCGAATCGGGAGCACCGGCAATCGCTTTATTGCATCCGTTGCGGCGCGTGTCTGAACCATTGTCCGGTGTATCGCAAGATCGGCGGGCACAGTTTTCCGTGGGTGTACTCAGGCCCCATCGGCGCGATCATCACGCCGCAGTTCCTGGGTGTAGCCCACGAGCCGGGCCTGCCGTTTGCATCGAGCTTGTGCGGCGCGTGTGCGGAAGTTTGCCCTGTGAAGATCGACATTCCCAAGATCCTGCTTGATCTGCGCGCGGAGGTGAAGAAGTCTGAAGAACGCGAGGGCAAGGCCCGTCTGGAGCGTCTGGCGTTCAAACTGTGGGCCTGGGTGATGTGTCATCCACGGATTTACGAGATGGCGGCGAAGGTGGCCAGCGGACTGGCGCCGGCGGAGAGTGGCAAGTGGCTGCGGCGGGTGCCCGCCGTGATGGATCTGCCTCCGGTGCGCGCCTGGTTGAGCCAGCGGGATCTGCCGCCCGCACCAGGCAAGAGCTTCCGCGAAATGTGGAGAAAGCGCTGATGTCCCGCGAGCACATTCTGCACAAGGTGCGAACGGCATTGGGGCGCACCGCCGGACAGGCCGTCGCGGATCCACCGACTGTTCGCTTGCGCGTGAGCGAAATGGATGTCGAGACGCGCGTCGCGATGATGCTGCAAAGGGTCGAGGCGCTGGCGGGCAAGACCCGGCGCGTGGCTACCGCCCAAGACGCGCGCGCCTATGTCGGCTCCGTGCTGGGCGGGAAATCGGCAGTGGCCTCCAACGCGCCGTTTCTGCGGGAATGCGGCATTTTGGACTTGGCGGGCGTACAATCGGGCTTCACAGCAGCGCCGGAACTGCGGACGCTGTGCGCGACTGCAGATGTGGGCATCACCAGCGCAGATTATGCCCTCGCGGACACCGGCACTCTGGTGATGCTTTCCAGCCCGCAGGAAGCCCGCTTGATCTCATTGTTGCCGCCGGTGCACATCGCGGTGGTTCCGCCTCAGCGTGTGCTCACCAGTCTGGATGAATTGCTCATCATCCTGCCGCACCCCGCGGAGCAAACCAGCTCCATGGTGTTGATCACCGGGCCCAGCCGCACGGCGGATATCGAACAGATCCTGGTGCGCGGCGTACACGGGCCGGGGGAGATTCACGTGGTGGTGGTGGGGTAGATCCGCCCCTGCACGCCGACATATCTCAGGCCCAGCGGGCAATCGCCACCATAAGCGCTGTCAAACCCAAGAACCAGTATCAGCGGAATTGAGGGGCGTGACCTTCGATTCGACCTGCATTCATCGCACATTCTTTCGCCTCCTATGCTTTGCGCATTCTCTTGGCGCGACGTAGCTTCCAACCGTGCCTTACCCGGGACTGGCCGGCCGCTTCTCCGCTTAAATCCAGCAGCCAAGCCAGCTCCGCACGCTTCTTCCACCGGTACCAGAACAGGAATCCGAAGAATACCAGCGTAAAGAGCCACACAAAGTCCATGGGCAGCGAACTGAACAGGAGCCATGCCAGTAGCGGCTGGCGATGTCCGGCGGAGTGCCGATAAACCCACGCCAGATTGAATGCGATTTCACACGCGCCCAGGCATGCTCCAAACCAGGTGCTCGCCAGTCGTGCCCGGCAGCGGCGAACCGACAAATCCACAAACGCCGCCGCATCCACAGCCGCAGGCGACCAGTTCCCGTGGTTGACGGCCAATCCGAAAGCCCAAGCGACGGCGATGAAGATCCACGTAGCCACCGCGAGCACCACGAAGTCGGGCTGCGGCCAATGCGCCGCCAAAGCGATGACGCCTCCGCCGATCACCACCGTCACCAGGATGTCGGCCGCGATCCCGATCTTCAGCCAGCGCGACTGCCGCTCCACGCGCCGGCGCAGGTCCGGAGGAACAGTGGTCTCCGACTGCCACTCGCGACGCCAGACCTCCAATTCCGTATCCAGACTCATTTGTAGTTCTCCAGTGACTCGCGCAACAGTTGGCGGGCCCGGCTCAGACGAACGCCCACATTACTTTCGGAAATCCCCAGCACGTCGGCGATCTCCGTATAACCCATATCTTCAAGCGTCAAAGTGATCACCTGACGGTAAAGTACCGGCAGGCGATGAATCGCGCGGCGCAGCCGTTCGGCCCTCTGCTGCTGCGCCAGACCGGATTCCGGATTGGGCGCGGGGTCGTGCACATCGATCTCTTCGTCCGCGAACTGCGGCCGGTTTCGCGAAAGGTAAGCGATCGCGCGATTGTGCGCGATCCGGAAAAGGAACGTGCGCGCCGAGCATTCCCCGCGGAACGTGCGCAGGGCTAGCCAGACGGCCATGGCGATTTCCTGCAGCAGGTCGTCGCGGTCGCTTGTGGTGTTGGTATAGCTGGCCGCCAGCCGGCTCAGCGCGGCTCCGTTTGCGGCGAGAAGCTGGTCGAACTGTTGCTCCAACTCGGCGCGTTCCACGATGGCGAATGATCCGGCGCCCGCTAAAACGGCGTCAGCTTCCGTAAATGATTTCATCACGGTGCAACCTGTTCGCGGCAACCAGCAATATCAGAAAGGCCAGTATGGTGGTGAGGCACCCCAATACGGCGGCGGATTGGCAGGCAGAAGCGCCTGCCCCACTGCCCCTCATCCAGGTTTCGAGTTGCAATTGTTGCCCCAATACCGGCAGGAACGCATACCAGCTTCGTGCCGCTCCGGGGAAGAACACCACAAACATTCCCAGACCCATGGGAAGAAAGACAAGCATCGAGAGGTAAGTCTGCGCCTCCTTCGCGGCCCGGCAGACGGTTGAAATCAGCAGTTGGAGCGACGCCGCCAGCAGCGCCAGCGGCAAGATGCCGGCGGCCACCAGCAGAGGACGCAGCCCGCCTACGGTCGAGCGCATTCCAAGTACAATCGCAAATCCTACGAGATTGATTGTCAGACCGGCAATCGAGAAGACGCTGACCGCCAGCCATTTCCCAATCACGATATCCCGCCTGAGGACTGGATTCAGCAGCAGAGGCAGCAAGGACTGGCGCTCTCTTTCGCCCGCGATCGTGTCCATGGCGACATTCATGCCTCCCACAAAGGCCGCCACCAGGGTGAAGACGGACATCATGCCGATGAGCACGGCGTCGACGCGGGTCGCGACCGAAACCATGAGCACTACCGAAGGACCCATCAGCGCGTATAGCAGCGATGAGATCACAGACCGGACATCGCGCAAGTTATCCACTATCTCTTTGCGGGCAACGATCAGCGACTGATTCAGCATAAACGTTCTCCGGCGGGCAAGTCAGTTTTACGAATGCGTCCTCGAGCGAAGCGGTTTCCGTTTGCGCGCAAAGTTCGGCGGGGGCGCCTTGCGCGATCAGGCAGCCGCGATCGATGACCACGACCCGATCGCACAGCGCGCGAACTTCCTCGAGCACGTGGCTGGAGAACACCACGCAGGTTCCCGCGTCGCGCAGGCGTCTTAGGAGATCTCGCAGGGAGCGGACCGTCGGGACATCCAGCCCGTTAGTCGGCTCGTCCAACAGGAGATTCCCGGGTGAGTGCAGGATGGCGCGGCCGAGGGCCGTTTTCATGCGCTCGCCTTGGGAAAAGCCGGCCGTCCGCCGGTCCGCGATGGCGTCTAACCCGAGGACCGCAAGCGCCTCGTCGATCCGTTTCGCCAACGCTGCGGGCGGCATCCCGCGTAACCTCCCGAAATACGCCAGATTCTCGCGCACTGTAAGCCGGGGGTAGATTCCGATGTGATCCAGCAGAGCCCCCACTCGCCGCTGCCGCGCGAGCGGATCGCCCGCCGCGACATCATCCACGGTCACGGAGCCGGATTCCGGCTGCAGCACGCCGCAGATCATCCGCAGGGTGGTCGTCTTCCCTGCCCCGTTTGCGCCCAAGAGGCCGGTGATGGCGCCATCCGGAGCATTGAATGATAAGCCTCTCACCACCGGCCTCCGGTCGAAACTCTTTCCGAGATCTTGAACTTTGATCATGTGTCTGTTCGGGTAGTCCGGTGCGGGCGGAATTTCTTACAAAACTTTCCGCCGAGCGGACATTTGAGAATTTTGGTACCATTGAGCCTTGCGCCTGTTTACCCTCTCGCGCCGCTTCGCCTGAAGCGTCGTCCCATGAAAATAACGGCCAAAACGATCGGATGGGCATTCGCGTGGCTGCCGCTCCTGACGCTCCACGCCGTCACTGCGCGGGCGGATGGCGGGCTTACCATCGAGCGGGCGGCAGCGGACTACGCCAACAATCAGATCACCATGACGGGATCGAACTTCAGCCCGGATGGCCTTCCACCGACGATAGCCCTAGCGGACTCCATGCTGGTCCTGGTGACGTTTTCGAATCAGAGGGCGGCGGCGAGTCTGCCGGCCGGCATGGCGCCCGGGTCGTATCTGTTGGCGGTCACCAACAGCAGCCACCAAACCGCTCAGTATCGGATGACGCTGGAAGCCGCGCCGGATTTCAGCAAGCTGCGTTTTCACGCCGCCGGCCTGTACTCGCCGTGGGCGATTGCGGGATCCTTTGCCTACGCCGGATTGCTCCAGGAATTGAACGCTCCCAGAGAGTGGGGACAGGGGGCCGGCGCATACGGCAGGCGGCTGGCTTCGACGGAGGGCTG
>JBEKUO010000431.1:0-6426 GCA_049514955.1 Bryobacteraceae bacterium | reverse complement strand
TGGGTGCTCCCCGAACAGCCCGCGACACTTTTTGCGCAAGGCCGGCAGTTCCGGTGATCCGACGCCCCCCTCATAGTGGAAAGGAGTTTTCAGCTCGGGCGAGGTAGTGTCAGCGCAGCCTGAGCTTCCATAATGCCTTGTTGAAACAGGCCCCGTGCCAATGGCGCCGACATCAGGAAACAGACCATCATTCCACCAGATGACTCGCCGAAAATAGTGACTTTTGCGGGATCTCCGCCGAATTTCGAGATGTTGCGCTGAACCCATTCGAGCGCCGCTATCAGGTCAAGAATCCCATAATTCCCCGAGGCGTGCTGCGGAGATTTCCGCAGTCAGCGCAGGATGGGGGAGGGTTCCGACGGACAGGTGTGCGAGGGATCGCCTGAACAAGAGACTGTTCCGGGATTTTTGGGCTTACGCGGAGGGCCGAGATGCGCTTCAGTCGCCCCAGCGGGTGAGCAGCATTAATATCTGTTAATGAGTATGGCAGAGCTACTGGTGATGGATGTAGAATCTATCAAACCCGGAAGCCAAGATGGAAATTCGTGCGAATATGTTGGGGGGCTGTCCCTCCACGGTCACGAAGAACCGGAATCCATCCTTTTCAAAGAAACTCCGGCACATTCATCGTTTGACTGGCACAATGATTCAATCCCTCAATACGTCATTACGTTAGCTGGTGTACTTGAATTTACGACCGTAGGCGGGGAGACATTCACGATCCATCCGGGTGATGTTCTGCTGGCAGTGGATCACACCGGCTCAGGCCATAAGTGGCGTCTAATAAACGATGAGCCGAGGAAGCGGGCTTACGTGGTATTCAAGGAAGGCGCGGATACGCATTTCGTACCGGATCACACATAAAGGTGGATCGCGAGGTAATTGTGAGCACACTAGTTGCAGACCAAATAGTCGGGGTGGCTGCCTTCGCAACGGGTGCAAAGCTCACCTGACAGAGGCAATTGCGGTATGCGCCGGCGCCGGGGCAGGGAGGCGGTGAGATGGCAATCAGCGAGACGACGGCCAATGAGTTCCGTGTAGAGGAGGACGCTTTAGGTGACGTCCAGGTTCCGGCCGGTCATTTGTGGGGCGCGCAGACCGAACGGTCCCATCAGAACTTCCCCATCGGGGTCGAGCGTTTCCGGTGGGGCCGGCCGGTC
Organism: Bryobacteraceae bacterium; assembly: GCA_049514955.1. Taxonomy (GTDB): domain Bacteria; phylum Acidobacteriota; class Terriglobia; order Bryobacterales; family Bryobacteraceae; genus Bog-159. The sequence continues at coordinate 5,266 of JBEKUO010000431.1, read as the reverse complement.
ATCCGGGCGCTCGGTATCCTGAAGAAATGCGCGGCCCTGGCCAACGGGGAACTGGGCCAGCTTCCCAAGGATAAAGTCGACCTGATCGTGCGGGCTGCGCAGGAAGTGATTGACGGCCGTTGGGACGGCGAGTTTCCGCTGGTCGTGTTTCAGACCGGTTCCGGCACACAGACCAACATGAACGCCAACGAGGTGATCGCCAATCGCGCGATTCAACTTGCCGGCGGCGTGGTTGGCTCGAAGAAGCCGGTTCATCCCAATGATGATGTAAATCACAGTCAATCGTCGAACGATACGTTTCCAACCGCCATGCACATCGCCACAGTCGAGGCAGTCGATAACGTGCTGATGGCCGCGGTGGTCGAACTCCGCAACGTGCTCGCTGCGAAGGCGCAGGCTTATCGCGACGTGGTTATGGTCGGGCGTACGCATCTTCAGGACGCAACGCCCCTGACCCTCGGCCAGACGATCTCGGGCTGGGTGGCGCAACTCGACCAGGCGCTCGACGGCATTCGCCAATCGCTCCCTGGGTTGTACGCTCTGGCGATCGGAGGCACGGCAGTCGGCACGGGACTCAACGCCCATCCTCGTTTTGGCGAGGTGGCCGCCCGGCGAATCGCAGAGGAGACCGGCAAGCCGTTTGTCTCGGCTCCCAACAAGTTTGCGGCGCTGTCGGCGCACGATGGCATGGTGAGCGTGAGCGGAACACTGCGCACGCTTGCCGGCGCTTTGATGAAAATCGCCAATGACGTGCGTTGGTATGCCTGCGGTCCGCGTGGGGGCTTAGGGGAACTCACGATTCCAGCCAACGAACCCGGTTCCTCAATGATGCCGGGAAAGATCAACCCGACGCAGTGCGAGGCGCTTACGATGGTCGCGGTCCAGGTGTTCGGCAACGACCATGCCGTGGCGTTCGCAGGCTCGCAGGGCAATTTCCAGCTCAATGTTTACAAGCCCGTCATTCTGCACAACGTTTTAGTGTCGATCGAACTTCTCGCCGATGCCTGCCGCTCCTTCTCCCAGCGCTGCGCCACGGGGATTGAACCGAACGAAAAACGAATCAAGGAGCATCTCGACAATTCGCTCATGCTGGTCACTGCCCTCAATCCGCACATAGGATATGAGAAAGCGGCAAAGATCTCGCTCACCGCATACCGGCAGGACATCAGTTTGCGCGAGGCTGCGCTTGAGCTCGGTTTTCTGACTGCGGAGCAGTTCGATTTATGGGTGCGCCCGCAGGACATGACTCATCCGCTGGAAGGAGAGCTGTGAGCAAGCGGCGCAAGATCACTGTTGCCAGTGTGGCGGGATCTCTGCACATCCATGCAGCAAGAGCGGTAGTTCTCTTCTGCGGCGCCGTAGTCACCGCCCTCGCAGGGCCGGCGCGTCCGCTTCTGAGTCCGACGAATATTTTCGCTCCGGTTTCGACGCCGGCCCAGTCTATCCTGGAGCTGTCGCGGTTTGTGCTGACAGTTACTGCGGCGATATTCATAGTCGTTTTCAGCCTGCTTGCCTACGCGGTCGTGAAGTTCAGGCAGAGGAGGGCCCGGGACGGCCGCGAGCCCGCACAGGTTTACGGAAGCACTCAATTGGAACTTGCGTGGACGGTCATTCCGGTTCTCATTGTGGTGGTCCTATTCCTGACGGCTGCGCGCGTAATCGCCAGCATCCAGCACGCGGCTCATCCAATCACGGCTATTGAAGTCACCGTTATCGGGCACCAATTCTGGTGGGAGTATCGATATCCGTCGCTGAGAGTGGTGACGGCGAATGAACTGCACATTCCGGTAAGCGATCCCGCACATCCGACCCCAACCTTCCTTACGCTGCCTCCGCGGATACGGATCACAGCTTTTGGGTGCCTCGTCTGGCTGGTAAAACGGACCTCATCCCGAATCACCCCAACAGCATGTGGCTGGATCCAGTCCAAGGTACGCAGGGTCGCGCGAGCCATGCCGCGGGCAGTCAGTGCGTCATAAATATTAACGAGTATCGTGTGCACGTCGTCTCTCCGATTTAGATAAACGTTCATGAACGCTGATATTTCTTTCTTTTCATCCGCGTTGATCGGCGTTCATCTGCGGCTTATGAGTTCTTCGCGTTGCAGAAAACTGCCGCTATATTGGGCGAGCCGCCCTACGCAACTCCACCACAAACTCCGGCACCACCTTCGCCGCAATCGTCACGATCGCGGTGAAGTGACTGCGATTTGGGCGCGGGGCCCCGTGCAGGGCGCGCCTCGCGAACAAACAGGTCGTTGTGCGGCGTTATCGGCAGCCATGCGTTAGTGGCCCACTTGACATCACGAATTCCCGTATTCGACGCGGCTGTCATTCGCTTGTCACAAACATGTCCTAACTAACCTCTTGGTGATATCGTGAGATGATCGTTCGCTCGATTGCCAATCGAGAGGAGAAGAAATGTCAGAGCAGCACGGCGCCAGGTTGATACTCCGAATGCACGCCTGTATGGTGACGGGCCTGTTACTGGCGGTGACTGCATTCGCGGATGATTACCCGAGGCCGGTCAGCTTCGTGAACGATTTCGCGCACCAGCTTCCTGTGTCGACGGTGCAGGATTTGGAGAACAAGGTGCGCGACTATGAGAGGGCAACAGGGAATGAGATTGCCGTGGCGGTGGTGCCCTCGTTGAACGGGATGCTGGTGGATGAGTATGCGCGGGGGCTGTTTCACGCGTGGGGCGTGGGGAAGAGCGCGGTGAACAACGGTGTGCTGTTTGTGTGGGCGCCGAAAGAGCGGCGCATCCGGATCGAGGTGGGAACCGGGCTGCAAGACGTGCTGACCGACACGGCGGCGGGACAGATCGTGTCGCGGGTGAGGGACCTGTTTCGCGGCGGGCGGTATGTTGCCGGGGTGAACGCGGCGGTGGATGGGATCATCGAAGTGCTCGGGACAGGCCGGGCTGGCGGGACGCCTGCACCGGATGAGCGCAACTTTGTAGAGCGCAATTCGCCGAACGAACTGGAGCGGCAGCGGCACGCGGAGGAGCGGCGGCAGGAAGAAGCGCGGCAGCAGCAGGAAGAGGACGCGGCACGCGCGGCCGCGGAGCGCATGCGGCTCATGGATTATGGGGTGGCCGCGGTGCTTGTGGTGGGCCTCTACCTGCTGTACCGCCGCAGGCGTGCCGCGCGCTGGCAGGTTGAATTGCCGCGCGAGTTGGCAGAGGCGGGCCAGGCGTTGGCAGAGGCGGACCGGAAAAAGGCGGAGGCACAGGTGGCGCTTCTGGATTTGCGCAAAGAAGCGCCCGAGGAGGTCTGCCAGCGGTTTGACGCGGCGCTGGCTACTGCGTCGGATGAGCTTGGGCGCCAGAGTTCGGACCTGCAAGATCTGCGGTCGTTGCCGCGCGTCTCGTACAAAGACGTCAAAACGGTACGCGGGAGGCTGCAACCCTGGCACGAGCGGATGGCGGTGACGGTGCAGTCCTTCGCGGAGGTACCAGCCACGCTCGAGGCGTTTCGAGCGCAGCGGGAGGAAGCGCAACGGATGCTGGAGTCCCTACCCTCGAAGCTTTCGCGGATGGAGGCGGAGCGCCTCCCGGGGTCCTCCGAGGGAATGCTGCCGACGGCGGCCATGGCGACATACAACCAAGCGTTGCGGGAGAGCCAAAAGCAGCCGGCGAACTGGCTGCTGGTTTACGATCTGCTGGCGGATGTTTCGGAGTGCCTGGAGCAGATTGAGAAACCGTCAATGCGGATGCCGTATCGGCCGGTGCGGTATTGGTCCGGGGACATTAACTCTCCGGCGGGGGCGGCGTTGGCGATGTTCTATGCGTCGCAGGCTGCTTTGTCACAGGCTGCGTTGTCACAGGCGGCACCGTCCTCGGACGACGAATCTTTCTATAGCGGGTCGAGCGGCGCTAGTTCAGGGGACTCCAGCGGGGGCGGGGATTCCGGGGGATTTGGGGGTGGGGACTCGGGTGGGAGTTCGGGTGGGGGCGGGGCTAGTTCGGACTACTGAGCCGAGGAAGAGATACACCCGGTTTACAGTTGAGGTCCTGGCCTGAGCCACAAGAACGACGTCAGCACCCGCCTGATGTCAGGTATCGTCGGGAGCTATTCTTGCCGCGCGGAGGCGCCCGCATCCATAACTTGCGTGGCGGCTGTCGCAGGCTGGCTTGGGCAGTTTTTGAGTACCCCGTGACTAGGCACGAGCGATCGTAGACAAGGATGGCAGTCGCCCGCCGCGTTTCGAAAATTAGTAAGATTGACCCACTCGCCGAACCCGCGCCCATCGCGTCGTGTCAAATGTCAGGGTAAATGGAGGCGTATCGCTCGCACCTTGCTGGAAGCTGGCTAGTTTCCACTAAGGGACAGACAGTCTGAAGACCGTTCCATCGTTGTTGGCCCCGCCCCAACGCGTTGTCCCGTAGAAGTCCCCGTTGGGGGCCTGGACCAGCGTCGCGACGGGGTCGTAGCCGTCCGTGCCCCCGCTTTGGGAGCAGAAGCTGTACAGCGTAGTTAGCTTGCCGAGCGGGGTGATTTTGAAGATCGTGCCACCACCAGCTCGGCGTGATTTTGAAGACGGTGCCAGCGCCGATGCCAGTCCAGGACACCAATGGGGACTTTTATGGTACAACGTCCGGTACCGTCCTCGAGGACGGCACGGTCTACAGCCCGTCTGTAGGCCTCGGCCCGTTTGTGGAAACACAGACTACTTCCGGCAAGGTGGGAGCGGCCGTCAAGATTCTGGGCACCGATCTGACCGGCGCGACCAGCGTCACATCTAATGGCACTGCTGCTGTGTTCACCGTTGTCTCACCTTCACTGATGACAACCACGGTACCCACAGGCGCAACCGATGGCGCCTCTGCTTCAGAGCTCGGTTTCCCTTAGTTTGTATCTTGTTTTCAGCCCCGCTAGCGCAGATTCGACGGCATCTTCAGGTGGTTTGCAGGCCTGCAGCAAGGCGTCCAGTTGTCCTATGCCGCTCGGGTACGTGTCGCCTGCATAGGTTTTGCTGTGACGGTACCCCACAAACTCCTGCACAGACTGCTCCAACAAAGCGCGCATGTCCTGAAGGAGCCTCTGGCGTTTCGCGAGTTGAGTGATCAACGAATCGCGGACATTCTGGGGGTACTCCTCCTTCAAGGAGAGGTCGTAGACGGCCTGGCGCACTTGGCCTAATTGCAATACTGTTCACTTAACAATCCTCACCCGCGCACTGAAATCGACCCGGCGCGTGCGCCCCCGTCGACGGGAACGCAAGTTGTAGTTGCTCATCTTGCGCTTTACGCCGCGCGGGTTGAT
>JBEKUO010000430.1:0-6432 GCA_049514955.1 Bryobacteraceae bacterium | reverse complement strand
GGATCGGCAGGTGACCATAGCTTAGCCACCAGGGATAGCCGTAATTGATCGAGGTGTTCGCTGCGAACATAATCGCTTCTTTCAGGACGACAGCCGAACACCATTATCTCGAATGGTGCGGGCTCTGAGACGACGCTCCGGTGAACATCGTTGAACGCGAAGTTTGATGCCAGGACGTTGGCGGGCAGTTCCCGTAAGCTTTCCTCGATCTGAGCTTCGGTCTTGCCCGTTGACATTCCTCTTCGAGGGTCACGCTATAAGCATTGACGGGAGTTCGTCTCGTCGGTCCACGGCGAAGGTGGTGAGAAGGGATTTCGCGGTAGGAACAGCGATCGCGCGGGCAGGTGGTTGGTTTTGGTTTGAGAAACGTCCCATCATTCGCTCCGTTCAGACAAGCCACGGGCACCGTGACCACATTTTTTGAGGTCCCGAAAACCGGCGCAAAGTGCCGATTACCCAGTGAGTTACGCTGCCTTCACTACACTAGCCGGATCGTCCAGCTTTCCACGCTCGCGATCCTCCGCGGCCCGGTCTGGCTGACGTCCACAAAATTCTTCTGCTGCTCTTCGTCGTACATCGCATCCAAGTGAATCAAGCCGGCCCACGGGCGGCACGGGATCTCGCGCGATTACTCCGGAGAGCAGGTTCGGCAGCCCGCATCGTCTGCTTGCCGCAGGGATGCGACCCCAAAACCAGCACAACCTCGCGGGGGCTGGGGAATTTTCAACCGGCGAATTGGCCCGCCGTCGCGTGAACCGCCCGAGGTCAATCACACCGTCGACGGCGCCTGCTTTCAATTTGCATTTTGATCGGAGTATATGACTCCCAGCGCAAAAGTCAAGCCCCCGCCTCCAGAATGGATTTTTCGGGGAGCCGTCGCCGCTCAACTTTTGCACCCGGCGACTTTCCCCATGGTAGCTGTTAGCGCCCGTAAAAAAAACTAGTCGCACAGGCTTTCATCAGGGTAGCGCCGTTCTTGCGCTGGAGCAGGGCAACCACCTGGGCGGCTTTGCTTGCTGCGCGCGGACCGGCGGCTTCCTTCGACTGGGCGGCCTTTTGGCTCCGGGCGACTGCGGTGGCCTTCTTGGTCGCCTTGCCCTTGGCGCGCGCAGCCTACCCCCTGCAGCTCGGATTCGGCTTTGATGAGATGCTCCGCGAGCAGGAGATGGCGCACCCGCCCTCCATGGTGGAAAGAGCTACACTCATTTCTGATGGGAACTCGCCGAAAGAAGCGCTTTCCGACCGGCTCGGTCTGTAAGCCGTGCTGGGAGCTTAAATATTGCCCTTATGGCCAGTTGGTTGAAATGTTTCCAGGACCGGGAACTACCCGCACACCAGAAGAAGTGAAAGCAGACTACCAAGCCATCCTGGCAGAATTTCTTTCCGGATCGCTTAAAACTGAGGACGATGTTTGGGAAGCCATCGCACGGCTCGAATATCATGTTCCATGGATGACCGAGGAGATCCGCGATTACGATCCGATAGAAGTGGGATGTAGAATATTCGGGCACGCCTGCCCCGTATTTCTCATGCAAAGCACTGCGACCGAAACCAAAGAAGGCAGACCAACTGGGCGTCGTATTGCTCGCCAGGTCATGCTCAAAGTGGTGCGCCGAGATAACCATGTATGCCAGGCATGCCTTAAATACGTCCCGGACGATGAGGTGGAATTTGATCATATAATTCCATATTCGCGAGGTGGTGCCAGCACCGTCGAGAACATCCGGCTTCTTTGTCGGGCCTGCAATCGCAAAAAGTCAGACGAGCTAGTTCATATCCTAGATCCTTTTCCCGGATAGAAATTTGCCGAGAGCCTGACGAATCAGCGGTCACCGCACCGCGCCAGCCAGGATGGCGAACGCCAGGATTTTCGCGATGCGAAGCGCAAGACCGGAAAGTGCCGGCCTCGCGCAGGGCTCGTTGCATCTTCCGGAGGCCCTTAAGCGCCTGCCCAAGTTGTCCCGACTTGTAAACGTCTGCCACAACTGTATGATAACGCGCCGCGATCACACTCACTGCCGGGCTGTTATGTTTCTTCGAACCGTGAAGCGTGGTACGCGATGTTCCACCGAGGTCGGCCTCCCGCTCCGAGGGTGAGCCTGAAGCGTTCGGGCAACTCTTCTGATCTTGTCGCGATTGGGAGTTCCGTAATGGTGATTTCCGGTGACATCCGTCTTTGCAGGCAGTGCGCCGCGAATTCCTCGACGAAGCAGCACAGGCGGTCGAGCTTGAAATCGATGAACGCTCTGAAGGGCTGGCCTGAGATTTCGGGCTCCGCAGCCGCGATTCCGCTGCCTTTCTGCGAATACACCACGCGCGGAAGCGTCCAGCCCTTGTGCTCGATGGCATTGCGGCTTTCAACCAGCGGCTCCGACCAGGTGCGGGTCTGCCGCAGGTATTCGGCTAGCAGTGGGTCCGTCGCCTTGAGCGACGCGATGCCTGCCTCGAAGGTGCCTTGCTGCTTGAACATGAAGCCGATGTTTACACCGAGTTCGTTGGCGAGGTCCTGCATGCCATGTTTCAGCACGCGGACGGCGGCATTCAGGAAACTCTCGACCTCCTTTCTGAGCTCCTTGTCCACGCTCTCGTGGATATGGATCGCCTTCCCCTGCAACCGCGCGATCTTGCCAGATGCGATTTTCCCGGTATGCTCGGCCCAAAGGGTTGCGAGCTCCTTCGCCGTGGTCCGTGCGTTCATGAGCGACGCCATGACGAACTCGTAGGGTTTGTCGAACGTCTGGCGCTCGGCGGGATCAGGATAGACGATATCCCTGACGCGCAAGATGCCTACGTACAATCTCGCCATGAATGGCGACCTCGTTCCTTCGTCCGCGAATTTCTGGACGATCCAGTTGGGCTCGGTGCGGCGCACCACCAAGTTCGATTGCCGGTGGAGCCGCGTGAGCATCTCGCCGAAATTCGCGGCGGTGATCGGCAGGACGTAGGAAATCTGCAAATCCGGAGAGAGCCGCACGACCCCTGCCTTCTTGAGCACCTCACCGCCGAGAAACACCATAAGGCCGTCTAACGGTAGCTTGCCCTTCAGCAGCAACACGCCGCCGTCCTGCCACGGCAGGAATTGGATTGTCGAGAGAAGGTTCCCTTTCTGGTCCTCGATCCGCATCGGCAGGGGCGGAAAATAGCGGTCGTGGTAAAACTGTCGCGGCACGGGCCGGATCTCGCCTCTGAGATTGTATTGATACCCGGAGATCATTACGGCGGTTCGCGGCACTACTTCCAGCACATCCCTGAAGTTAGGAACCTTCGCGCCCGGAGAAAAGATGGCCAAATGCGCGACGATAAGCGCCGTCATTTGCCCAAAAGCATGGTTGCCCACGGCCTTCATGACCATCGCCACGTACATAGGCGGCGTGTAATTGGCGAGCGCCCCGTCTGCCGGCGGAAGGAACAAGTTCAGTTCTCCATCGCCCGGAAATTGGCCCGCGTAATTGATCGTGCCCGTGTTGGCTACCACGACCATATCTGGCCATTCACGGGCGGGCGTCCCGGCATTCAGCCGTTGAAGCTCCTCGGCGAGATCTTCCAGCGGCACTGCGGATCGCAGAGCGCAAATGACGCCCAGGGTGACGGTTGTGCTCGGCACGCCGTCCGTGCACGGCGCGACGGACTTCTTTAGCCTCTTAGCCTGCGCAACGCGGGCATAGGAAACGCGCAGCATATCGAGGTCGGCGATTTCACTCGCGTCGATGACGGCACCCACGGTGTCGGCTGGGATTGCCTTCAGTTCTTCGCCTCCGCCCTGCCGCGCGACATAGACGACCGAGGCGAAGGGGCCTGCTATGCCGCCTTCGCGGTCCACGGCGCGCGCCGATGCGATCTTGTAGGGCCAGCCGAGGAACTGTCCAAGGGCCGCATTAAGCTGCTCCGCAAGATTGGCTCCGTTCGCGCCCGCGAGTTTGCGCCCGGCATCCTCCGCCGCTTGTGCCAACGGGTTCATATTGATGCGATTGTTCCTTATCGCGTCTTGACGCGACGGCCTGCCAGACTACTTGTTCTGATTCCGCAGGTAATCGGTGAGTGAGTTGCAGCCCGTCCGGTCGAGTAGCGTGCTCAGTTGCGCGTCGCCGCGCAGGCCGGGGACGAAGGTCGGGCCGTAGATGTCCCTCAGCGTGTCGATGCGGGTGTTGCCGTTCTTCATCCCTGTCCACCCGTCATTATCGCGGTGTCTATAATCGAGACCAGGTTGTCTTGCCATTGCCTCTTTTTCCTTTCTGTTAGATGGAGCACTGATTCAGCGACAGGAGATTGTTATTCCAGTCTCCGTCCGCGTACGTCTGCAAAAACGGCGCGCGTCCGCCGCCAGGCCGGACGACGCCGATGTCCGCGCGTTTGCCGCTGCGCGGGTCGAGTACGTAGAATGTGTTCGTCCCCGCGTCGATGCTGTCAATCACCTGCTCGCGGGTCCATTTCCACTTGGCCGCCGGATTCCCCAGGTGGGTAATGTGCTCATGGGGGCCCTGCGGATGGGGCTTGGTAATGCAAGTCACTTGAACGTCTGCCATATCTTCCTTTCCATTCAATAGTTTGCGTTGGGTGGTATGAAGCAGCCCTTCCCTAACCATAATTTTACAGCATCGTAGTTTTCAATGCAATCATTTTCCTTAGAGACAGTATTGCAAACGTGTCAGTACCATTGACATGTGTGTACAGTTGCAGATACTCTGGTATCCAGATGAAAACAGCCGCCCAACTAGAGGAGTTTTACCGGCAGATCGGCGAGGGCATCCGAAAATGCCGTTTGGCGCGCAAATTGTCCCAGGAGGCCCTGGGCAAACTAGTCGGGTTGACCCGGACCTCATTGACCAACATTGAAAGCGGGCGGCAACACCCCCCACTCCACACCTTCTGTGAAATCGCCGAACAGTTGAAGGCAGAAGTCGGCGACCTGCTCCCCCGCCCGCTACCTCTGGCCTCAACTACGAACATCGAAGCGTTGGCCGGCCCTCAGGTCCGCGACGAGGAGGAACTGGCTTTCATTCAAACAGGCATCAAAGGGAGGAGTTCATATGGCGATACGACGAAGAAAAATTCAGGCGATGGCCGCCGCGCTTCTCGATGAAAACGGCATCACGGAAGCCCCGGTCCCAGTCTCACGGGTCGCGAAGGCCAAAGGTGCGCGGATTTTTGTAGATTCGCTCGACGGCGATCTCTCCGGCTTTCTATACCGTGACAAGGTGCAAGCCGTGATCGGCGTCAACACTAGCCATTCGCGGGCGCGTCAGAATTTTACAATCGCGCACGAACTCGGGCACCTCCTCCTCCACGATCAAGAGCAACTGCATGTTGACCATGAGTTCCGGTTTCGCCTCAGAAATGACGTGTCCAGCCAGGGCATCGATGAGCATGAGCAGGAGGCTAATTACTTTGCAGCCTCACTGTTGATGCCGCGCCAGTTCATTGAACGGGATTTGGCGGGCCAGGAATTCGTCGATCTCCTCGACGACGATTTTCTCCGCGACCTTGCACGCAAGTACGGGGTCAGCGCCCAGGCGCTCGCCATACGTCTCAAAACGCTCGGCTACATACAGCAGTAGACCGAACCTACGGACCATCCTTTTTCAGGTCTCCCGCCCAGGTTCGTGATCGTTCAAATCCCAATCCTCTCCACTTCGTCAAGGCCAACGTCATCGTTGCGTCGATCATAGTGGCCCGTCGCTTTCGCGTTCAAGTGCCCGGCCGTCCGTTGCGCGACCTCGATACGGCTGCCCATTCGTCAGGTGATCTGCTACCTCCAGACGATCACCCTCAAAGCCGCTCCAGCATCCCCGTCAGGAAAGCCCAAAACGGCTCCACCGAAGAGATCTTCAGCCTCTGGCTGGCTTCTCTACCGGTGGCGTATTTCCCTCTCCGAGCCGTTCCTTCACCGCCGCAATCGCGGCTTTAACCCCTTCCACTCGGTGTTGAAATCCGATCAGTGCCGCTTCTAGGATCGTTTTATCCATAAATCCACCTTATCACCAATGACCCGCGTATACCGCAAAGGGCTTCATCGCGTTAGAACCACCGAGTACCAGCAAGCGCTCCCATACTGGTGGTCTTTCCAGCGAAACGGTGATCCAGTGGTATGAGACCTTCGACACCATTTTGAAGCGGCACCGGAAGGCGGCGTGAAGCTCAAGGATGAGCAGCCGAAAGTGCAGGACGTGAAGGCACCAGAAGAAGCGAAGCCGGAGGAAGCGGCGCCGGAAACCGTAACGCCAAAGCCGGAAGCAGACGTGCTAAGTGCCCTCCTAGATTCGGCGCGCAAGAACGTAAAATGTCAACGGACGCGTTCCGGACTCAACAACTTGGAACCCGTGTCCTGCTACATGTTCGGTCCACCAATCGCGAGAGCGGGCTCCGCCATGTTTCAACAGCGGGCCAAACGTGAACTCGGACCACGGCTCCTCCGCAACCACCATGAGGAGGAAA
>JBEKUO010000429.1:0-6449 GCA_049514955.1 Bryobacteraceae bacterium | reverse complement strand
GCCGGAGCCCAGGGTTCCATGAGGGCTCGTTACGTGGATTCCGATACGGGCAACGTGACGATTAATAACGTGTATGTACAGTAAATTCGCGGTTCTGTTCGTGGCGGTGGCGGCTGCGCTGTGCGCGCAAGAGACGCCGCTCGATCCCTACAACTCGGTGAAGATCAATCTGCCGGCGGATTCGCCGTTGACGTTGATCTCGGCGAACCTGGGTGAATCGCACGCCAGTTTCCGGGGCAGCGCCGTGGTGCTGGATCTGAAGATGGCCCTCACGCTGCGCAACTCGAGCTCCAACCGCGTCCGCGGCGTCACGTTGCTGGTGGCGGCGCAGGAAGTCACCCCCGGCGGCAAGGCCTCGGTTTCGGTTCCCAGCCTGGACGTGCCTCCCGGCCAAAACTTTCCGGTCCGTATCGATTTGCGCCTGTTGCGGCCTGGGCAGATGGGCAGCGGTCCGTTGGTGCAGGTGAACTTGGATGGCGTGCTCTTCCAGGATTTCTCCTTCTACGGCCCCGACCGCCTGGATTCCCGCCGCTCCATGATCGCCTGGGAGATGGAAGCGCAACGCGACCGTAAGTACTTCAAGTCGATCCTGGCGTCGCGCGGTCTGGAAGGTCTGAAACAGGCGATGACTGAAAGTCTCGCCCGTCAGAATGATCGGCCTCGCCTGGACGTGCAGGTTTCCCGCGGCCGCACCGTCTCCGCCGCGGCGGTTCCGGAGCACCCCGCGCAGTTCGCTTTTCTGCGCTTCCCCGATGCGCCGGTAGAGCCCGTCGAAGGCTGGGCGGAGATCGCCGGCAACGAAGCTCGCAATCCCCGGATTGACGTGAAAAATCTTTCCTCCAGGCAGGTGCGCTACGTGGAAATCGGCTGGATCGTCACCGACCGGCAGGGCAAGCAGTTCATGGCCGCTTCGGTGCCTGCCTCCGGCCCCGAGTTCAACCTGAAGCCCGGCAGCAAGAGCCGGGTTTTGCAGGACACGGCGCTGCGTTTCTCCAAGGATCGCGAGTCGGTATTTATCGACAAGATGACCGCCTTTGTCAGCCAGGTCGAATTCGCTGATGGCAAGATCTGGATTCCCAACCGCGAATCGCTCGCCAACGCCCAACTTCTGGGCATTCTGGCGCCTTCCGCCGAAGAGCAGCGCTTGACGGATCTCTACCTGAAGAAGGGGCCCAAGGCGCTGGCGGATGAGCTGAGTAAGTTCTAGCCGCCTTTGACAGACGAAAGCGTCTGTCCCACCACAATCACGCTTAGCTGCAAGTACCCCGGCAGTACAGATAGGACTTGGTGTTGCGCCTGGCTCGCCGTCAAAATCAGATTAGCGCTTGAACGCGCGGCATTGTGACTGCGGACCCCCAAATTTCCGGACGGTCAACGGCGGCTCGGCTGATACAGACGGGCTTGTTGCTGCTCGTAGGCGCGTCGGCCATCCTGCTTATGGCCGCCAACCGTGGTAATAAGGTTCTGCTGGGATTGGTGGCCTTGGCCGCGATTCCGGTTCCGGCGGTCTATTACGTCGTTGGCCGCTTGCGCGATCGTGCTCGGCGAAAACGGACCGAAATAGCCGCCCTCAGTCACTTACGGGCGCACCTCGACGGTCAGAAATCCGAATGGCGACAACCAAGCGGCTCTGCGCACTTTATGCCAAAGCCGCCGCGCAGGCAACTCCCTGTTGTGATGCCGGCGCCGGTGGCCGCCTTCCGCGATATGGGCGCCAGCGTCGCGCCTTGCGTGCCGCATGCAGTCTTGGTGGTCCTCGACGCCACCTTGCCGTACCGCCCGAACAGCGTCGCTGCGCCTCCGTTTCCAGTGGCAGCGCTGTCGGGGGAACTGATGTCCCGAACTACTGCGGCGGCGGAGCAGCGATCTTCGTTTCGGGCTAGCCGATAGCCGCTTCGGACCTGGACGGCCGGGGGTTGCGCCGAAGTTCATCGTGCAGAGGCTTCGCAGGCCTCAAACCGTACCTGGCATGACGAAAGGCCGTTGTCTGAACGGACTGATTGGTTGGTGTTCTCCACCTTGGACACGTTTCGAACTCTTGCGGCATAGAAATACGCTCCGCTCGAACCAGTTCAATTTTCTTTCCGGCTAATGGAAAACGCGCAAAACTGGCGCGCGGGCATCCGGACTGGGTTAGGATGCATGTCGAACGGTGAGCCTAAGATAGGTAAGGCATTCGAGCTGCAGCATGGTTTCGTTTGTTCACATCGCGGACAAGAACGACGAGGTGTCGATAGTCAAGAACGGAATCAGGTCCGTGAAACGCAAGACCGGCCCTCGTGGCGGATACGCCGTTCCGGTCGTACCAAATTACGCGACGACCCATCAGTGGGCGAGGGAGTTAAAGAGGAGAGGCATCAAGACATTGTTGTGTGTGCAGTTTAGAATTCCGGGCGAGGAGGTGGTTCTGGTCGGCAAAATACAACGGCGAGAAGTTGCAGATGACCGCGTCCGAAGCGGCTGCGGCATTCCTAACGCACGCCGACCCGATGGGACTAGAAGTCGTCAGTCCCGAGGAAGATCATCCCCAGGGAAATCACACGCGCGTACCTCTCTCCACGGATAACCGGGTGGCGATACTATCCGGAAGAGAAAGGCAAGAAGCCATTCTGCCACTGTAAGTTCTGTAATCGCGGAGAGATACGCGCTTCAGCGCCTGATCGAGAAGACGACTGAGTTCCGAATGACAAACTTGGGTCGCCCCACAAATCGCAGATCTGAAACAGCGATTTTGATGGGCTCCCCGGAAACCAAGGCCTCTCCAGTGCGCATGTTATTGCATCTAAAGGATCGGCGAAGAAAAGGCAGAGGGGCGAAACCGAGGCGAGGCTGAGAGCGATGGGGAACGCTGATTGGATAGATTCCTCGGATATCAGCTATACCATCCGTTGGTTCTATCCAATGCCAACCGTCGATACAAGGCTGGCGAAGGCCCGGCTCGTATTCTCGAAGCATGGCGGCATGCTCCGTACCAGCAAGGCGATTCGCCTCGGCATTCACCCGCGGATGCTGTATGCACTCCGGGATGCCGGTGACATCGAACAGGTCGATCGTGGCCTTTACAGACTCTCCACCGCGCCACCGCTTTCCAGCCCGGATCTCGTTCCAATCGCCATTCGGATTCCACGTGCAGTCGTCTGCCTGATTTCAGCACTCGCTCACCATGGTCTGACCACACAGGTTCCACATTCGGTCGACATTGCGCTGCCCAGCCATGCTCAGATCCCGAAAATAGGCAGCGTCCCGCTGCGTGTCTTCTGGTATCCAGAGCCATCGTTCGGTGCTGGCGTAGATGTGATCAAGGTCGATAACGTACCGGTGCGAATCTATTCGCCCGAGAAGACCATTGCCGACTGCTTTAAGTACCGGAATAAGATCGGGCTTGACGTCGCCATCGAAGCTCTCCGGGCCTACCGAGAGCGAAAAAAGAAGGCGGACTATCAGGCCCTGACGCAGTTCGCTGTGATCAATCGTGTCCAAAAGGTCATGCGCCCATACGTCGAGGCCATTCTGTGAGCGGTCGCGATGTAGGCGCGTCGGTTAGGCAACGGTTGCTCAACCAATCTCGTGCGCAGGGCCGGCCGTTTCAGGAACTCCTCCAGTACTTCGCGATGGAGCGGTTCTTGTATCGACTCGCGCAGTCTCCATTCGCGGATCGATTCATCCTCAAGGGTGCGCTTCTGCTCACGGCTTGGCGGGCGCCTGTCTCGCGGCCAACCATTGACATCGATCTCGCCGGAAGGACGAGTAACGAGCTGGACCACATCGCCGAGCTTGTAGGCACCGTGTGTGACGTAGTCACCGAACCGGACGGGATTCAAATTCAATCGCGCGTCGATTGAGGAGCCGAATCAAGGAGGACGCGGACTACGAGGGCGTTCGAGTGAAGTTCCACGCGGTACTAGCGAGAGCGCGAGTTCCGATGCAGATCGATATCGGCTTTGGGGACGTCGTTGTTCCAGGCCCGACCAGGGTTGAGTATCCCACCTTGCTCGATTTTCCGGCCCCGGTGCTCCAGGCTTATCCCAGAGAAACGGTGATCGCCGAAAAGCTCGAAGCTCTGACCTCACTCGGCCTATTGAATAGCCGCATGAAGGACTACTATGATCTCGCACTCCTTTCTCGCATGTACTCGTTCGAAGCCACGCCCCTGGCCGAGGCGA
Organism: Bryobacteraceae bacterium; assembly: GCA_049514955.1. Lineage (GTDB taxonomy): Bacteria > Acidobacteriota > Terriglobia > Bryobacterales > Bryobacteraceae > Bog-159. The sequence goes on along the minus strand of JBEKUO010000429.1, from coordinate 2,286 downwards.
TCGTCGCCACCTTCGGCATCGCGGCACGAAAATCGAAGCCGAACCGATTGGGTTGACCGCTGCCTTCTATGCTGATCCAGCGAGGGTGATCCATCGGCGTGCATTCATTCGTCGGAGCCACTTCGTCGAAGAGTCCGGAGAACTGGAACGGTTTGTGACCGAGATACGCGTGTTCGCACTCCCGGTTCTCTCGGCGGCCACAGACGAGAAGCCTTTCAAAGCACACTGGAAGGCCGGCGGGCCGTGGAGAGGAAATGGACGGGTTGCTGTCCACAGAGAGCCGCCGATTGGAAAGTCAAGATCCTGGGGTCCCATGTTGGCCCCCCTGCATGTATTCGAACCGCGGCTTACGAGGTCACGAGCATCGCGTTACCGTCCGTCGTTCCCCACGTCCGGCTCAACCCGGCATCTGAGTCGCAGCACCCCTCCTGACAACCCGCCCGCCGTTTCGCTATAAAGGTATCTGGATATGTCTTCCGCCGCCAACGTCCCGGGCAGCCCGCTAGCTCCCCAGCTCGCCGAGCTGCGCAGCCAGTTTGCGGCCGTCAAAGCCGAAGCATCCGAGCTGGTCGACGGGTTGAAGGAGTCCCAGTTCAACTGGCGCCCGGACCCGCGCCGGTGGTCCATGGCGGAGTGCTTGCTGCACTTGAATATCGTGGGCGACCGTTACGTGCGCCTGCTGGAAAAAACCCTCGAGGATCCCGGCGTGCGCGGCCGTGTGGGGCAGGGCCCCTTCGCGCATGGCGTCCTGGGAAAGTGGATCCTTACCAACACGGAGCCGCCACCCAAGCGTAAGCTTAAGGCTCCGCGCTCGTTCACCCCGGCCTATGGCCAGCCCATCACAGCGGTGTTGCCCACGTTCCGGCACGTTCAGGAGCAACTGGCGCTGCTGCTCGAACAAGCCAACGGTTTGGACCTCGAGCGCATCAAAATACGTGCGCTGGGTCTGGGGCCCGTCCGGGTGAACCTGTATGTCGCCTTCGCGTGGATCGCGGCCCACGAGCGGCGGCATCTGTGGCAAGCCCGGCAGGTGCGCAACCACACCGCATTCCCGCCTGCGCAACGCGGTCCTGTAGCTTGAACGGATAGAGTTGCGCGACGTTGCACCCATGCGTTCCGCTCGTGGCGCACGCTTTAGCGTCGCTTTAGCGTGCCGCGGCAAGCTTCAGCTCGCCGAGTTCCGCCGCGACACTGACTAGATCTGTAGGCTGAACGATTCGCCCAGGTACACGCGCTTCACTTCCTGATCGCGGGCGAGCGCTTCGGGACTGCCGGCCCGGAAGATCCTGCCGTTGTCGATAATGTAAGCCCGGTCGGTCACCATCAACGTCTCGCGCACGTTGTGGTCCGTCACCAGAATGCCGATGCCGGCGCGCTTCAGGTCGAAGATGATGCGCTGCAGTTCCAGCACTTGAATGGGGTCGATACCGGAGAAAGGCTCGTCCAGCAGGAGGAAGCTGGGGCTGATGACCAGGGAGCGCGCAATCTCCACGCGCCGGCGCTCGCCGCCGGAGAGCATGTAGCCCTGGCTGCGCCGCACCTTCTCCAGGCCAAGCTGCTCGATCAGGCGCTCCATGTTCTCGCGGCGCTCGCGGTTGCGCAGGGGCAGCGTCTCCAGGATGGCCATCAGGTTATCCTCCACAGTCAGCTTGCGGAATACGGAAGCTTCCTGCGGCAGGTAGCTGATGCCCCGGCGCGCGCGCTTATACATCGGCAGCGCCGTAATATCTTCGTCATCCACCAGGATGCAGCCGGAATCGGGGCTGATCAGGCCGACGATCATGTAAAAAGAAGTCGTTTTCCCGGCGCCGTTGGGACCCAGCAACCCCACCACTTCGCCCTGATCCACGCTGACGGTGACATCATCCACCACTTTGCGGCCGCGATAGGATTTCGAAATTTCCCTGGTTTCCAGTTTGCTCATTTATGTTTTTTGAGGATGCGACTGGCGACAGGATGGGCCGGCGAGCCGTTGACGAGAAACCGGTCGTCGTCGGAATAGTAAGTCAACTCCGCGCCTCGCGTACTGCCGCGGATGCTGTCGTGCATCTGGGGGTCGCCGCCGCGCAGGATGATCTTGTCCTCATCGGTGTAATACTCGGCATGCTCGCTGGTGCCGGTCCTGGTCCGGATCGGCCCGACTTGCACGACCTCGACGGCGCCATCGGCGAAGGCCTTCTGCAGGCGATTGTCGGCGCCCTGCTCGTTCAGCCAGGAGCGCAGATCGATGGCCTTCACCTGCAAACCCGCGCGGTTCAGAGAGACGCCGCCCGAGTAATGCGCCAG
>JBEKUO010000428.1:0-6462 GCA_049514955.1 Bryobacteraceae bacterium | reverse complement strand
TTTCCGCACGAAGCCGCCATCCAGGTCAACGTGCCCGTGCTGCTTTTCAGCGTCGCTCTGGCGCTCACCACAGGTTTGCTATTCGGCCTTTCGCCGGCGCTGCATCTGTCGCGTCCCGAGCCCGCTGTTATGCAATCCAGCACGCGCAGGATGACCGGGGGCGTGCGTGGCAAACGCATGCACGGCGCCTTGGTGGCGGGGCAGGTAGCGCTCACGCTCCTGTTGCTCACCGGCGCCGGTGCGGCGATCAAGGGCTTTGTCCGGCTCATGCACACGAACCTGGGCTACGATCCGCACAACACCATGTCGGCCGGCATACCCGTGCACGACAATACCTACATGACCTGGGCAGAGCGGTCGCAGTTCTTCGAGCAGATCCGGCAACGGATCGCTTCAATGCCCGAGGTGGTCGCGGCCGGTATCTCGACCAATGCCACGCCGCCAAACAACGGATGGAATACCAAATTCGAAGTATTCGGCAAGCCCGCTCAGGAAGAGCAGGAGATCCGCACGAATTTCATCAGTCCGGAGTATTTCACGGTGCTGCATATTCCCTTGCTCGAAGGCAGAATGTGGGAGCGTGCGGAGACCATGCGCGGCGCGCGCGTGGCGATCGTCAACCAGGCTATGGCGCGCCAGTATTGGCCAAAGGGGGACGCCATCGGACACCAGGTCCGCGTGCCCGAACTGAAAGGCGAGCCGCCCTATTCGCCTGCAGCGCCCGACAGCGACCAGTGGCTGCAGATCGTAGGGATTGTGGCGGACGCCCGCGACGATGGCTTGCGCAATGCGGTGAAGCCCGCCATTTACGTGCCCTATACGATGCGGATGCCGATGTTCACGCAGATTCTGGTGCGCACGCGGGCGGCGCCGCTGACGGTCTTGCGGGCCGTCCGCGCGCAGGTGCATGCGATCAATCCGGACCAGCAGGTGATGGGTCGCGTGCGCAGCCTCGAGCAGTGGATCACTGGGCAGCAGGAGTGGGCGCAGGAGCGCCTGGTCGCGATACTGTTCAGCGCATTCGCGGTGCTGGCGCTGGCGCTCTCGGTGCTGGGGCTCTATAGCGTGGTGTCTTACATCGTGGCGCAGAGGACCAACGAATTCGGCATCCGCATGGCGCTGGGCGCGGGACGAAAACACGTGCTGCGGCTGGTGTTCGCATCCACGGCGCTCAGCGTGGGCGGCGGCCTGGCGGCGGGAGCGGCGTTGAGCATGGCGCTTAAGGGCGTGCTGGCAAAATGGGCGGAGGGAAGCTCGCTGGATGCTGCTGTGCTGGTGGGCGTTGTGGCGATCCTGGCGGCGGCAGCCACTTTGGCCTGCGTGCTGCCGGCGTATCGCGCGTCGTCCATCGATCCGATGGTGGCGCTGCGGTATGAGTAAACGTGGTCCGGCGGACTACGGCAAAGGATGTACGCAGCCGCGCATTCGGTTCAGGCAGAAATCAACGCGTTGAGCGGCTATTTTGGCAGATGTAGCTCAGGCCGGAAGCGAGCACCGCAAGGCTGTGCGTCCGAACCTTCTCCATACTTGCGCTCGACCAGCGTGGCCCATTTCGGCCGCCGCCAACGCTGTCCAACTCATTCCATGTCGAACACGCGCTGGAGTTTCGGTTCGCCGTATTCCGCCCGTCCCGTGAACACTGTCAGGTTATCGAGGATGCGGGCAGTGCCAGGGCTATGTGTATGCCCGCACAAGACGGTCATGACCTTGTCAGGCTGGCGGCCCATGATGGCTGCGAGCCGATCGCCCACCGCACGGCAGGCGAAGTGGGGCAAGTAGTCGTCATTCGATATCCGACCTTGGTGCCAGCACGATTCCCGAAATGGCGGCACGTGTGTAAGCACTAAGATATTCCGGTATTGCGTGAGGGCTTCGCTGACGCGGTCTTCCAGAAACTGAGCCGCCTCATCGCCCAAGGCGTTCAGTTTCGCGTAGCGCTCCTGCTTGTCCGGCGTAAGCAACTCTGCGATGAGGAAGTAATCGTTCAATAGGACTTCCGAGCGTTGGTAATCTCCCAGGCGCCCGTCGGCCCACGAATCGTGGCCTACCAGCGCAGTGGTGACAGTCAACGGCACGACCCCGCTGGCAGGGAGCCAATGCAGCCAGCGCGAGGCGGCGGCGGTCCGCGCAACGGCCTCGCGGACTGCGGCAATCGATCCACGATAGAAGTCGTGATTGCCGAGCACGAAGTAGATGGGAATGCGTAGCTCGCTCTCCATCTCGAGGAGGATCTGCGTTACCGAATCTGCCTCCCCGATGTCGCCGCCGAGCAGCATCACGTCGAGCCGTTCCGCGCGAATCTCCGCGTAGAACTCCGAGCGCCTGGGAGGGAGGACAAAGTCAAAATGTATGTCGGTGAGCCAGCCGATTCGCATTTTGCGCTATCTCCCAACTGTCGCCTTGTCGAGGAATTCGTACCGGGCTCTGTGCTCATCCGGAGCCGCGTGCGACTTCACGTCCAGATGCATGACCGGGTAGGAACCTTCGCGGGTATAAGCCGGCCAGGGCGGCAAACCCGCGCCGTTGGGATCGCCGCTCTTCGCAAAGTTCGTCCAGTAGGAAGAGATCAGATCCGACAAGGCCTTGTCTTCTCGCCGCCACGGCAGGTGTTTGGATGCCAGGGTCTCGAACACAAACTCGATTTCAGCCGAATGGTATGCGCCCCGCGAGGCAGCCGCGCTGTCGGGCGCCGCGTCCGCCGGCGCGGGCGGAGCGTCGTCGAATTCATAGCGGAACAGCGGCGAGTTCGCAGTGGCGGCCTGCATTTCGATCCACTTCCAGGTAGCGAACGCGATGAACCGATCTCCGGCCAGATCTTGCGCCGAGCGCCGGGCCTGCTGGTCGCTCCCGCCTGGGTAGAGCTTCAGAAGCTCATCCGCATTGTCACGGTAAAACTCGCGAACCTGCAGCACGTAATTCCGCGTAGTCGGGTCCATCTTTCCGAAGATGGAGCGATAACTTCCTTCATCGAGATTCCAGCCGGCCAGCAGCGGGACGTGGCTCTGTTTGCCGCTCCTGAAGATCGAAGCAACATCTTGCGGGAGGAAATAGCCATCGATGTTCGGGGAAAACCGGGGCCGGTCGCCCGTCGGCACCGCGTTCAGGAGGTCGCTCGCCGGCTTGGCACGCAGCGCCTCGATCGAATGTGCGCCCAGCGCTTCGGCAAACTTCGCGTCCTCCGCTTCGCTCTCAGCCAGCGCCTTCAAGGCGAGTACGGCACTGAAGAAAGCGCCGCTTTCTCCGATCGCGCGTTGGAACAGACCTTGCGCGAGCGGCGACGCCATCAGCGCGCTGACCGAGAATGAGCCGGCGGACTCTCCGAAAATGGTTACGTTTCCAGGATCGCCGCCGAACGCAGAGATGTTCCTGTGCACCCATGCGAGCGCCGCAACCTGGTCGAGCAGGCCATAGTTACCGGAGGCATCGTGGCCCGATTCCTTAGCCAGATCCGCATGCGTGAAAAATCCAAACACATTGAGGCGGTAATTCATGCTGACGACCACCACGCCCTTCTTCGCCAGGTTCTGGCCATCCTGGCGGGGCTCGGAGGCGGCGCCCGCGGCGAAACCTCCGCCATAGATCCACACCATCACTGGGAGGCTTGCCGTCGCGGATGCGTTGGGCGTCCAGACGTTCAGGTACAGGCAGTCTTCGCTCGGCCCTTTGTCGCGAAAAACCATGTCGCCGTAGACGCGCGTCTGCATGCAGCGCGGCCCGAACTCGACCGTTTCCCGGACACCGGTCCAACTTGGTACGGGCTGCGGCGGCTTCCAACGTAGCGCGCCCACCGGCGGTGCGGCGAAGGGGATGCCTTTGAAGGCGGCAATACCGTTCTTGAGAACGCCCTGTATGCGGCCGGTGTCTATTGTCACTTCACTGGGGGCGGCTAGTGCGCTGGGAGATAAGAGCAGCGCTGCGATGCAGAGAGAAGTCAGGTTGTGGGGCATGTTGATCATCATAACGGCGAACTAGAGTTCGCTGTTGGCAGGCGAAAGCGCCTGCCCCACCTTCTTGCACAACAGTGCCACCAAGCGTGCGCCACGCGCTCATTAGTAAATCACTTTGAGGGAGAACTGGATTTGCCGCGACGTACCCGCCGTGCGGCTGATCTCTCCGAAACCCGGCCCCAGCAGGATATTCGACGGCAAGCCGAAGTTCACAATATTAAAGACATTGAAGAACTCGGCACGGAATTGAAGGGATGCCAGTTCGGCGCCCGCGCGCTCCCGCAGCGGCGTGTCCTTAATCAGCGCCAGATCGAAGTTCCGAAGATCCGGACCGCGGAACGTATTTCTGCCAAGTGTCTGCACGCGCACGGTGGCACCGGCGATGGCTTCACGATGGCCATCGCGGAGTATGCCGGTCCATGCTTTGGTATCGCGCTGCTCCCCAGCGGCCAGCGCAACAGCCGCGACCGCAACGCCCGCGATCGCGACGAGATGTTTCAGGAACAAGCATTAAGATAACACGATCCGCTACAACCTTTAATGCACGGCGATCCGGATGCGCATGGCGCCGGTATACTCGTCCGCTCCGCCATAGTATCCGGTCACCTCCAGCGGTTCCGTCGATCGTGTCGTGTCGCCTTCGAGGAAGATGACGTTTGGCACTGTTCCGACGCGCTCCCAGACGAGGTCCGGCAGCATAAACGGTTTATCGCAGCGCGCCAGTATCCGCCGTGGATCGGTCTTGTCGAACAACACCCAGCCGGGCCCGTAGATCAGCTTGTCGTTCGCGCCGTTGTAGAGCAGCAGAATTCCTGCGCTGGTCATCAGCGGCGGCGGCCCCGGCTCCATGACGCGCGAATCGAATGCGTCGGGCCGGCGGTCGAGGACGGGCTGGCTGGTGGCATCGGACCAGTGCAGCAGGTCGGCTGAACTCGAGAGTCCCATGTAATCGCGATCCTTCCCATCGGAATCGTGGCGCGTGCCCAGGTAATACATCCACCACTTCCCATTGATCTGCTCCGGCACAATGGCGCCGGACTTCGTCCATCCGGTGGTCCACGTGCCTTTGTATGCTGGCAGAATCACGCCTTGCCGTTTCCAGTGCCGCAGGTCCGTCGATGTCGCAAGGCACAGTTGCGCGTCGTGCAGGTTGTAGCCAGTGTAAGTCAGGTAATAGGTCGTGCCGATGCGCAGCAGACGCGGGTCCTCCACGCCGCCGCCACGCTCGTATGGCATGGCGGGCTCAAGCACTGGGCGTGCGGCGATTTTGAAGTGCAGACCGTCGGCGGATTCCGCGTAGCCGATGCGCGATGTCCCGTGACTGTCGCGCGCGCGGAACAACAGCACGGTTTTCCCATTCACCATGATCGCAGCCGGGTTGAACGCGCCGGATTGCATCCACGGCGGCGCAGCCGGCTTCAGCAGCGGCTCCTTGCTCAAGCGTTCGGCGGTAACGGTAACAGCCGGCTGAGCGAAAAGCTGTACAGCGGCAAACGCCAAAAGAATTCGGGCTTTCATGGCTTAAGTAATATACTATGTTCTTGCACACGCACATGCGCCGTTCACTCCGCCTTTGGCTGGCCGTTCTGGCCGTTGCGCTCCTCGCCGCGCAAACGGCTCCCCAAACGGCGCCTGGGCCGATACAGGACTACATCAAGAAGATGTGGGGCGTGCTGACCAGGTCGAACCGCGGCTTGGCGGCAGCCGCCGTCGATCCCAAGTTTCAACCGCTGGCCAATGGGCGCTGGCCGGTTTACGTTCCCGCGACAGAGAATGCCCAGCGTATCGAAGGGCAATTGCGCCAGGAGATGGCGGCCGCCGATTTTCAGAAGATCGAGATTCGCGCGATTCCCACGGATCAAGCGGGACTACACGATCAAGGCTTGCTGTATCTGCCGCGGCCCTACGTGGTGCCTGGCGGCCGCTTCAACGAAATGTACGGATGGGACAGCTACTTCATCCAGGTTGGCCTGCTGCGCGACAACGAGATCGCGTTGGCCAAGGACATGGCCGACAATTTTCTATACGAGATCCGGAATTACGGAAAGATCCTGAACGCCAACCGCACCTATTACCTGACACGTTCGCAGCCGCCGTTCCTGACGCAAATGCTGCTCGGGGTTTACCAGCGGAACAAAGATCGCAAGTGGCTCGAGGACGCGCTGCCCGCCGTCGAGAGCTATTACCGATTCTGGACCAGCGAGCCGCACCTCACGGCGGACACCGGTTTGTCGCGCTACTACGACTTAGGCGACGGCCCCGCGCCCGAGTCCGTTTCCGCCGAGCGCGATGCCCAGGGACTGACACACTACGATCGGGTGAAAGAGTATTACCGCACGCAGAAAGTCACCGATTATGAAGTGGGCGAATTCTACGACCGCAAACGAGACGTGCTTACGACGCTGTTCTACAAGGGTGACCGCTCGATGCGCGAATCCGGTTTCGATCCTTCCAACCGGTTCGGCCCGTTCAGCGTGGATATCATTCATTACGATCCCGTGTGCCTGAACTCGCT
>JBEKUO010000427.1:0-6486 GCA_049514955.1 Bryobacteraceae bacterium | reverse complement strand
CATCGGTCTTTTAGGGCCCAACGGCGCGGGGAAGTCGACGCTCATCAACACCCTGCTCGGCTTCCACCAGCCCTTCTCCGGAACCGCCCGCATCTTCGGCATGGATATCCGCACGCAGGCCAAAAGCGCCCGCCGCCAGTTGGGCTACATGCCGGAAAACGATTCTTTCATCGCCGGCATGACTGGCGTACACTTCGTCCGCCTGATGGCCGAGCTCTCCGGCCTGCCGTCGGAACAGGCCATGGAACGCGCCCACGAAGCCTTTTTCTGGGTGGGCCTGGGCGAAGCGCGTTACCGTAACCTTGGCACCTACTCGCTGGGCATGAAGCAGATGGCTAAACTCGCGCAGGCCATCGTGCACGGCCCCAAGCTGCTGTTTCTCGACGAGCCCACCAATGGCCTCGATCCGCCGGCGCGCGCCCGCATGATCCAGCTCATACAGGAAATCCGCGACCGCGGCGATCTGCAATTGCTGCTTTCCTCGCACCTGCTGCGCGATGTCGACGAGTGCTGCGACGAAGTCCTGATCCTGAAAGATGGGCGCATCGCGGCCTTCTGCAACCTGGAAGAAGAGCGCCGCGCTAACCGCAAGTTCCTTGAGCTCGAAACGCGCGGCGGCAATGGAACGTTCACCGCGGCCATCGAGCGGCTGGGCTGCCAGACGGCCTGTTTCCCGAACGGCCGAATGAAACTGGTGATGCCCGAGGGCGTCGAAATCCGGCAGCTCTACGCCCTGGCCGCCGAAGGCAACGTGCAAATCCGGCGCCTGAATCACAAGCGCGATTCGCTTGAGGACATTTTCCTGAAAGCTATGGAGGCCCCCAATGGCGGTGTATAAGCAAACCTACCGGGGCTATGACGGTCCCTCGACCCCCGCCTGGTCGCGCTTCCTGATCCTCCCGCGCTATGCCTTCGAGGAGAAGCGCCGCTCGAAGTTTTTCACCATGTTTTTCCTGGTGACCATGCTCGCGCCGCTGATCTTCGCACTCATCATTTACGCGGAACACAATCTCAGCGCGTTGAAACTGCTGCGCGCCGGGCAGGGCGATCTCATCCCCATCAACGCGCAATTCTTTCAAAATTTGCTCGGCTGGCAAAGTATGATGGCCTTCTTCCTCGCCGCGTTCGTGGGCCCGGGACTGGTGTCGCCCGATCTGGCTAATAACGCGCTACCGCTCTACCTGGCGCGCCCCTTCTCCCGCGCTGAATACGTGTTCGGCAAGATGTCGGTGCTGCTGATCCTGATGTCCGTAATGACCTGGATCCCTGGGCTGCTGCTCTTCGTCTTGCAGGGATCCCTGGAGGGTGGCGCCTGGGTTGCGCAGAACCTCTATATCGCACGCGCGCTCTTCTTCGGCGCCTGGATCTGGATTCTGCTGCTCTCCCTGCTGTCGCTGGCCCTTTCGGCGTGGGTGAAGTGGAAGCCGCTGGCCGGCGGCCTGCTCTTCGGCGTGTTTTTCGTAGCGGCCGGATTCGCCGGCGCGATCAACGCCATCCTGCGCACGCAGTGGGGCAACCTGCTCAACCTCAGCCATCTGATCGGCGCAGTCTGGGCATCGCTGTTTCAGCAGCCCATGCATCGCGGAAACGGCGCCGTCTTTTTCCGCGTGCATGGCGAGGAGACCCCTATCTGGTGCTGCTGGGTGGCCCTGCTGGCGATTTCCGCCTTCTGCCTGTACCTGTTGTCGCGCAAGATCCGCGGCGCGGAGGTGGTGCGGTGAGCGAGCCGCGCATCCTCTTCGATAATGTCTCGCGCTTCTACGGCGAAGTGCTGGGCGTAAATCGCGTGCACCTGTCTATCCCGCCCGGCATCACCAGCCTGGTCGGACCGAACGGCTCCGGCAAGACCACCCTGATGAACCTCATGACAGGGCTGATCCGGCCGAGCCGCGGCGAAATCAGCATCCTCGGCATCCCGCCGGACCGCCCTGAAGAGTTGTTCCGCAAGGCGGGCTACTGCACACAATTCGACGCCTTCCCAAGGGGCCTGACCGGATACGAGTTCCTGTATTCGTTCCTGCTCGTACACGGCATGGTCGCGTCCGAAGCCGACAAGCTCGCCGTCGAAGCGCTGCAGCGCGTCTCCATGATGGAAGCCGCCGACCGGCCCGTAGCCGCCTATAGCAAGGGCATGCGGCAGCGCATCAAACTGGCGCAAGCCATCGCGCACCGGCCCACCGTGCTGGTCCTCGACGAGCCATTGAACGGCCTCGATCCCATGGCGCGCGCCGAAACCATCGCGCTATTCGAGCAATGGGGCGCGGAAGGCAAGTACGTCATCGTCTCCAGCCACATCCTGCATGAAGTCGATCGCATCTCCGACCAGGTGATCCTGCTCAGCCACGGCTATGTGGTCGCCGAGGGCCAGATACAAGGTGTACGCAGCGAGGTCAAGGATCAGCCCATGCAGATCCTGGTGCGCTGCAACAAGCCCGGCATGCTGGCCTCGCGCCTCTTCGAACAGGATCACGTCGTGGAAGCCAAGGTGGCCGGCGATGGGAAGAGCCTGCTGGTCCGCACGCGCGACGCCGACAGCCTCTACCTGCTGCTGAACCACATCGTGATGGATAACGGCCTGGAAGTGGAAGCCGTGGCGCCCGCCGACGACGATGTCAATTCCGTGTATCAATACCTGATCGGAGAGGTGGGCACCACATGAACCGCAGCCAAATCGCCGCCATGCCCTGGATGCTCTGGCGCCGCCAGGTAGCCGCCATCCTGCGCCTGGAACTGAAGAAAAGCCTGTTTTCCAAGCGCGCCTGGTGGATCTACATCCTCACGTTAGGCCCTGTGCTCCTCACGGGGTTGCACTCGCTCATCCCACGAGGAGAACATACTCTCGCCAACGACAACACGATCTACGCCGGCATCTTCCAGGTTTACTATCTCCGCCTCGGGATCTTTTTCGGATGCGTCGGCATTTTCTCGAACCTGTTCCGCGCGGAGATGCTCGAGCGCACGCTGCACTATTACTTCATGTCGCCGGTGCGCCGCGAAGTGCTGGCTGTGAGCAAGTATCTCGCCGGCCTCATCGCCGCCATCGTATTCTTCGCCGGCAGCGCCGCCCTGTCGTACATATTCATTTCCCTTCATTGGGGCCCCGTGTTCCAGCAATATCTGTTCCACGGGCCGGGCCTCGCACAACTAGGTTGGTACACCCTGACGGCCGCGCTGGCCTGCGTAGGTTACGGAGCCGTGTTCCTGCTCACAGGCGTGCTCTATCGCAATCCCATGATCCCGGCCGCGGTGGTGTTCGTTTGGGAGAACCTGAATCCCTTCCTGCCGTCGCTGCTCAAGAAATTCAGCATCATCTTCTATTTGAAATCGTTGTGCCCGGTCGAGATCCCCGGAGATCTCCCGCTGCTCGCCGTGCTGACCGAGCCAACCCCGGCCTGGCTGGCGATTCCAGGGCTGCTGGTGGTTTCCGCGCTGGTGCTGGCCTACGCTGCCGCCAAGGCCCGCAAGCTGGAAGTAAGTTACAGCGAGTAAGGTGGCTGTTGACGTGGCAGAGCGATCACTCGTAGGATGAAAGAGCGATGTCGTCACAGCGTGCCACCCTTCTGACTCCCGAAGAATACCTGGAACTTGAGCGCCGCGCCGAGTTCAAGAGCGAATACTACAAGGGCGAGATGTTCGCCATGGCGGGCGCCGGCCGAAGGCACGTACTTATCGTGACCAACTTGGTGTCGGCATTGAGCCAGAAATTGAGAAAGAGACCGTGCGAAGTATATTCCACGGATATGCGCCTGAGGGTGTCGCCGTCGGGCCTTTATACATACCCTGACGTGCTCGTGGCCTGTGGCGAGCCGCAGTTCGCCGACGACCGGCAGGACACCCTGCTGAATCCGGTTCTTATCGTTGAAGTCCTCTCCGAATCCACACAGGATTACGATCGGGGCCGTAAGTTCGAACACTATCGGACGCTCTCATCACTCGCCGAATATCTCACAGTCGCTCAGGACCGCCCACACGTCGAGCACTTCTCCCGGCAGGATAACCGCTGGCTGCTTGCGGAATACGCCAGCCTCGCCGAGACAATTCCCCTCGCCTCAATCGACACAGTCCTCCCCGTGGCTGAAGTCTATGACAAGGTCGACTTCGACCGTTGAGATCCTCAAACGCCTGCGCGCCGCCGGCAGCGCCGCCAATGTCGCCGGCATGGCCCGCTACGGCATTCGCCCCGCGAAAGCTTACGGCGTGGCCACGCCCGTGATCCGCGCCATCGCCAAAGATCACCGCCACAACCCCGAGCTCGCGCCCGCCCTCTGGTCCACCGGAGTCCTCGAAGCCCGCTGTGTCGCCGCCCTGATCGCCGACCCTCAACAGATCCCGGAAGCGGAAATCGAGCGCTGGGTGCGCGACTTCGACTGCTGGTCGGTCTGCGATTCCGCCTGCATCGCGCTGCTTTGGAAGACGCCGTTCGCCTGGAGCAAAGTGCGCGAGTGGTCCCGCCGCGAACCGGAATACGAACGGCGCGCCGCCTTCGCGCTGCTCGCCGCCCTGGCAGTACACGACAAAAAGGCCACCGACAAACAGTTCCTCTCGGCTCTCCGTCTCGTCCGCCGGGCAGCCGTCGACGATCGCAATTTCGTCAAGAAGGCGGTCAATTGGGCCCTGCGCCAGATCGGCAAGCGCAACGCCGCATTGCGCGAGGCAGCCATCGAGGTGGCCGAAGCGCTCATCGCCACCGAGTCGCGGGCGGCGCGCTGGATCGGCCACGATGCCGTGCGCGAGCTGCGCCGCAAGACCCTGCTCTGAAGCTCACCGCCTCCGCTTCTTGTGGGGCAGGCGCTTTCGCCTGCCACCGATTTATTCACGATCTTCGAGCGTACGCCGCATGATCGGAAGCACCGCAAAAATCCTTTTCGCCGCCAACCTCTTCCTTGACGGCAATCAGAGTTTCAAGATCCAGACCCACACACGCAATCCTCGCCCACCTCGACTTCGTGCGTGAGGCAGCAGATCGTCGTAACCGCGGGACCGCCCGATGTCGCCCAGAACGTCCGGAGCACCGAACCGCGTCATCAGAAGCTGGTGACCCGGCGAAGATAGGTGCGACGCATCCGGCTTCAACGCCAGCTCCGGCTGCGTCCGGTAAGTCGCCTCGACGACGCCAGCGACGTGAGCAGCCGCCGGATATTATCCGGCTCCCTGGAGTCCACGATGTCCAGATCGAAAGTATTGACGGGCACGCCCTCGAGCACGGCCGCGACACCTCCATTACGGAATCGACAAACCCTTGGAGCACCTCCAAGCGCTGGGCCGGCGTCAGCGACAACATCCACCGGATCAGCGTCAAATCGACGCCATCTTCGCTGTACGCGCCTTCCTCCGGTCCGATCTGGTCGTCGAGACTCACTGTTCACTCCACTGCGGTCCACGTTACCAAACGGGCGGCAGCCTCGCAATTAGGGTGTCACGTCAATGCGGCGTTGATTGGCGGTATCGGCCTGCACCGCGGCAGACTCCGAAATGCGCCAGCTAGTCCCCTATTGACACCGTATATACGTTGCGATACTAATTGTTCGTGGCCAACGGAATCGAGTTCGACTGGGACGACGAGAACAGGAAGCACCTCGAGGCGCACAAAGTAACGCCGGCCGAATTCGAGCAGGCGTTGAACAGCGATCCGCTGGACCTGGATTATCAGGTAATCGACGGCGAAGAACGCTATCGCTCCGTCGGCCTCACGAATGGAGGCCGCTTCCTGTTGGTCGCGTGGACGGTTCGCAACGGCAGGGTCCGTGCCGTCACCGCGTTCCCAGCCAGTGTGTCGAACAAGAAGGCTTTCCTGGAGAAACCTCGATGAAAAACCAAACGAAACGCATCGTACCGGCTTTCGCCACCGAGGCGGAAGAAGCCCAATGGTGGTACGAGAACCGGAACGTCCATGACAAAGAGCTTCTGGCCGCCGTGAAGACCGGCGAGGCCAAGATTCTCACCAAAGACGAGCTGCGCCGGCGGATTGCCGCATCCAAGAAGGCGCCCGCGCCGGTAGTGTCGCTGCGCATCCCCGCCGCCGATCTGGCCCTGGCCCGAAAGCAGGCCGAGCGGAAGGGCCTGCCTTACCAGACCTACATTAAGTCACTGCTCCACGAGACACTCGCCGCGCGTGAGAAGCGAAAGGTGGTGTAGGCTTTCTATGATCGACGCCCTGGCCAATGTCTTCGGCGCCCAACCCTAGCAGACCGTGGTAGAACAGCTTACCAGTTGAAACGGCAGGTTCAACAGCGATGTCGCGCCCAAAGATGGGCCGGACGGTCGACCTGGGACCGATTTCTTTGAGGCGCTGGCCTACGCCCCCGGGGCCGTCACCGGAGCCGAGCACGACAGAACAGCGCACTGGTCGGAAATCAACAGAGTTTCCCCACCCGCGCTAGAATAGAAATAGCGGATCTCCCTCTGCACGAGACCCCTCTATGATCGACGCCATCCTGGCCAAAGTCTTCGGCACCAAGAACAAGCGCGAAATCAAGGCCATGCAGC
>JBEKUO010000426.1:0-6503 GCA_049514955.1 Bryobacteraceae bacterium | reverse complement strand
TTTCGGTGCTCCCGAAAATCAGCACCAGGAGGAGCAGCACGCCGATGGCGGTCTCCAGAATCCCCCACGTTTCGAAATACCAGCGGTTCTGTTCGGAAACCTGGTAACGCAACAGGGTGCGCGCGGCATCCCGTCCCAGCCTGGCGACTTGCTGCGCCGCGGGCGCCGCGGGTTTGGCGAGCAGGCGGTCCACCGAACGGAAATTCTGGGTGGCCACCATGGCCATGAAGAGCCCGCATGCCAGCCAGGCCCCCAGCAGGAAACACGCGAATCTGCGGAAGTGCACGCTAGGAGAATTCTACAACGGGACCCGGCCGCGGCACAACGCAATTGCTTGCGGCACAGCGCAATTACTTTCGAGCGGCGGTCGCGCGCTTGATCAGTGTGGACGCCTTGCGGGCGTCGGTCTCGTTCTCGAATCCGATGACCGCCGAATACTTCCGGCCGATCACCTGCGCGACCATGAAATCCATGTTGATGCCCGCGTCCGCGATGGCTTTGGAAATGGAATATCCGAGGCCGGGCTTATTGTCGCCCTGCACCAGCAACGTGGGGATCGGCGCGGCGGCCAACCCCGCGGCTTTGGCTGCGTCGGCGGATTTCTTTCCCGTGACAGGGTACAGTTCCAGGGCCGCCATGGCTTGGTTACCGGGGTAGCGGTAGCCCATGACGACCTGCAGGTCGGCGCGCGCCTTGGCAAGCGGCTCCAGAACACCGGCCAGAACTGCCGGCTTGTTTTCGATCTCTCTACGCCACAAGGCGATGTTTTTGACGGTGACCGGCATAGGTCTCTCCTTCATCCTCTGGGCTAAGTTTACTCCCAATGAAGGCGGGCGGAGCAGGCGCCAGCGTAATTTGCCGACTCATCCGGGCCGGTGCTAGAATAGCCCCCAATGACTCCGAAAGTTGTTGTCGTCCTGGTGTTCTTCGCTCCGGCCCTAGCCGCCCCGCTTGCGGCACTGGAGCCGGCGCGCCGGTTACGCGGCGAACTGCCCATATAACGTTTACACTCTGGTCGACAGCGGCGTGCTGCCGTAAGGGAGGTCGACATGAGCCGAACCACGCTGATTTCCGCGGGGCTAACGCTGCCGCTGATGCTGTCCGCCGCCCTCGGGCAGTCTCGCTTCGCCACGGTGTATACCTTTACCTCTGGCCCGCCGCTCGGCCTCTCCCACGCGAGCGGGGCCTTCTACCTCGCCATCGGCGGGGTTGGCAACATAACCTGTGGGGCAATTTCCGAGCTGCTGCCGCCAGCCTCCAAAGGCGGCACGTGGACCGAGAACACGGTCCACACCTTCGCGACGGCAGGAGGCGATGCGTGCGGGCCGACCGGCGCACCGGTACCGGGTCCCAGCCGTGCGTTGTACGGCGTAAGCTACGGAGGCGGCGCGTACTTCAGCGGGGGTGGCACCGCCTATGAACTGCAGCCGCCCACGTCGTCCGGCGGCGCGTGGACCGAGAGCGTGATCTACAGCTTCACCGCACTGGGCCAGCCGGGAGGTGATGGGGGTACCCCGTATGGCCTCATAGCTTCACCGAGTGGCTCGCTGTACACGCCGACGAGCGACGGCGGAATCTATGAAAACGGCTCCGCCTTCGAGCTCACGCCGCCAGCAGCGCCCGGCCAGGCCTGGACCGGGGCGGTGCTCTACAGTTTCCCCGGCGGCGGTCCTATGGGGGCTATCACTGACAGCCTCGCATTTGGCCCGGGAGGCGTGCTGTACGGGGCAAACCAGCTCGGTGCTGCGCAGGACTCTGGCACGATATTCGAGCTGTTTCCTCCAACCACCCCAGGTGGCGCCTGGACGGAAACCACGCTCTACACCTTTCAGGGATTCGCCGACGGCGCCGTGCCCAATGACGTGATCCTGGGCCCTGGCGGCGTCCTCTACGGCACAACCATGGGTACCACTTCCGTCAGCAATAACGGCGCGGGCACGGTGTTTCAATTGACGCCACCAACCACGCCCGGAGCGCCCTGGACCAAGACAATCTTGAAATCGTTCGGGCACAACTTCAATTGTGGCCCGGACTCGCCACTCGTGTTGCGTAATGGCGGCATCTACGGCGCCGCGTGCCTGTCCGCCGGCGGCGTGGTCTTCAAGCTCGATCCGCCATCGAGCAGCGGCGGCGCCTGGACCTACACCGCTCTGCATACCTTCACCGACGGTCAAGTCCCCGCCGGCGGAATCGTCGTGACGAAAGACGGCAGGATCTACGGCACCACGATCAATCCGGCCAACATGCAGCCCGGCGGCACCGTCTATGAAATTGTGCCGTAGCATGATCTCGCCGGCCGTCACGGCGCCGCCGGGTTTCCTCGCCTAGGACATCGGCGGGCGGCGTTCCTCACGCTGAAGAGTTCGTTCCATCTCCCAAGCGAGTCACTTTGGCGGCAGAACACTATTCCATCTGTAGACAATGGATTATCACTTTCCGTTACGAATACTTGCCTTCCCAGGCGCGTCTTCGAGCATCACCCATTGTTTAACCGGGGATAACAATCAGCTCTCCTTGACAAATTAGGAGAGCGCCGGTAAAATTCTCCTAAGGAGCTTAGAGGAAGATGGCCGATCAAGCCGAATTGCTGCCCGGAACCCTGGATTTGCTCATTCTGAAAGCCGTCTCGCTCGGAGAGTTGCATGGCTACGGCGTGCTGCTGCGCATCGGACAGATTTCCGGCGGCGCGCTTACGATCGAGCAAGGCGCACTGTATCCGGCGCTGTATCGCCTGGAGGTGCAAGGTCTGCTGGAGTCGGAATGGGGCATCTCGGAGAACAACCGCAGAGCCAAGTACTACCGCCTCACACCGGCCGGGCGCAAGCGGCTGCGCGAGGAGACCGCCAGTTGGAACCGGCTGGTTTCGGCCATTGCGGCGGCCTTGGGCGCCAAGGCTCAGGAGGTTTGACCATGCGGCCCCGTTTGCGATTGCTTTGGCGGGCGTTATTCAAGCGTTCGACTCTGGAGCGCGATATGGACGATGAACTGCGTTTCCACCTGGAGAGCCGCGCCGCGGAACTGGCCCGCTCCGGCCTGCCGCCATCCGATGCGATGCGCCGGGCACGAATCGAGTTCGGCGCGGTTGAAGGGTACAAGGAACGCTGCCGCGAAGAACGCGGGCTGCGGTTGTTCGACGAGCTTCGCGGGGATTTGCGCTATGCATCCCGCGTCCTGCGCAAGAGTCCCTCTTTCGCGTTGACCGCCATCGCCACGCTGGCGCTGGGCATAGGCGCAAACACGGCCATCTTTAGCGCGGTAAAGGCGGTGCTGCTCAATCAACTGCCGTATCGCGACCCGGACCGGTTGGTGAAGTTGGGCGAGGCCGACGATGGCGAGACGCGCGCCACTACCATCGGCTACACCACGGCCTATGACTGGCGCAGGTTGAGCCATTCGTTCGAGAGCATGTCGCTCTACCGCACTGCGGCGGGCGCAATCGTCGAGCGGGGCGAGCCTGAGTTGGTCAACGGCCTGCGCGTCAATTACGACTTCTTCGACACCCTCGGCATAGGCATGCAGATTGGCCGTGGCTTCCTGCCCGAGGAGGACCGACCCGATCGGCGCCACGAAGTGGTGCTCGCCCACGGACTTTGGATGAGGCGTTTCGGCGGCGATCCGAACATTCTCGGCCGCGCCATCCAGTTGAGCGATTCCTCATTCACGGTCGTGGGCGTGTTGCCCGCCGGCTTTCGCCCGCTCGAAATCGAGGGCTTCGGCACACCCGAGATCTTCGAGCCGCTCGGATACGCGCTGACCGACCCGTTTGCATGCCGCGACTGCCAGCACTTGCAATTGATCGCGCGGTTGAAGCCGGGCGTACCGGCGGCCCAGGCGCATGCCGAGTTGAACACCATCATGGCCGATCTGGTGCGGCACTACCCGGCCTCGTACCCTCCGCAAGCCAAGGTGGCGTTCGAGCCGTTGCGCGATCACTTGCTGGGCAGCATCAGTACGGCGCTCTGGGTGCTGATGGGAGCCGTCGGCTTCGTGTTGCTCATCGCGTGCGTGAACGTAGCCAACCTGATGCTGGCACGCGCCACGGGTCGCGCGAAGGAGATGGCGTTGCGCGCCGCGCTGGGGGCCGCGCGATGGCGATTGATCCGGCAACTCTTAACGGAAAGCCTGCTGCTGGCCGTGGCCGGTGGTATCGCCGGCGTGCTGCTGGGCTGGTGGTGCACGTCCCGGTTGGCGGCGCTGGCGCCCAGGGAATTGCCGCGCATCAACGAGATTCACATGGATGCCGCGGTGCTCTGGTTCGGCCTGGCGGCCAGCCTGTTCACCGGCGTACTGTTCGGGTTGATGCCCGCGCTGCGCACTGCAGGCGCGGATCCGAACGACGCGCTGAAGGACCTCGGCAAGGCCACCGGCAGCCGTTCCCACCGCAGTCTGCGCGACTTGCTGGCGATGGGTGAGCTGGCTTTGGCCTTCGTGCTTGCGGTGGGCGCCGGACTGCTGGGCAAGAGCCTTGTGCGCCTGATGAACGTCGACCCTGGTTTCGATCCGCACAACGTGCTCACGCTCAAGACTTACGTGTATAGCGCGCGCTATCAAAAGCCCGAAGTCGAGCTGGGCTACTATGAACAAGCGTTCGCGCGATTGCGCGCCACCCCCGGCATAGAGAGCGTCGCGATGACCAGTCTGCTTCCTATGACAGACTTCGACCGCGCCGGCTTCCACATACGCGATCGCCGCCCGACGCATGATTCGGAGGATCCCAGCGCCGATAGATACTCGGTGTCGCCGGACTATTTCAGGGTCATGCGAATTCCGCTGAAGCGCGGCCGGCTGTTCACCAATCAGGACAGCGCGGCGGCGCCCAAAGTGGCCGTGATCAGCGAGACCTGCGCGCGCGAGCGGTTTCCGAACCAGGAAGCGATTGGCAAACAGATCCAGTTAGGCGGCCGCGACGACAGTAAGCCGTGGATGACCATCGTGGGAATTGTGGGCGACGTGCGTCAGTACGGCTTGGACACGGCGCCCAGCATCGCGGCCTACGCCCCGCAGGCCCAAGATCTCTCATTCGGCTATTCGCTGGTGGCCAGGACCACCACCGATCCGCGCGGTTTGGAGCGGGCGGCGCGTGCGGCGTTTCTAGCCGCCGATCCCACGCAGCCGGTGTTCCAGGTGCGGCCTTTGGAGAGTTATCTGGCATCCTCGCTGGCACAACGCCGATTCACCCTGGCGCTGCTGGCCCTGTTCGGAGGACTGGCGCTAGCGCTGGCGGCTGTGGGGATCTACGGCGTGGTCTCCTGCGCGGTGACGTCGCGAAACCGCGAGATGGGCATCCGCATGGCGCTGGGCGCCGAGCGGCGCGACGTGTTGGCGATGGTGCTGCGGCAGGCGGCGGCGCTGGCTGGCGCGGGGCTTGCGGCGGGCTTCGCGGCATCGCTGGCGTTGACGCGCTTTCTGGCGAGCCTGCTGTTCGAAGTGCGGACTACGGATGCGGCGACGCTCGCCGCGATGGCGGCGCTGCTGGCTGCGGTGGGGTTGGCGGCCAGTTATCTGCCGGCACGGCGCGCGGCCAGTGTGGATCCGACGGTGGCGCTACGGTATGAGTGAGCGCTATTCAATCGGCTCGACCTTTGCGCGTCGCCCGTGGGCGGAAGCTAAGTACACGATTTCTTAAATACGGTCTCTTATGTTGGGAAGACCACTCCCTGACGGTCATGGCTCCGATCAGAGCCGCGCGCGTTAGCAAGCGGTGCTCCGATACGCAACTGTAATTCCGAACGCGTGTACTAAGCGCGCATCGCGCGTGACGAGAGGCGATGCGAGCGCTTCGGCGAGCGCCACATACGCGGCGTTGTAGGCCGTGACACTGGGACGCAGCGCCCAGGTGCGCGGGCGCGCGGTTCCCGGATTCTCAGCTACGATAGTCGCATGCAGCCGATCGAGATCGACCCCGATCTGAGCCGCCTGGCTCTCGCCGAAGCCGTCCAACAGTATCCCGAGTTCTCCGGGCAAGCCTTGCGCGTCATCGCCCGTCCGCTTTTCAAAGGATTCGCCTGGCAACTGGAGTGGAGGGGAACGCCGCCAACCGGCCAACCGGCATGGGAGTTTCAAAACGCGGCCATCCGGGCATACAAGAGGCTGGCAAAAATCGGCTAGCACGTGTGGCGGATCGGGGAACCCTCTCGGTTGACCGTGAAAGTGCCGGCGCTCGTGGCAGCGCTGCCTGGTGTGGTCAGGCCGATTCGGGCCCGTCTTCGCTCCGCCAGGCACGGTCGCCGTAATCCGAGTATTGAGTCCAAGGTAAACCGGGCGATCTTGACGTCCCCAAAGGTCACACTGGTGGCCCCCGTCAGGCTCTGGCCGGTAATGACCACGGCCGTGCCGGCAGGCCACTCGGGGCGAGAAGCTCAAAATCACGGCGTCATCCGAAAAGCGATGTTGCTCGAGAGCGTGCCGCCGGGAGTGACCACTTGGACTTGGCCGGTAGTCGCGCCGTCTGGTACGGTAGCCGAGATTTGGGAGGCCGAGACAACCGTGAAGGCGGCCGCCGT
>JBEKUO010000425.1:0-6517 GCA_049514955.1 Bryobacteraceae bacterium | reverse complement strand
GGATACCCGGCGAAAAAATGGAGCGTGGTCAGCGTCGGCGCCGGCTGCGCAGCCGCGTAAACGGGAAAGAGAAGGAGCGCTGCGAGGATCGTCCACACCGGCCCCTTAGTTCCAGTATTCATATGTCCCTCTAGAGACGAATCCGTCTTTACGTCCTGGGCTGAGACAGAGTATAATACTGAGCACCGAGGTTGACAAGCGGAAGTTTGTCTATAGAGTACTACCCGGCAAGCAATGTTGACCCCCGCTTGCTTAGGCGGCCATGCGCCAGGGCCGATCGCCTTTGGTTTCCGAAGCGGGCGCCCGGGTGCGCCGGGTCTGCCCGCCCTTTTCGGGCGTAGAATAGTCGGAATGGCGCAAGTCAAAGCAACTCCCCAGACATACGACGTGGTAGTGGTAGGCTCGGGCGCCGGGGGCGGCGTGGCGGCTCACGTCCTGACGCTGGCGGGGGCCAAAGTGTGCATGCTGGAAGCCGGCGGGTGGTACGACTGCACGAAACAATCCGACATGTTCCAGTGGCCGTACAACGCGCCGCATCGCGCGGCCGGCACGAAAGAGAAGCCTTTCGGCTATTTCGACGCCACGCTGCAAGGCGGCTGGCAGTTGCCTGGCGAGCCCTACACGAATGCTCCCGGAACGAACTGGATGTGGTGGCGCGGGCGCATGCTCGGCGGCCGGACCAATCACTACGGCCGTATTTCGCTGCGCATGGGTCCCTACGATTTCAAGCCCTACAGCCGCGACGGCAAGGGCTTCGACTGGCCCATCACCTACGAAGATCTGGCGCCGTACTACGACAAAGCCGAGGAGTTGATCGGCGTATTCGGCACTGCGGAAGGACTGGAGAACACGCCCGACGGGAAGTTTCTGCCGGCCCCCGCGCCGCGCGGCTACGAGCGGGTCATCAAGCTGGTCTGCGATAAGCTCAAGATACCTTGCATTCCATCGCGGCTGGCGATCCTGACGCGGCCGCTCCACGGGCGGCCTGCGTGCCACTACTGTGCGCAGTGTGGGCGCGCATGCGGCGTCAACGCGAATTTCAATTCGCCCGGCGTGCACATCTTTCCCGCGATGAAAACCGGCAACCTGGAAGTGCGGACCGATGCCATGGTGCGGGAAGTGTTGGCCGGCGCGGACGGCCGCGCGCGGGGCGTCTCTTATATCGACCGGAAGACGCGCGCCGAGGTGGCGGTCTACGCCAAGGTCGTGGTGCTGGCCGCAAGCTGCTGCGAAACCGCGCGAATCATGCTGAATTCGAAGAGCAGCCACTTTCCCAATGGCATCGCGAACTCGAGCGGCCTGGTGGGCCGGTACATCATGGACACGGTGGGCTCGCCGGTGAGCGGATATCTCCCGATTCTTGAGGACCTGCCCCCGCGAAACGAAGATGGCGTCGGCGGCATGCACATGTACATGCCCTGGTGGCACTACAAGGAACAGAAGGCCGGCAAAATGCCTTTCGCGCGCGGGTATCATATCGAAATCGGCGGAGGCCGCGGATTGCCGGGAGCCGACGATTTCAGCGGCTCCGAGCAGATGTTGGGCGGCGGCTACGGCGTCGAGCTGAAGCGCAACCTGCGCAAGATTTACGGCGCCGGCATCGGCTTCGACGGACGCGGCGAAATGATCCCCAACGCGGACAGCTACTGCGATATCGATCCGGATGTGGTGGACCAGTGGGGCATCCCCGTACTGCGCTTCCACTTCAAATGGAGCGAGGACGAAATTCTGCAGGCCAAACACATGCAGGAGACTTTCAAAGAGATCATCACTACAGCCGGCGGCAAATACTTTACGGATGCCAGCGCGGAAAACAACTGGGGAATTTCGCGCGGAGGGCAGATTATCCACGAGGTGGGCGCCACGCGCATGGGCGACAATCCGAAAACTTCGGTGCTCAACCAATACTGCCAGGCGTGGGATTGCAAGAACCTATTCATCACCGATGCGGCGCCTTTTGTCAGCAACGCGGACAAGAATCCCACGCTGACCATCACCGCGCTCGGCTGGCGGACATCCGAGTACATCGCGGACCAGGTGAAGAAAGGAAGTCTGGCCGTTTGAGCCACAAGGAGAGATCATGGGAGAAATCAAGAAGGATGCCTCCGGAGTGAGCCGCCGCGAACTATTCCAGGTGATGGGCGCCGCGCCGGCCCTGGCAGCGGTATCGGCAAGCTCCGGCCAGGCGCAAACGCAAGAACACCACGAAGCCGCCTATAAACGCAAAGTGTTCGACGACCACCAGTGGCGGACCGTGCGCGTGCTTTGCGACCTGGTGATTCCCGCCGATGAGCGTAGCGGCAGCGCCACCGAAGCGGGCGTTCCGGAGTTCATCGACGACTGGCTGGATTTCCGGAAACAGGAGGACGGCAACGACGATCTGGCGGCGCAGATACTGGGCGGCATTGCATGGCTCGACCGGGAATCGGCGCGGCTGTTCGCCAAGGCATTCGCAGATGCGACCGCCGATCAGCAGAAGCAGATTCTCGATCGCATTGCATGGCCGGAGCGCGCCGCGGCCGAGGACCACCGCTGGGCGCTGTTCTTCAACAAGTTTCGGGACCTGACGGCGAACGGTTTCTTCTCGAGCAAGATGGGCATCGCCGATCTGCCCTATCTCGGCAACACGGCAGTGGAGGAATGGAAGGGCTGCGATCCGGCCGTGTGGGCGAAGATCGAGGAGCGCATGAAGAACGGGTATAAGGGCTTGGGCGGCGAGGTAAAGCCCTGGACCGGCTGAGTGCCGTGGCGCACGCTCCTGCATGCTCTGCCAGGTGGCGGAACGATCGTTAAAGCGGCGTCTTTTTTGTGGGCTCGCAGCATCGTCTCACAAAGGACGCCTTTATGAAACACGGCGGGTGTCATAACGCAAACTGTGCCGGGGTACCCAAGCGGTGAGCGTCGATCTTTCCGCTTCGCGTCTGTATCTGCGCCAAGTCATAGTTAAGTTGCAAGCGAAGCCAAAAGCCAGCCGTGCCGCCAATGGCCTTTTCGAGCCGCAGGGCCATTTCGACGGACACGCCCGCTTTACGGTTGATGAGACGAGACAGCGCCGAGCGGGTCACGCCCAGCGCCTTAGCGCCGTCCGTCACGTTGACACCTAACTCATCGAGGCAATCCCGGATAATGTCGCCGGGATGATTGGGATTCTTCATCGGCATAATCTGTGCTCCTCTGCTCCATTTTTCCGCGCTCTAGTGATAATCCTCTAAATTCACGTCGTATGCGGCCCCTTCGTGAAAACGGAACGTAACGCGCCAATTGGCCTTGACCGTTACCGAGTAAGTGCCGCGCCGATCGCCGGTCAAGGAGTGAAACCGAAACAATGGCAGCGCCATGTCTTCCGGGCCGTTCGCTGCTTCCAGCGCCGAGAGAATTTTTTGCGCCTTCTCCACGAGATCGGGCCGGATGCCGCTACGGTCGTTCTTTTCATACAGCCGTCGCAAGCCCTTGTGCTTGATAGTGTCGATCACGCCGTAGCCTTATTCATAGTGTATAGCGAGGCGTTACGCTATACAAGCCGAGGGTCCTTCCGCCAAGTCCTTAAATAACGGCTGCCTGCCTGGTACGTGGCGATTCGCGCGATGCGTGCTCGGCAGCTCCGCGGCGATGGCGCAATCCCGCGGCTGGCGCCGTTGACGATGCTAACGGGCCTGCGCCAGCGCCTCGTCGATGCCTTTCGAAATCTCCTCGAACGTGAACGTCTCGATGAACGGCTTGCCGTTCACGAACACCGTGGGCGTGTGCACCACGCCGCGCGACACGCCGTCCTGGTAGTCCTTCTCCACCAGCTCCGCAAAGCGCGGCTCGTCGATCGCCGCGATGGCCGCCCGCGGGTCGATGTCATGCGCCTTGGCGAAAGTGGCCAGCCGCAGGTTGAAGTTGTCCGCGGTCGTCACTTCCTGGCCCGCCATGGTGTAGCGCCGATATTCCAGTTCCAGCTCCGGTTTGCGCTCGGCGATAAACCGCGCCGCGATGGCCGCCCGCCGTGCCCAGGCATGTTTGGCTAATGGAAAATCGCGGTGCACGAACGCCACTTTGGTCCCGTATCGCGGCAGAAGTTTTTCATCCAGCATGCGGCGGAAGGCCGCGCAATCCGGGCACTGTAAGTCTTCATAGACGATCACGCGGACGGAACTGTCGGCCAGCCCTTCCACGAGCGGCTTTTGCGCGGAGAGTCCCACGGCTGAAAGCAGCAGCGCCAGTGCCAGCCTCATATGCGTACCCGCCGGTCTGCCATGAATATTAAGCGGTCTTTGACGGGCGCCTGTGCGTCTTGTGCCGGAGTGGCGATGCTGGCGTGAAGGTCCACCATCCGGCCGTTTACTTTAACCGCCACCAAGTCGAGCGCGCGGGCGGTGAGCTTGACGATCGCCGCTGAACCGCGCTGGATGACGGTTTCACCTGCTATGACGACGGGCTCATCCAGCGTGGCGCGATAGGTCCGGCCGGCGCCGTTCGTTTCTGATTCCAAGGAGTCGATCAGGCGCACAGTGAAAGCGGTTCCCGCCGGAATCTCAAGGGTGGCAGCCGGCGCTGCCACGGGCGCTGCGGCCGTAAATTGCAGGCTGGCGACGTCCGTCACATCGTAAGTCCGGACCGTATCGCCGAGGTCCATCTTGATGGTGCGCGCCGTGCCGCCCATGTAGGTTCCCTTGACCACCTTGCCGTTGCGCAGTGTAAGGGTGTCGGCAAAACCGGCAGTAACGAACGCCAGCGCGAATATAGCTCTGCCAAAACGCATAAAGCTATTGTATGACGGCGCGCGGCGCGCCGCCGCGCCCGCTAGCTTGGGTTGGCAGGCGAAAGCGCCTGCCCCACCTGCCTGCCCCACAATCACTGCACTGCTACGGTAACTCCTGACAGGCTGTTGACGTTATTTATCGTCACCACCACCGCCGCCGGTCCCGACGGCGTCGAACTCGGGACCACCGCGTTGATCTGGATGACCCCCGCCACCAAGCCTGGCGCCGGGCCGAAGTATTGTACGGTAGCCGGTTGCCCGCCGATAGTAACGGTCACATTCAGCGCCAACGTGTCTGCCGCCGTGAGAGGATTGAACGACCCATCCGTAGATGGCGGCACGGTCACTCCGCCGCCCGTCCCGAACAGCATGATCGGTGTGCCGGGCACCGCCGGGTTGGACGCATTGTTTTCGCTGCTGTTCTCATTCAGGATCGCGCCCTGGCCGGTGCCGGAGTCATTCGCCGTGAACAACCCGGGTTCGGCAGGCACCACCTTCAAGGTCACACCCGCCGAGGCCAGGCCGTTATATGCGACTTGCATCACGGTGCTGTTTTTGCCCGCCAGGTTGAAGGATGCGATTGCATTGATCTGGTCGGCCTGCGTGTACAGCAAAGGCACAGGAACGCCGTCAAACAGCACCTGCGTTCCAGACAGCGTAGTAGCCACCGTACCGCCGGCTGGCGGCACAGTGTAGACGACTCCGGTCTGCGGTCCGAGCGCCGTACCGAAGATGGATATGATCATGCCCGGCGACACCGTCCCCAACACGCCGCTAGCCGCGTTGATCACGCCAGCGACAGTCGGAGCGCCGGTGCCGATCCCGGTACCCACCTTAAAGGTCACCGTAACCATCTGGCCTCCGCCGGTCGGGACGGCAGTATGTCTACCGCTGGAAACCACGGCCGGAGCGAGGAGCACAGAACCTATGTAGGTCCCGTTCTGGAGGCCCGCCGGGTTCACCGAAATGGAGAGCGCTGCCGGCGTGGTCCCGCTCGTGGGCGTGACGCTCAGCCAGGTGGCCGTTGCGGTCGCCGTGAAGTTGACCGGTGCGCCGCCGGTGGTAACCGCCACCGTCTGCGCCGCGGGCGCAGGCCCGTTCAGCGTAGCCGTGAAGGAAAGCTGCGATGGTGTCACCTCGAGCTGTCCCGCATTGGAGACTGTCAGCGTGATCGGAACGGCCGCGGTATTCGCCGCGCCGACGGCCGACACATTGATCGTCGCACCATAGGTGCCGGGTCCCAAGCCCACGGGGTTCACCGTCACCAGAACTGTGTCGGGTGTGCCAGCCGTAAAACTCGCTACCAGCCAGTTGCCTGGCGACGTCAGGGTAAGGCCCACCGTGGTGTCGTTGGTCGAAAGCGTGAAACTCTGCGCGGCAGGCACTTGGCCTCCGATCTGATAGTCGAAGGAAAGCGATGCCGGCGTGGCGGTAAGCTGCAGCAGCGCACTTACCGTCAGCGTGACTGGAACCACCAGCGAAGGCGACGGCGATCCCACCGCCGAAATCGCGATCTCCCCTGTATAGGTGCCAGGCGTGAGACCGGTCGGAAGCGCCGAAACCTGTAAAGTGGCCGGCGCGCTCACCGCCGAACTCACTCTCAGCCATGGGACATTGCTCGCAACTGAGGTAAGCGCGATTGGGCCGTTCCCGACAACCGGCGTTATTGTCAGCGTTTGCACCGCCGGCGCCGCTCCGCCGGGCTGGTAGGTAAAGGTAAGGGTTGAGGGAGTGGCGGCCAGGTTCGCCCCGGTGACCGTCAGCGACACCGGA
>JBEKUO010000424.1:0-6521 GCA_049514955.1 Bryobacteraceae bacterium | reverse complement strand
CTCGCTGTGTACATCTCGCATGCCTGGCGGTGGGTCCTGCTCTTCCGGCCCGTGGGCCGCTTGCCGTTCTGGCGCACGGTGCAAGCCATCTACATCGGCCTGTTCGCCAACGAGGTGCTGCCCTTGCGTGTCGGCGAGCTGATCCGCTGCTATCTGGTGGCGCACTGGAACGATCAACTGCTCTCCGTGGTCTTCGCCTCCGCCGCCATCGAGCGGGTCATCGACGGTTTCTGGATGATTCTGTCGTTCGTCATCGTGGCGCAGCATCTGAAGGGCATCCCCCATTGGTTGACATATTCGGTGCGCGGGCTCGAGGTGGTGGTGATCGTGGCGGCGCTGTTGCTGGCGTACGTGATGATCCACAAGAGTCATGCGCACGCCATGGTAAAGGAGAGCCGTTGGGCCGCCACGCTGCGCCACGTGGTGGAGGGTCTGCACACCATGGGCAACTGGCGGACTCTCGCGCGCGTGGTGCCGGCAAGTTTCCTGTACCTTGTTTTGCAGGTGTTTTCCTACTGGGCGCTGATGAAGGCTTTCCAGTTGGACCTTTCCCCCTGGGATGCCGTCGCGGTGCTGGCGATCGTGCGGCTGGGCACCGTCGTCCCCAATGCTCCCGGCAACATCGGCCTCATCAACGCGGCGTGCGTGATCGCTCTCTACAACGTTTTCGGAGTGGAACGGAACGATGCAAGAGACTTTTCCATTGTGCTGTTCCTGGCCCTTACGCTGCCGTTGCTGGCCGGCGGCGCTATCGCTACGGCTCTGACCGGCCTGAATCTCGGCGAAATCCACCACCATGCCCGCCAGCGGATGCATTCTACCGAGGTCAAACCGCCCGAGGATCTCGTGTAGGTCTCATCTGCGTTTATCCGTGTTCATCTGTGGCTAATTCCATTGTGTGCATTGACGTATAATCCGCTAAGGAGATCTTCTTCCACCATGTCTGAATCCACCCCCGGACTCTCGCGCAGGCATTTGTTCGAAAAAGCCGGTGCCGCCCTTGCGGCCGGCGCCTTCACCATCGTTCGCCCGGAGGCCGTCCGGGGCTCGCAGGCGAATTCCAAGATCACCGTCGGCCTGATCGGCGTGGGCGGCCGCGGCCAATTCGACGCGTCCATCTTCAATGCCGATCCGCGCGCGCGCGTGACCGCGCTCTGCGACCTGTTCGACGACCGCATCGAAGTCGGCATCCAAAAGATCAAGGCCGAAAAGCCCGCCATCTTTAAGGACTACGAGAAGCTGCTCTCCGCCGGCGATCTCGACGCCGTGATTATCGCCACCCCGCCCTTCGAGCACCCCCGCATGCTGGAGGCCGCCATCCAGTCGCGCAAGCATGTCTACTGCGAAAAGCCCATGGGCGTGGATTTGGAAGGCGTGAAGAAGGTCATCGCCGCCGGCCGCCAAGCCGATCCGAAGAAGAATGTCTCGGTCGGGTTCCAGCAACGTTACGGCCCCGTTTACCTGGAAGCGTACAAGCGCGTAAAGGCGGGCCAGATTGGCGAATTGGTCAACGCGCGCGCCTTCTGGATCGGCGGCGATCCGTTCAAGCGCGTCCCCTATCCCGATCCCAAAATCGAGAAGCTGCGGAATTGGTTCTGCTACCGGGATTACTCCGGCGATTTCATCGTCGAGCAGGATTGCCACAACTTCGATGTGCTGCACTGGTTCCTGGACGCGCGGCCTATCCGCGCCGTCGGCATGGCTGGCACGAAGGTGCGCACTTCGATGGAGATCCTGGATCACCTGACGCTGTCGTTCGAATTTCCCAATGGCATCCACGTGAATTTCGAGGCTAACCAGATCAGCACTGGAGGATTCAGCCGCGTGGGCGAAGAATTCACCGGCACGAAAGGCGTGATCGAAACCTCGCGCGCCCGCATGGTGCACCATAAAGGGCCCAAGGACACGGAAACCATCCAGTCTCCCCGCGACATCACCAACGACGCGATTGAGGCCTTCCTGACGCGCATCCAGAACGGCGAGGTGGAAAACGTCGCCGAGCGCTCCGCCATCAGCACGCTGTTCGCGATCCTGGGCCGTACGGCGATCTATAACAATCGCGAAGCGGTCTGGAAGGACGAGTTCGGAGAGGTGTAGCCATGTTCCGGCGCGTGTTCCTTCTGTTGCTGCCCGCTGTCGCCCTGTTGGCGCAAGACGGCAAGTTGCGCGTGATTGCTTTCGGCGCCCATCCGGACGATTGCGACATCCGCGCCGCCGGAACCGCCGCCAGGTTCCACGCGCTCGGCCACGCCGTGAAGTTTGTTTCGGTCACCAACGGCGATGCCGGACATCAGACTATGGGCGGCGGCGCGCTGGCCAAGCGCCGCCGCGCCGAAGCCGAGGAGTCCGGCAGGCGGCTGGGCATTCCTTACGAGGTGCTCGACAATCACGATGGAGAACTGCTGCCCACTCTGGACGTGCGCGGGCAGATCATCCGGCGCATACGGCAGTGGAACGCCGATATCGTGCTGGCGCCGCGGCCCAACGATTATCACCCGGATCACCGCTACACTGGCGTGCTGGTCGAGGACGCCGCCTACATGGTGGTGGTCCCCAACGTCTGCCCCGATACGCCGCCACTGCGCAAGAATCCGGTATTTCTTTACTATGAGGACCACTTCCAGAAACCGTCGCCGTTCCGCCCGGATGTAGCCATCGACATCGACGATGTCTTCGATCTGAAAGTCGGCGCGCTGGATGCGCACGTCTCGCAGGTCTATGAATGGCTGCCGTGGGTGGATGGCAAGCTCGACACCGTACCCAAAGATCCGGCTGAGCGTAAGAGGTGGCTGGCCGAGAGCCGCGCGTACGATGTCACGCCGGCCGTGCGCCGGGCCCTGGAGAAGTGGTACGGCCCGGAGCGCGCCGCCAAGATCCGCCACGCGGAAGCCTTCGAAGTCTGCGAGTACGGGCGCCAACCCACCGACGACGAACTGCGTGCGCTGTTCCCGATGTTGGGACACTAAAGACGAAACCGCCGATGCACGCGGATGCACGCCGATGGTTCCCAATCCATCAGCGTGAATCGGCGTGAATCGGCGGTTGCTTTTGGTTTTTACATCCGGGCGCTCACCCGCACGAAGGCGTTAATCAGCGGGTGCGGCTTGCCTTACTCCGACGACGCGCAGATCCGCTCTCCGAGAAGCCTCACAGCACCAGGCACGAACCCTCGATGCACACAGATGCCAGCCGATAGTCCTCAATCCATCAGCGTGAATCGGCGTGCATCGGCGGTTGCTTTGGTCTTTATATCCGGCCGGCGCTCGCCTGCACGAAGGCGTTAATCAGCGGGTGCGGCCTGCCTGCCTCCGACGACAACTGCGGCTGAAACAGCGTAGCGATGAAAAAGGGATGATGCGGCAGTTCCGCTACGCGCACATCTCCGTTCTCCGAGAAACCCGACAGCACCAGGCCGGCAGCCTCCAGCGCTTCGCGGTACGCCGGATTCACCTCATAGTTGCAGAAGTATCGTTCCGAAGTCTCGTCGCGCCCGAAGATTTCCCAGGCTCGCGTGCCGCGCCGCAGGCGGATGTTCCCCGCCGCATGCAGGCTGGGCGCGCCCGCCGACCGGTCCGGCATGGGACAGGCAACCGCCGTGATGAGCAGGTGCGCGGAGGGCACGCCGTGCTCCGCCGAGTCCGCATCCGCCAGCCCCATCACGTTCCTGGCATACTCTAACAGAGTATGTTGGAAGCCCCCTCAAGTGCCGATCAGGGGCCACAGCTCGGTGCGCGCGAACCGTATGGCCTCAAACGCTCCCTCCATGCTGCGGTACGGACTGCCGGATGCGACGAAAAGTCCATCGTAGTTGCGCAGAATCCGGCCCGCATCGCGCGCCACGCATCCGGTAGCCACCCACTTGGCCTCCATGCGCAGCCCCAGCGCCTCCGCGGAGTGCTCCAGCGCGGCGCTAGTGGCATGGTGCGTGTGATATTCCGGGTTGAAGTCGCCGACGATCGCGATGCGAACGGTGCCGCTCACGCCGCACGCTCCGCGCACTCCGCCGCATACCACGCCGCGTAGGCGATGCCGTAATGCTGCTCTAATCCGGCGACCTTAGAGGCGGAACCCGGGGGCACCTGTCTCTGGTCGCACGCGAGTCCCGCGGCAGTGAGCCCCGTGCCCGTTCCAATTCGCGCATTCAGCAGATCGATCCGGGAGTGTATGATAATCTCACAATCCTACCGGCCCGGAAGTGGAATTGCAAGTCGTTTGCGCGGCCCGCCACTACTGTGGTCTCAGCCACGGCGCTCACGCGCCCGCCGGCGTCAGCCTCCCCCATCATTGCGCCGCTACTGCGGCGCGAGCTTGAAGACCACGCCGGTAGACGCTTTCCCGCCGGAGTAAGTGGTCCCATACAGGTTGCCCGACGGGTCGCGGATCACACCTGCGTCGGGAGCGCCCCCATCGACGCCGCCGGTGAAGCTGTACAGCACCGTCTCCTGACCTGATAGATCCAGCTTGTACACCACGCCCGCATTGGCTGAGCCGCCTTTTTGGGTGGTTCCGTATAGGTTCCCCGCCGAGTCGCTAATCACTCCCGCTACGGGGTTGCCCCCATCGGCCCCGCCCGTGAAGCTGTGCAGCACGGTCTCATTGCCGGAGGTATCCAGCTTGTACACCACGCCCGCGCCCGCTGCTCCTCCATACTCAGTAGTTCCGTAGAGGTTGCCCGCTGCGTCGCGGATCACACCGGCGCGGGCGTAGCTTCCATCGGCCCCACCCGTAAAGCTGTACAGCACCGTCTCCCGGCCGGACGTGTCCAACCTGTACACCACGCCTGATTCCTTTGTGCCACCCGAGATAGTAGTCCCGTAAAGGTTTCCGGCCGAGTCGCGGATTACGCCGGCGTAGGGGTAGCGTCCATCGGCCGTGCCCGTGAAACTGTACAGCACTGTCTCATGTCCGGCCGCATCCAGCTTGTACACCACGCCCGCGCCGGCTGTACCGCCAAGGTAAGTAGTCCCGTAGAGGCCGCCCGCCGAGTCGCCGATGACACCCGCATAGGGAACGGCCCCATCGTCCGAGCCCGCGAACGTGTGCAACACCGTCTCCTTGCCGGCAGGATCCAGCTTGTACACCACGCCAAAGCCCGTGCCGCCGTAGGCCGTAGTCCCGAATAGGTTGCCGGACGAATCGCGGATTACACCTGCGTAGGGACCGCCCCCATCGGCCAAGCCCGTAAAGGTGTACAGCACCGTCTGGCCGGCAGTGTCCAATTTGTAGACCACGCCCGCGTTCGCCGCGCCGCCATCGTAAGTAGTTCCATAGAGGTTGCCTGTCGGGTCGCGCATCACCCCTGCGTCGGGATAGCTGCCCGCGGCCGCACCCGGAAAGCCGTACAGTACCGTCTCCTGGCCGGATGCATCCAGCTTGAACACCACCCCCACGTTCGCTGCGCCACCGTAGCCAGTAGTCCCGTAGAGGTTGCCTGCAGAGTCGCGGACCACACCTGCGGTGGTGTAGCCCCCATCGGCCCCGTTCGTGAAGCTGTACAGCGCCGTCTCCTGGCCGCTCGTATCCAGCTCGTACACTACGCCCGAGATTCCTGCGCCGCCGGCATAAGTCGTCCCGTAGAGGTTGCCTGCCGGGTCGCGGATCACACCTGCCGCCGGGTAGCCCCCGTCTGCCCCGCCCGTGAAGTTGTACAGCACCGTCTCCTGGCCGGATGCATCCAACTTGTAGACTACGCCCCAGTCCGCTGTGCCGCCAAAGTAAGTGGTCCCGTAGAGATTGCCTGCCGAGTCGAGGATCACGCCTGCGTAGGGTTGGCCCCCGTCGGCTCCGCCCGTGAAGCTGTGCAGCACCGTTTCGTGGCCGGCCCCATCCAGCTTGTACACTGCACCCGCGAACCCTGTGCCGCCAGCGTTGGTCGTCCCGTAGAGGTTACCCGCCGAGTCGTGGATCACACCTGCGAGAGGGTCGCCCCCATCGGCCCCGCCTGTGAAGCTGTAGAGCACCTTCTCATGGCCGGCCGTATCCAGCTTGTAAACCACGCCAAAGCCCGCTCCGCCGTTGACCGTAGTGCCGTACAGATTGCCCGCGGAGTCGCGGATCACACCGGCTGCGGGGTAGCCTCCATCGGCCCCACCCGTGAAGCTGTGCAGCACCGTCTGGTGGCCGGCGCCATCCAGTTTGTACACTACACCCCAGCCCGCTCTGCCGCCTTCGAATGTCGTCCCGTAAAGGTTGCCTGCCGAGTCGCCGATCACGCCTGCCTGGGGATTTCCGCCATCGGCCCCACCGGTGAAGTTGT
This sequence comes from Bryobacteraceae bacterium, assembly GCA_049514955.1. Taxonomy (GTDB): domain Bacteria; phylum Acidobacteriota; class Terriglobia; order Bryobacterales; family Bryobacteraceae; genus Bog-159. The sequence continues at coordinate 265 of JBEKUO010000424.1, read as the reverse complement.
ACAGAACAGTCTCCTGGCCGGCCGCATCCACCTTGAACACGACGCCCCAGCCCGCTGCGCCGCCGCTCTGCGTAGTCCCATAAAGATTCCCGGCCGAGTCGCGGATGACACCCGCGTAGGGCCTAGCTCCCCTCAGTGGGCTTGCGAAATTGTGCAGCACGGTTTCACTCGCCGTCTGTGCCTGCGCAGTCCCGATTCCCATTGCGGCTACTATGCACGCCAGCCATGATAGGCCGAAACGTTGCGGAGAACACGTGGAGCGCCT
>JBEKUO010000423.1:0-6533 GCA_049514955.1 Bryobacteraceae bacterium | reverse complement strand
CTCCTCGATCAACTCGTATCCTTTGAGCTGATGCTGCCCGCCGAACGAATTCGGATAGGAACGCCGCTGGATCTCGCCATCTTTGTACGCGAGCGCCGAATATCCGACGCCGCTCAGGTAGCGGGTCTGGTCGATCAGGCTGCCCAGCGAGGAGGCGAAGACTTGCCGGCGCCGCTCGAAGCTCATGGCGCCCTCGGCCAGGGTGACGCCCGGATTGCGGCGCAGCTCGCGATCGACGTCGAGCAGCAGGGCCACGTTGCGGTCCACGGGAATCGAGAACGGATCGATGCGTATAGGCGAGACCCACTCGGCCTCGTACTTTTCCTCGGGGGCCAGCAGCACATCCTGCTTCTTGGCGAGAGTACCCGCGCGCGCGATTTCGAGGGCGAGCGACGCGGCGGCCTCGATGCCCGATTTCGTAAGGTCGTCGGTGGCGGCGAATCCCCAGCAGCCGTAAGCCAGGGCGCGGATTCCCAGGCCCATCGAGACGGAGCTGGAGACGTGACCGGCTTTGCCATTCTTGGTGGAAACCTGGCGATCGCGGGTCTCGATCACGCGCACGTCGGCGTAGGAGACGCCACGCCGGACGGTTGCATCCAGGGCCTCCAGGGCGAGTTGCTTCATAAGGGTCTACCAGCTTACGCTACCATTGCTAGTCGGATGAATGTACAACCTGTGACGCTGGAAGGCCGATACGTGCGGCTGGAACCGCTCTCGCTCGAGCACCACGCCGATTTGTGCGCGGTGGGTCTGGACGAGGAATTGTGGCGCTGGATTCCGACCCAGGTGCGCACGCCCGCCGATATGCGCGCTTACATCGAACTGGCGTTGCGCACGCAGGCGGAAAGCTCGGCGCTGCCGTTCGCTATGATCGACCGCGCATCCGGGAGTGCTATCGGGAGCACGCGATTTGGCAACATCGACCGGCTGCACCGGCGCGTCGAAATCGGCTGGACGTGGATTGGCCGGCTGTGGCAGCGAACTGCGGTCAACACCGAAGCGAAGTACCTGATGCTGCGGCATGCGTTCGAAACGCTGGGGGCGAACCGCGTGGAGCTGAAGACAGACTCGCTGAACGAGCGCTCGCGGCGCGCGATTCTGCGGCTGGGAGCTGTGGAGGAGGGCACGTTTCGCAAGCACATGGTGACGGAGAGCGGACGCGTTCGGCATTCGGTTTATTTCAGCATTATCGATGAGGAATGGCCGGCGGTGAAGGCTCGGCTGAAGGGGATGTTGGGTGAGGGATAGGCGGGGTGTTTTCGGCTGGTCGGAATTTGTTTTTTGAACAAACGAAGCCAATTTCCACATGGTTTCTTTATGTGGTCTGGGTGGTGGGGCGGTGAGGAATCGGCGATCCGGACTGATGTAACTGGCTGCAAGGGAGGGAGTTAGGGGCCGACGGCCTCCGGGTAGCGGTTTTGGTGGATGGCGCTCGATTGCAGCGACGTGCCTCGGGCTCATTTAGGGTGGGCATCGACTTTTTTGAACAAACAAAACCAATTCGGTAATGTCTCGTTGCGCCAGGCGGATGGCACCCGTGCCGACAAATCTATCCCTTATGTGGCATCGCAAGGCGAAACTTCTCCCGGTCAGTTTTGTCGGAATGTGGGGAGGGTATGCTCGATTATAGGCCGGGAGGCCGCAGCGGTTCGGGTTGGTCAATCGTCCACGCAGCGGGTGGTGTAGGGAGATGTTGTCTAACGATCTTGTCGTCTTCAACGACCCCCCACTGGTGCGAGTCAACGATTCTGAGCTTTTCCCCTTTAGGGTCCGCGACCCATAGCAGCAGGCGCGGGCTTGCGGGCACCTTTCTGGTCCGAAAGAGAAGGTTGAATAACTCAGGGAGGAATTTCGGATCGCGTTCCGGTAAGCCGTTCCATAGAAGTTGGGAGTCTTGGGCAATGCACTGGAGAAGCCAGGACGCAGCCATCGCCCTCTCGGAGAGGAGTTTGTCCCTGTACGGAACTGGGTCAACCGAGATGTGGAACGCCCGAGCACACCATTCCCACGCCAAAAGCCTCACCTGCCTCACTACGGGGTGACTGCGGTTCCATACCAGGGCCGGTTTGTCGTGTCCAGCGTACCATTGGAACCTTGCGCCGCACAGTTCACCCCACTCGGGCGGGTACTTGGAATCAAGCCATGGCCGAGAGGGAGAGCTTCGGGGGCGCCGAAGCCAGATCGGTACCATGCGGAAGCCCCGCTGTTCCAATAAACCACATGATCTGGGGGCATAGCTGGCGAATTCCACCCGATCGCGCCCAGTTCGGTCGAGCTACCCGGGGCGGGTGTTGACCAGCCCACGATGTGGACAGGCTTCCCGTTGAGAACAAGCCCCCTTTTGGGGGTTTCAAAGTCGTATCCAAAGGCGGACCTGCTTGCTGCAGGGAACTTGACATCGCCCCAGTGCGCTTCGGCACGCTTTCGGCTTCCTGGATCCTGGGTCCCCTCGAAGCCGAGCCAGCGGCAGTGCTTAGCGCGGCTGTCGACCGCGTCCACAACTCGTTCGTTTAGCCAAGCGTACTCGGAGTCCTTAAACTCGTCGAGGAACCGAGTAACTATCTCTTTCGAGCGTGCGGCGGCTTCACGCAGTCCGGCTTCGCCGACCGCTCCGGCCATGAATGCGTTTCGATGGGCCATGACGCTGCCCGCGGTGTCCGAAACCCAGTTGATCCCGACAGAAGACGTTGCGAAGCCGCCAGTTGAGCGGCGGCCCCCAAAATGCCATACCCTTCCACGCCTCCTCCAGGTGCCCCAGGGGAAGATAGTGCGTGGCGTTGAGGAAGCGGTAAACCGTGATGTTCTTGCGCAGCCTTGTAGATCGAAGGAACGCAAGCGATGGGCCTCCTTCAAGCTCAAAATAGGGGAGAAGGATCAAATACTCTCCTGTGCCGTCGGAGAGCGTGCCCTGTTCGCTGTGCCAGCGGAGTTGGGACCGGAACTCGTTTTCCAAGTCGTCTGTTTCACGTTCCGTCGCCAGTCGTAGTTCCCTTTCCATACTAGAAAGGAGATCTATCGGGGTCTCCGTCCGGTCGTCGCGCCTTCTGAGACCGCTGAGCGCTACCGCGGCGTAATCGCGCGGGCACCAGCCGGGTTCAAGTTCCAGGGGTTCGCATTCGGGGATCGGGGAGCTGAGGTAGAACTGACACGGACATTGGACGAGGGTGTGGAGCAGGTACGGTCTCAGGCTCCTGTACCATGCCGCCAAATTGGACGAGATTTCGGGCTTGAGCCGGAGACGAACTTGTGAGCCCGGGCGTTTGGCTCGAGAATTCCTCAGCTCCCCAAAACTTCCAATGCCCTCGGTTTCAAAATACCAGGTGGTAGAGTCGGAGTCGCCTGCTTCCTGCGCGCGCTGTGTCTCAATTTCCACCTGCGTTGCCAGCATGAAGTAACTGAGTATGCCAATACCGAACTGGCCGGACCGTCCCAATTGGAATCCGGCTTCCTTACACCTACGATCCAGCGCTTGGACATCGTGGCGGGGGCCGGACCCACTTACGAGGACGCGGTCCCTTATGATTGCCTTTGTCATACCGATGCCGCTGTCCGTGCACACCAAGTACGCATCGGGACCTCTTGTCTCAAGCTGAAGGGACACCCGGTGCTGCTTCGCTAATTGCCTCGCCAAGTTGGGGCTCGCTGGATTAGGCTGGGCGAGCCTCTGGTGGGCGATCCGCTCGGAGACGGCATCGAACGCGTTCTGGACGAGTTCGCGGACTGCCATGAGTGGGTCTTGATAAAGGGATGTGCCCGAGAGCAGCGAGAGGAGTTTCTTGGTATCCGGACGGAAAGCGCCGTCGATATACTCGTACGCGCCTTCGCGGGGAGTGATGTCCCGGTGGACGCCTGAAAGTAGTGTCCACTGGTAGGGAAGTGGTTCGGCCAATCCGGGTACCGCCCCGAGCGGGAACTCATCGGCTAGCGTCCGGCACATGGCCAGTTCGGTGTCAATAGCGTCCACCATGTCGTCTATTGCCTTATGTATTTTGGCTGACGGAGGCCGGGCTGAGACCACTATTCTTCCATCTGCCATGGTCAACGAGATGGCCTTATCCTTCCACCAATAGATTTGACTCTCAGGCGCGATGTCGCGGTGGCGGAGAATAACATCGGGCGTGCGCTCGGGATCAAACTCAAGAATGTCGGCCATTCTGAGAACAAGTGCGAGGAATCGGAGGCTCACCACTGCGGCGGGCTCGCCCACCAAGCGGGGTCTGTCGCCGGTGAGGAGGTAGGTATAGTGCGCGTTGACTTTCTTGAACTCCGGGGTCATACCGATGTCGTGCAGGTACGCCGACAGGAAGAGAAGGGAAAGTTCGAAGGATGAGAGTATGTTACAGGCGTCGCCCGCGATTGCCCGCATGCGCTGCGCCACGCGAAATGAGTGGCCTGCGTCGTGGAGGGTGAAGTCTTTGGGCGAGGTCCCCCCCGATGCGAGGACCGCCTGAATCTTGGGCATGATACGGGACAGCGTAGTGCGGCAGTCTTGAGAATGGGCGTCCTGCCGAGATTCGAGGGCCTTCCACAGGTCGCACTCGGTCCAATCGTGCAGTTTCTCCAATGTTACGCTCCCGTGCTTAACGTCACAATTGTAGCTCCGATTTGTGCTGGGCCGTCGGTGCTTTAGATCGTTGGGCCGCAGGGCGCCGGCCGTTTATTCCCCTGTTCTGGAGCAACGCGAGGGGCGCTATAATTCGGCCCGTTAGACATCCTCTGGAACCCGTCGGGCGGCAGTTTCCTGGCGGGGGCATCGGTTTCGCATCCGCGGCAATGCGCGCTAAGCGATATGGTTAACAAACGAGAGCGTTGTGCGATAAGCGGCTTTGGTAGGACACTACGGAAGATCGTGGCCGTTGCTCACTTTCGCGACAACGCAAGGGCAAGAAGGTATGCGCGATGAGATGGGGCAGGATTTGATCGAGTAGACGCTGTTGATGGCTTTTGTCGCGCTGGCATCGCCAGCCTCAGTTCGATTTGGAACACGACCAATACAGAGTTGAGCACAGCCGCGAGCTCTGCGGGCAGCGAACGTCCGCGTGCCTGCTGCCTGCCCAGGAGACGATGTAGGCCGCTCCTGGCCGTGGCGTCATGGCCTTGATAGGAGGAACATCATGAAACTTTTTTTTGCTCTCCCGCTTCTGGCGACCAGCGCCGTCTGGGCCGCCGACCCCACGCCCTTGGATCTCAAGACTGGCGAATGGGAATACACCGTAACCATGCAGATGAGCGGTAAGCCCCAACCGAGCGCCGCGCAGATGCCGCAGATCCCGGCAGATCAGCTCGCCAAGCTCCCGCCTGAGCAGCGCGCCAAAATCGAGGCCGCCTTGAAGCAGGCCGGCAATATGGCCAGTGGCAAACCCACCACCACCACCAATAAGAACTGCGTCAAGAAGGAAGACCTGGTCAGGCTGAATCCCCTTGGCAATGCGGATAAGAGCTGCAAAATGACGGTGATCAATTCCTCACGCAGCAAGTTGGAAGCTAAGATGGACTGCGATTCGCCTGATAACAAGTCCAGCAGCACCGTGACCATCGAAGCGTCCAGCTCGGAATCCAGCAAGTTCAGCGTTGTGTCCACTGGAGTTGCTGACGGGCACCCGATGAACATGATCGTCAATGGCACTGGCAAGTGGCTTGGCGGCGCCTGCACAGACACGAAGTAAACTGGGATGGGGCCGTGTAACTGGACACTTCGCCCGGAAAAAGCGGCGGGCACCCGGAAGTTGGGCCGTGGGGGAACGAGGGGCCGGGGCGCGGGAAGATTGGCACTCGAAAAACGGCGCGCCAGACTGGGGCGCGACGCGACGGTTTATCCAGACGATAATTCATCTCCGTTGTATCGGGAGTGCGCCGGTCGTTAGCGCCGCGACGTCGCCGCCCAGACCTACCCTAGCTGCTGTCCCACTCTCATCTACAGGGTGTAAGTGTAGTTGGCTCGAACTGTAGCATTGACGACCTGCGACGAGTGACCCGGTTGAATTGGCATTGCCAACATAAGCAAAGTTCACTCCCCCGCCTGGTAACCCTCCAGGAAAACCGGCCGTCGAGAGTGGCAAACCTTCCGGAACGCGATTCCGAGCCTCTGTAAGCGTCCGACGATTCCGGAGTAGAGCGGCTCGTTCTACACCACGGCGTTGGTTGGGAGCGATTACGCAGCTCTGGAGCTACTACTGACGGTTTGCAGGCGGCGGCCGTGGTCAGACGCCATCGAGGGACAGCCGGAACGCAACCATCTCGCTGCCGTTGCGCACCAGCAAGCGGTCACCGGCCAGCACCGGGTGGTTCCACGTCTTGCCCTCCAGCGCCGGGAAGTGCGCCAGCTCCGTGAACTGGTCGGGGGTCGCCTTCACCAGCGCGAGTTCACCCTCCTCCGAAATCACCAATAGCAAGTCCTGATCGCGCAACAGGACGAGTTGGCCGTTGCCGTAGCGTCCGCCCTTCCACTTGCGCGTGCCGTCCTTGACGTCGACGCACGCGAGAATGCCGCCATTGAAGCCGAACACATAGCCATTGTGGACGACGGAGTCGTT